>JBEPXT010000178.1:0-6107 GCA_041641795.1 Salinigranum sp.
GTGGAGGCCGACACCGTCATCTCCGACGGGACCTACGACCGGTTGTTCGGCCGGCTCGAGGAACTGGAGTCTGCGTTCGACCTGGACGCCGACGGGAGTCCGACCCAGCGAGTCGGCGGCGAACCCGTCGACGAACTGGAGACGGTCGCCCACGAGGCGCCGATGCTCTCTATCGACCAGAGCGTCGACGCCGACGAGGTCCGGGAGTTCGACCGGCGCGTCCGGGACGCGGTTGGCGACGTCGAGTACGTCTGCGAACCGAAGTACGACGGGCTCTCGCTCGAAGTCGTCTACGAAGGCGGGCGCTATGAGCGGGCGGCCACTCGCGGCGACGGTGAGCGCGGCGACGACGTGACCGCACAGGTGCGGACCATCGGGTCGGTTCCGCTCCGGCTGCGGGGCGACCCGCCGGAATTCCTCGCGGTCCGGGGCGAGGTGTACATGCCGAAAGACGCGTTCCGCGAGTACAATCGGGAGCGGGTCGAACGCGGCGACGACCCGTTCGCGAATCCCCGGAACGCCGCCGCCGGGACGCTCCGGCAACTCGACCCGTCGGTGGTGGCGGAGCGACCGCTCGCCGCGTTCTTCTACGAGGTGCTCGACGCCAGCGACGCGCCCGAAACTCACCGGGCGACCCTCGACGCGTTCCGCGAGTGGGGCCTCCCGACCAGCGGCCGGGCCAGGCACGTCCGGGACGTCGAGGCGGCCATCGACTACCGCGACGAACTCGTGAACGAGCGCGAGTCGCTGAACTACGAGATTGACGGGACCGTCGTCAAAGTGAACGACCGCGAGACCTGCGACGAACTCGGGGCCACGTCCCGGTCGGTCCGGTGGGCGTTCGCCTACAAGTTTCCGCCGCGGTCCGAGGTGACCACCGTCACCGACGTCGTCGTCCAGGTGGGTCGGACGGGACGACTCACCCCGGTCGCCCTGCTCGAACCGGTCGACGTCGGCGGCGTCACCGTCTCCCGGGCTTCGCTCCACAACCCGGAGGAGGTGGCCCGCCTGGGCGTCGGCGTCGGCGACACCGTCCGGGTGCGACGCGCGGGCGACGTCATCCCGGAGGTGGCGGACGTCGTGGAGAAGGCCGCCGAGGGGCACTTCGAGTTCCCCGAGACGTGCCCCGTCTGCGACAGCCCGGTCGAGCGGGACGGGCCGATAGCGTACTGCACCGGGGGACTCGGGTGCGAGGCGCAGTTAGAGCGGACCGTCGTCCACTACGGGAGCAGGACGGGACTGGACATCGAAGGACTCGGCGAGAAGCGGGTCCGGCAGCTCGTCGACGCGGGACTGGTCGAGAGCCTGGCCGACCTCTACCACCTCGACGTCGACTCGCTGACCGACCTGGAGAGGTGGGGCGAGAAGAGCGCCCGGAACCTCCTCGCGGAGCTCGACGCCGCGAAGTCGCCGCCGCTGTCGGACTTCCTCGCGGCGCTGGGCATTCCCGACGTGGGCGAGGCGACGGCCCGGGCGCTCGCCCTGACGTTCGGCGACCTGGACTCGGTGATGGACGCCGGGGAGGCGGACCTCCAGGCGGTCCAGGACGTCGGGCCGACCGTCGCCCGAAAGATTCGGGAGTTCTTCGAGACCGAGGAGAACCGGAGGGCAATCGCGGACCTCCGGGCCGCCGGCGTCGAGCCGGAACCCGTCGAAACGTCGGCCGCGGACGAACTGGAGGGCCTGACGTTCGTCTTCACCGGGAGCCTGTCGGTGACGCGCGAGGCGGCCCGACAGCTCGTCGAGCGACACGGGGGGAGCGCCACGAGCAGCGTCTCGGGGAACACGGACTACCTCGTCGTCGGCGACGACCCCGGTCGGACTAAGCGCGACGCGGCCGAGTCGAACGACGTGCCGGAACTGGACGAAGCGGCCTTCGAGGCGCTGCTCGCAGACCACGGGGTCGACTACCCGCCGGAGACGTCCTGACCGACCTCGAAGGGGCCGACCCGCCAGACGGGCACTCAAGCCCTCCGCGTCACGGTCCGGGCCGAGGGTCCGGCGGGGGTGTCGACGACCGGAAGCGACACGACGATAGAGAAGCCGGGCGGCTCGGGGTCCGGGACGTCGACGAATCCCCCGTAGCTCGAAACCAGGGTGTCGACGAGGTAGAGCCCGAATCCGGCGTCACCCGTCTCGCGGGGTCGAAAGAGGCAATCGCGCATGCGCTCTGAAATCCCCGGCCCGTTGTCCTCGACGCGCACGTGGACGTATCCGTTGTCCGTCGTCGCGGTGACGGTGACGCGTGGCGTACCGGCGTCGTTGTGCTCGACGGCGTTGTCGAGGAGATTGTCGAACACCGCCCCCAGGTGGTCGGTTCCGAGGACGAACAGGTCCGTCGGGAGCGTCGACCGGATGTCAGCCTGCGGGTGTTCGCGCCGGGCGACGTCCAGTCGGGCCTCCAGGGTCGCGGAGAGGTCGACGGGTTCGAGGGCCCCCGAATCGCCGAGCGCCCGCCCGACCACGCCGACGTTCTCGACCAGCGTGGCGATTCGCGCGGACTGGTGGCGTATGGTCGCCAGGTGGTCGCATTCGTCGGCGTCGGCGGTCGATTCGAGCGCGTCCGCGTACCCGTCGATGACGTTGACGCCGTTGAGGACGTGGTGCCGGAGGAGTTTGTTCGTGAATTCGAGCGCGTCGCGCCGGGCGGCCAGCTGGCGGGTCCGGCGGGAGGCGGTCGCGTTGTACCACCCGGTCAGGAATCCGCCGACGCTGCCGAGGGTCGCTCCGAGGAGGAGGACCTCCAGCGCGGGCGTCGGGTCGATGGCCAGCCCCATGATGACACCCTTCGTCATCACGCCGCCGACGAACACGGGGATGGTCGCCGAACCCAGGGCTGTCCACCTGACGACCAGCCACCGCTCGGCGCCAGTCAGGTCGACCGCGGCCAGTCGGCGGGTAGCGTACAGCAGCCAGACGGGGGTGACGACGAGTGTCAGCATCTCGACCGTCTCCAGGGCGAGCGGAAGCGTCCCGACGTCACGCTCGCCGACGAGGTCAGGGACCGTCTGCGTGTAGGCGTGCCAGGTCGTCAGCGTCAGGAGCGCGATAGCCAGGCCCGCGAGTGCGACGAGAGCCCCGTGACCGCCGCCGAGGCGCCTCGAGGGTGCCGGGTCTCGGGCCGGCGTGAACAGCGAAACCACTGCACGCCGGACGTCTGCCAGCGTCGGAATCGAAACCATCTGTTATCTCCCCCGGGACCGCCAACCCCCGCCGGACCCCTCCGGCGCCGTTTCGCAGGTTCCCGTACGCCACTCCTACGCGATTCCAGTATTTAGCATCACGTGGCCATTATCATCCACGGGAACCGCCCCGGCGGCAGCCACCGTCGAGGCGAACCACCCGGCGACGCGGTCAGAGGTCGGCCTCGCGGAACGAGGCGTACCCGAGGGCCGGCGGCACGACGATCCAGAGCAGCAGGACGAGGAAGATGAACCAGCCCGAGAAGTAAAACGGGACGGACTGCTTGAGCGCGGGGTTGAGGACGAGTTGCTCGCCGAATCCGGCTTTCAGGAGCCGGGCCTGGACGACGTCGCCGAAGAACACCTGGGCGACGAGCGTCTCGTAGGCCCTGAGCGGGTTCAGGTACTTCACGAACATTCGGAACTTCACCACCGCCAGCGACTCCATCGGGGAGACGCCCGGGAGGCGGCGCGCGATGGCGTTGAGCAGGGCGGGGAGGCCGCGGGCGACGAGCGACCACAGGAACGCCAGCAGGAAGTAGAGGCCGAAGATGCCGAGCGTCGCCTGCCGGTTCGACTCGGCGGACGCAGAGAGGCCCACGCCGATGGCGACGAACGCCGTGGCGACCAGGACGGTGAGCGCGATGGCCGGGAGCAGCGTCCCGAACTCCACCGTCGTGCCCGTGACCAGGAGCGCCACGATGGCGACGAGGTACCCCGCGAGCACGGGCAGGGTAACCACGACGCTCCGCCCGACGACTTTCCCGACGACGACGTCGCGCCGTGAGTGAGGCAGCGACAGCAGGAGGTTGAGCGTCCCCGACTCTCGCTCGTCGATGATGGACCCGTGGGAGGAGACCAGGGCGATGAACGCGACGACGAACGCGATGACGCCCGAGTACGAGAGCGACAACCCGAGGAGGGGGAACGACCCGGCGGCGCCGAACAGACTCGACGCCGTCGCGTCGGAGGGCGCGTAGAACCCGAAGAGGATGGCCGGCACACCGCCGATGAACGCGACGAAGAACACGGACAGCGCCAGGAGCCACCGCGAGCGGATGGCGTCCTGAAAGTCCTTGTGCGCGATGGCCTGCCACGTCATTGTTTCACCCCCACGGGCGAGTCGTCACGGTCCTCCGTGTAGGCCAGGAACAGGTCCTCCAGCGACGCCTCGTCGGTCTCGAAGTCCGAGACCGACGCGCCCCCGGCTTCGAGTGTCGAGATGACGGCGGTCTTGGCGTCGTCGTCGCAGGAGACGACGACCGTCTCACCGTCGGTCCGGACGCTCGAAACGCCGTCCAGTTCCCGCACGGGGTCCAGGTCCGGGACCGACCCGGCCAGGCGAACCCGGAGGGTCGCTCCGCTGCCGACGGCCTCCCGGAGGCCCTCGATGCTGTCCTGGGCCACCAGTTCGCCCTCGCGAAGGATGCCGACGTGGTCGCAGACCGCCTCGACCTGGCCGAGGACGTGGCTGGAGAAGAACACCGTCGCCCCGCGGGCGGCCTCCTCGCGGACGATGTCGCGCATCTCCTTCGCCCCGCCGGGGTCCAGTCCCGAGGACGGTTCGTCGAGGATGAGCAGGTCGGGGTCGCCGACCAGCGCCATCCCCAGGGCGAGGCGCTGGGCCATCCCCTTGGAGTACCCGCCCGCGGTGCGGTCGGCGGCGTCAGCGATGCCGACGCGTTCGAGGACGGCCACGGGGTCGCCCTCGACGTTCTTCGAGCGCATCGCGAACTCGACGTGCTGGCGGCCGGTGAGGCGGTCGTAGACGTCGAACCCCTCCGGCAGCACGCCGGTCCGTCGCCGGACGGCGACGCTCTCGCGCCGGGCGTCCAGTCCGAGGACCCGCACGGTCCCCGACGTCGGGCGCACGAAATCGAGCATCATGTTGATGCTCGTGGACTTGCCGGCGCCGTTCGGTCCGAGAAACCCGAATATCTCACCTTCCGCCACCTGGAAGGATAGGTCACGAACGGCAGTGACGTCTCCGAACCGCTTCGTCACGCCGTCGAATTCGATGGCGGCCATGACTCCGGGTTCCCCCGTTACCGAATAAAGGGTTTCCCCTCGGTTATCAGGACTCGAAACGGACCGAGCGACGTGCTACCGACAGCACGACCGGTGAGAGCGACCAGACACCACCGCCAGAGCGTCACGTTCCGGCAGGGCGGACAGTTCGGTTCGAGACAGCGTCTGCTGGCCGTTTCCGGGGGCGAACAGTCTGTTTCTCCGGGGGGTCGACCGACGGATTCGCCGGCGTCCTCCCGTGGGACTGTCGGAGGTGGGCGGGAGGCTCGGCGGCGGTCGTTCTCTCGGTAGTGACAGCGCGTATTCAGTCGGTAGTGACGGCGCGTGTTCAGTCAGTAGTGACGGCGCTAGTGACGGGGGTCCGGGGGGTCGGGTGACGTACCCGGTCAGATTTCGTCGCCGGGGTCGTGCCTGGAGGCCATCCGGGACGCCTCCGACGCGAACCACTCGCGCCGGTCGGGGTCCTCGACCGGTTGCAGGGCCTCCGGGTCGACGTCCTCGGCGGCGGTGACGGTCACGCCGCCCACCCGCATCGTCGACGCCGACTGCTGGCGCCGGTGCATCTGGTCGCCCGCCGGCGTCGCGTAGGTCAAGGTGACCATGTTTCGCATGTCGGCGTGCCGGTCGACCAGCCACACGCGCACGTCGTCGGTCATGGTCCGGCGTAGGGGAGTTCCACTCTTGTACCTGCCGGCGGTCGGTGCCCCTCCAGCGGAACAATCACCAGAGATTGACACTCCGAGTAACGACGGAGAAATGCTATCTCACCAATGAGTATTCCGGGTTCGTGGTGAACTATCGGCAACGATGTGGACAATGTATAAGACGGAGGATACTAAATCTCCGAGCGATGGGGGACCCTCCCGACGAGGATACGCTGCTCGAGTTGCTGTCCAA
>JBEPXT010000179.1:0-5847 GCA_041641795.1 Salinigranum sp.
CACGCGCGAACGAGCGCTGCCGGTCACTCACCGTCGCTTCTGACCACCGCGTCGGTGTGGACGTCCGTGAACTCCACTCCATCGCACTCGGGACAGGCCGCGACGTCGGGGACCAGCGACCCGCGCTTCCTGACGGCGACCACGAAGAACCCGCAGCGCCGACACGTGAGCACCTCCCGGTTCATCGCTGTGCTCCCGGCAGCCCTGTCCGGTCGTCGCCCGACGTCGCCTCCAGCGCTGCGAAACCCCGTTAGAGGACGTCGGTCGCAGCGACGGCGCCGGCGTCGGCATCGTACCCGACGAGCCCCGAATCCACCAGCACCGGGAAGTGCTCAGCAGAAGTTCTGCGTCACGTACACCTGGACGACGTCGCCCTCGACGTCGACGACCACCCCGATGCCCTCCCGTTTCCAGTCGTCACGGAGGAGATTCTCCCGGTGTCCGGGCGACGACAGCCACCCGTCGACGGCCCTGTCGGCCAGTTCGTCTCTCGATAGCGTCTGACCCGCGTAGGCCGTTCGGTACAGGTTCTCGCCGCCCGTCGAGTATCCCCCCTCGTCGAGGGAGACGCGACAGTCGTACCCGAACCGGTCGTACCGGTCGGCCACCGTCTCGCCGTCGGGCGAGGTGTGGGCCACGTAGCCGTTCTCGGCCATGTCCGCGGAGTGGTACCGCGCTACCTCGCGGAGTTCGGGGTCGAACGCGAGGGGGTCGAGTCCGCGCCGTCGGCGCTCCTCGTTCACCTGCCGGTGAATCTCCCGTTCCAGTGCGGACCGGTCGAACGGCCCGGACTCGTCGGTCCGAACGCCGGACCGTGGCTCCGGCCCGGCGAGGTCAGCCACCAGGTCCGACGCCGACGCGACGACGCGCTCGACCGGACCGTCGGCCGCCGGACCCGCGTCGGACGTCGCCAGCGGTGCGGACCCGGACAGCACCAGGGCGACCCCCGCACACGCCAGAAGCACGACGAACGCACGGTAGAGAACGGAGGCCCACCGGGCGGTTCCACGCACGTCGCCGGCGAAGGTGCCGGTGGCAGTTCCCCGGGGCGTCGCGGGAAGCGTCCGGGGACCGGCGTTCTCGCACTCCGGACACCGACCCGCGGACCGGCCGTCGCCGCCACAGTCGTCCTCCGGACAGTCAGCCATCGACCGAAGTCCGACCCGGACACGGAAAACCGTTCGCCAGGCTCCGGGCGAGGTTCGAGTTGAGGAGGCGACCGCCGAACGGCCCGCGGGGGGGTTCCGGTTCGGAACCCCAGTCGGAACAGATGAGGCGACTACGCAGTCCACGACGGGCCGCGACCGCTATCTGGAACCGGCCCGGTCTGCGAGCACGCAACCCGTGTACCGGGCGTTGGAATACCAGTCCCGGGTGATAAAATAACGTTTGGCACGCGGCAAGTCGCTCGTGTCGCCGGAACGAATCCCGTGGGTCACCCGCTCCAGGCGTAGAACGCGACGTCGTCCGCGGCGTCGGCGAGGGGGTCCGGCGACAGGGTCCCGGGGAGCGTCTTCACCTCGACCGCCCCGGCGTCGACGAGCGCCGAGAGGTGCGTCATCACGAAGTAGGTGGTGAGGCGTCGGTCGATGGAGTCGGCGAGTTCCGAGTCGGTCTCGAACGAGGGGAACTCTCCGGCCTCCAGGCGGTCGTAGAAGGTTTCGTGACCCAGTTCCTCGACCAGTTCGTCTTTCTCGTACTGGCGGGCCCAGTCCGTCCCGACGACGGCGTCGGCCACCTCCTCCGCGGTGTAGGCTCGTCCGGCGTTGGATTCGAGGAACTCTCGTATCTCCGCTCGCGTCGACGGCAGCGACGCTCCGTCTCGCCACTCCTCGCTGTCGGTCTGAATCGGCATCGGTCTCACCGACCGCGGAGTCACGCGGCGGACGCAAAAGGATTCCTGCGCGCGGTGGCAGAGACGAGGACGGATTACCGGAAGTCCCGGACGAACCGCTCCGGGAGGCGGGCGACGACGTGCCCCGGCAGGGCGTCCACGAGTCGTTCGGTGACGATAACCATCGGTTTCCGCAGCAGCACGTACACCGCCGAGATGCCCAGGGCGAGCAGCACGCCCTGCTCGAGCACCCCCTCCAGGACCAGCAGACTCGGGACGGCGACGGCCCCGGCCAGCGCCAGGTCCTCGGGCGCGCCGTCGTACCGAATCCACCGCCGCGGTGGCACCCACCGGCCGTGGTAGTGCGAGTAGACCGCCCGGTCTGAGGTTCCGAGCCACGGTTTCAGTTCGAGACCGCCGCCCGCGGCGTCCATCACGGAGTGGAGGGCGGCAGCGGCCAGGAACAGGGCGACCCCGAGGGAGAGGGGTCCCGGCACTGCGACGGCGACCGCGAGTGCCAGCGTCGCGGCGACCGTGTAGTAGACCGGGAAGTGGAGCGTCTTTCGGTGCCCGGCGTACAGGTCGAGGTCCGGAAACAGCCCCCCCAGGGCCGCCGCGACGACGGGGATCGTCCCGACATCGGGGGCGACCATCGTCACGGCGACGGCGAGCAACACACCGACGAGGGTGTGCGTGGTTGCCATCATCACCGCCGCATATGCCGAGGACCGGAAAAACGCTGTCGGGACGTGTGATACCAGTGAACACTCTCCAGAACCGGGGCGTTTCTGCCCCCTCGAGTGCGGCCATCCGGGACAGGGCCTGTCTGGACCAGAGCCGCTCCTGGCCGGCCTCGCGTCCGGTCGCGTCGCGTCGTTGCGTCCTGTTCGGCCCCGCCGGAAACTCCCTCCGGAAACCTCGCCGAGACGGGCGGCCTACGTCTCGAAGACGGCGTCGACGACGCCGACTGCGTCCTCGGCGTTCTCGCCGAGTCGCACCCGACTTCCCGACTGATTCCACTGCACCACGCCCGCCTCGGCCAGTTTCGGGAGATGGTTGTGACGGAGGCTCGTGACGACCCGCGAGAGGTGTGGCTCCCCCACGGAGTCGGGCGGTTCGCCCGCTTCGAGTGCGGCGATTTCGGCTGCCAGATCCGACATCGCCATCGGACCCGATTCCGAGAGTATCTCCAGCGTGTAGAGACGACGCTGGCTTGCGAGAAGACCGAAGGTGGACGCGAGGTTCTCCATGCGGAGTAATCATCGTCGTACAGGAGTATCCCTTCTTGCCTTTGCCTACCAAGGTCATGAAAAGAGACCTTGTGAACCAGGGTCAGAAGCGAGACGCGGGGCGAGACCCGACCCTCGACCAAGCCGTCGGCCGAGTGACGTGAAGAGCGCTTCGGTGGTACCCGGGTCACGCGTCGCGCGACCAACACCGAATCGAACGCCCGACGTATCGACTGCCGTCGGTCGGTCATCCACCTTTTAGTTCCCCTCCCTCCTACGGAGGGCTATGCGATTCGTTATCGTGGGCTACGGGCGCGTCGGTGCCCGCACCGCGCGCGTTCTCAAAGAAGAGGGACACAAAGTGGTCATCGTCGACAACGACGACGAGAAGGTAGAGCGAGCCCGGAAGGCCGGATTCGAGACGATACGCGGCGACGGGACCAACGAGACGGTGCTGAAGCGGGCCGACCTCGAACTGGCCGACGCGCTCGGCGGCCTGACGGGGGACCCGAACAGCAACTTCGCGGCCTGCATGATCGGGAAGGAGTACGGCTGCCGGACGGTGATGCGCATCAGCGAGGACTACCGGGAGGAGATATACGAGCAGTACGCCCAGGACGTCGACGAGGTCATCTACCCCGAACGGCTCGGGGCCGCCGGCGCCAAGACGGCACTCCTCGGCGGCAACTTCAACGCCATCGGCGAGTTGACCGAGCGCCTCCAGCTCACGACGGTCCACATCCCCGAGGGAGCGCCGGTCGTCGGCACCCGCGTCAACGACGTGGACCTGGGAGAGAACGCCCGCATCTACGCCCACGGCAGGGAGCGCGAACCCATGACGATTCCGCTGCCGGGCACCCGAATCGAGGCCGGGGACCAGCTAGCGCTGATTACCGAGCGGGAGGCGCGCGACACCGTCCGGTCGGTACTCCTCGGCGAGTGAGGACGCCGGCCGGCGCCGACGTACAGAAATCGTCGTCACCGAGCAGAAATGCTCGTCCGCGACGGTGCCGGCGCGGTGCCGGCACCGTTCGGTACCCCCAGTCTGCCCCCCGGCCAGGGGGAGATGGCTCGGGGGACCAGGGTACCGACCGTGTGGGGTGTGGGTGTGCCGGGCGCGCGGGTGGGAGGATGGGAACTGAGGCCGTCAGTGCGCGCCCGGGTTGAGTCACTTCGTCTCACGACTTAAATCCACGTCAGACGACCGCGTGACAAGTGTCGATTCGTCCACGTAACTGCCGGACGACTCCGGGATACTCGCGTCACGAACGGGCCGTCGCCCGCGTCGCCGTCGCCTTGAAGGTGGCCACGACGTCGGCCCCCGGTTCCAGACCGAGTTTGGTCACGCTCTCGGTGGTGACCAGCGCCAGGACGGGGTCGGAGGCGCCGACGTCGATGGCGACGGTGACCACCTCCACTCCCCGCGAGAGATTCGTCACCGTCCCGCGAATCCGGTTCCGGGCGCTCGTCGCCGCCGTCGGCGGGACGTCCGAGGGCGCGTGCAGCGTCAGCGCGTCGGCGCGGAGGCTGACCTGCACCGTCGACCCCACGGCGTTCATCGCGTCTCCGCCGTCGCCGGCGACAGGCCGGCCCGACTCGTCGACCAGGAGCGCCCGTATCGTGCCCGCCGGCGTCTCGACCATCACCAGTTCGCCGACGCCCGCCGTGACCCGCCCCGTGAGGACGGATTCGGCCGCCGCGGCCGTTCCGGAGAGCGCCGCTCGGAGTCGTGCGAACCGCGAGAGCATCCGCCGGCCGTTCTCCGTGAGGCGACTCCCGCCCCCACCGGTCCCGCCGCGCACCCGTTCGACCAGCGGACCGTACGTCGATTCGAGCGTCTGCAGTCGGTCCAGCGCCCGCGACCGGGAGCGCCCCAGTTCGTTCGCGGCCGCGCGCACCGAGCCGTGGTCCCCGATAGCCCGGAGCAGAGCCACGTCCTCGGCCGTGAACGAGACCCCGTCGGCCGACAGGAACGCCTCGAACCGGTCTGCCGCGTCGTCACCGTCCTCCGCGTCGCTCATGGGCTTCCGTTCGACCCCGCCGGGGATGAAATCCGCGGTGCCCGCCGGTGGTTCCACTGCCCGACGACGCCGGTACCCGGTGACACCAGACGTCGTCCGGCGCCAATCAGGTCTCGACTGCGGGTTCGCGCGGCGTGTGCAGCACCGAACTGATTCGCCGGATTTACGTATAGTGTCCCATAGTTTCCCAAATACTATACAATATTATGAGCGAAGTTCAGGCAACAGATACGGCGGTCGGGTCGCGCATGGACGGCGTCGTCGAGTTCTTCGGACCGCAGTGGTTCGGTTCTACGATGGGAACGGGCGCGTTCGGCGTCGCGCTGTCGTTCGTCGGCGCACACCTCGGGCTGGAGTTGTTTTCGTCTCTCGCACAATTCTTCGTCGCCCTCACCGGCGTCCTCACGGTGGCGTACCTGGGGCCGTGGACGCTCCGGTTCGTCCAGTACCCCGGGCGGGTGGTCGAGGACCTCCTGCACCCGATTCGGGGGCAGTTCTTCCCGACGATGCCGATTACGCTGGTCGTTCTCGGCGTGGGCATCGCCAGGACGATGTCGGGACTGGTCCCGCCGGCGGTGATGAAGCCGTTGCTGACCGGGCTGTTCGTCGTCGGTGCTGTCGGCATCTTCGCGTTCGGTCTGGTCATCCTGCCGGTGCTGTTCGTCAACGACCGGGTCGGGACCGAACACGGCGTGTTCGCCTGGTACATCCCGCCCGTCTCTCACCTCGTCGTGCCCATCCTGGGGCTGTTGCTCGTGAGCAA
>JBEPXT010000180.1:0-5753 GCA_041641795.1 Salinigranum sp.
CGTGTCCTCTCCGCGTTTGACGGCCGCCTCGTCGGGCGAGAGGTCCATGAGTTCGCGCAGCGAGTTGCGGGCGCGGTCCATCGAGTACCGTTCGAGCAGTTCTGCGACGCTGAACAGGAACGCGAGGGTCGCCGCCTCGAAGTACAGCGCCTCGCCGAACGCGAGACTCGCGACGAGGGCGCCGAGGATGGCGACCGACATCAGGAAGTCGATGTCGAGGTTCAGATTTCGCCCCGAGTAGTAGCCGCTCTTGAGAATCTCCTGGCCGCCGACGGCGATGGCGACGAGGAACAGCACGTCCGAGACCAGCAGGTCGCCGCCCGCGAGGCCGGCGACGCGGACGTTAGACTCCGCGAGGAGGAACGCGAACAGGAGGCCGACGCCGACGAACACCCCGCTGACCCACGTCTTCAGGGCGCGGGTACTCGTCCAGATGCTCTCCCCGGAGCCATCGTCGCCCCCGCTCTCTGTCCCCGTGACGTCGTAGCCGGCGCTCTCGATGGCGGCGACGATTTCGGCCGTGTCGAGGCGGGTGCCGTCGTAGGTCACGACCACAGTGCCCGTCGTCGGCCGCGTCTCGTAGGACGCCACGCCGGGGAGGGAGTCGAGCGCCGACTCGACTTTCCCCGCGCAGGACGGGCAGTCCATGTCCGGAACTGAGAGCTTCGACCTGCTCTCGCCGGCGTTCGCCACGCTGTAACCGGCCTTCTCGACCTGGTCGACGATTTCCTCCTGGGTCGTCCGGTCGCCGTCGAAGGAAACGGAGAACGTCCCCGTCGTCACCTGCGGGTCGACGGACTCGATGCCCTCTAGCGTGCGGACGCTGCTCTCGACTTTGCCCGCACAGGTCGGGCAGTCCATGTCCGGCACCGAGAGGCGGGCGCTCTCCGTCTGACCGCGGGACGCGGCGTCCGGTTCGTCGTCGGCGGGAGCGTCGGTAGCGCTCGCCTCGTCAGTAACGTCCCCGCCGTCTCCTCGGTCGGATTCCCCGGGGGCAGAGTCGTCCGCCTCGCCCGGACGGCCCTCCCCTTCGACCGGACGGACCTCCTCCGAGTCGTGGAGGCCGCCCCCTTCTCCGCGGTTTTCACCGCCCGAATCCCCTGAGTTTGGGGTCCCCTCCCCGTGTGAAGTCATTATCGACGGCTAGGCGATACGGGGTTATTAACCTGGCTGCCAGGTGCGGGGTGGCGGTTAGCAATGATTAGTATCGGTCTCGGTCTCGGTTATTAATATCCCGGCTGGTCGTCGCAGCGGGCCGCGTGGGGCCGATTTCCGCAGACACGGCGTCTCGTGCGACCGGTGCCGGGGTTCGCCCCGTCGTCGCTCGTCGGTGGATACCCGTCAGCACCGCCGGCTGACGCGGATTTAACTAGTCCCGGCCTGATTGCGCAGGTATGACCAGGACGTCACTCCCGGACGTTTTCGAGAAGTACGAGAAGGGAGAGCCGCTCACCATGCTGACGGCGTACGACGCGCCCATCGCGCGGCAGGTCGACGCGGGCGGAGTGGACCTGATACTCGTCGGCGACTCCGCGGGGGACAACCACCTGGGGTACGACGACACCCTCCCGCTGACCCTGGAGGAGGCGCTCTCGAACACGGCGGCGGTCGACCGGGCGGTCGAAGACGCCATGGTCGTCGCGGACTTGCCCTTTCTCACCTACGGAACGTCGATGGCGGAGTCCGTCGAGAACGCCGGCCGATTCATCAAGGAGGCGGGCGCGGACGCCGTGAAACTGGAGACGGCCCCCTACGGCGAGACGACTATCGACATCGTCGACCGGCTGACGGAACTGGGAATGCCCGTGATGGGACACGTGGGGCTGACGCCCCAGCGGATGAACCAGATTGGGGGCGCCTACGTCCAGGGGCGCGGCCACGACACGTCGGCGACGAGCGACGCCCTGGTCGAGACGGCCCGGCAACTGGAGGCGGCCGGCGCCTTCTCGATAGTGCTCGAAACCGTCACGGAGGACACCGCTCGCCGGGTGACGGACGCGGTCGACGTCCCGACAATCGGCATCGGGGCGGGACGATACGTGGACGGCCAGGTGCTGGTCACCAACGACGTGCTGGGTCTCAGTGGCGAGTCGTTCCGCCTCTCGAAGCAGTACGCCGACCTCGACTCGACGATTCGGGACGCGGTCGAACGCTACGTCGAGGACGTGGAAGAGGGCGCCTTCCCGGCCCGCGAGAACGTCTTCGACCCGGTCGACGAGGAGACGTAGATTCTTGTGAGTCGTCCCCGAGATAGTAGCGTATGACGCCCCCGGAGGAGCTCTTCGACAGGGCGCCCGACGACCGAATACGGGTGCTCGACCCGGACGGAACGGTCGTGGAACCGTCGCTCGTCCCGGACCTCGACGACGAGACGTTCGTGGCGATGTACCGCGACATGCGGTTCTCCCGCCGGTTCGACGAGCGAGCGGTCAGCCTCCAGCGACAGGGACGCATCGGAACCTACTCCTCGCTCGCCGGGCAGGAGGGCTCCCAAATCGGGTCCACCTACGCCCTCGAAGACGAGGACCTCATCTCCTACCAGTACCGCGAGCACGGGGCCGTCGTCGCCCGCGGGTTCCCGCGGGAGTACCTGCTCTACTGGGCCGGGCACGAACGCGGCAACGCCGCCCTGGCCGACATCAACGTCCTGCCGCTGAACATCAGCATCGCCGGGCACCTGCCGCACGCCGTGGGGATGGCGTGGGCGGCGAAACTCCGCGGCGACGACAGGGTAGTCGTCGCTCACTTCGGCGACGGCGCGACGAGCGAGGGCGACTTCCACGAGGCGATGAACGTCGCCGGCGTGTTCGACGTCCCGGCGGTGTTCGTCTGCAACAACAACCAGTGGGCCATCTCCGTCCCGCGCGACCGGCAGACGGCGGCCGAGACGCTCGCGCAGAAGGCCACCGCCTACGGCTTCGAGGGCGTCCAGGTCGACGGGATGGACCCCCTCGCCACGTTCGTCGCCACGCGCGCGGCCAGGCAGAAAGCCCGCGACCCGGCGGCGAGCAGTGCGCGCCCGACGCTCCTCGAAGCCGTCCAGTACCGGTTCGGCGCACACACGACCGCCGACGACCCGACGGTGTACCGCGACGACGCGGAACTCGAACGGTGGCGACGGCGCGACCCGCTGGACCGGTTCGAGTCGTTCCTGCGGGCGACGGGCCGCCTCGACGACGCACTCGTCGCCGACATCGAGGCCGAAGTCGAGACGACGCTCGCAGACGCAGTGAACCGCCTGACCTCTCACGAGGGCGACCCGATGGAACTGTTCGACTACCTCTTCGCCGAACCGACGGCCGAACTCCGCGCCCAGCGAGAGACGCTCCGGGAACTCCGAGAGACCTACGGCGACGGCGCGTTTCTGCGCGAGGAGTAGCCGGCGACCGGCGCTCAGGACCGCGGCGTCGCAACCCGGTCGGTCGTCGTCTCGTCGCTCGCGCTCGTCGCACTCGTCGCGTCCGTTTCGTTCGTCGCACTCGTCTCGTTCGCCGTACCGGCCGCCGGTACGCCCGGGCTTCCGGTCCCGGGTGACCGAATCCGGACGGACTCGTTCGCGTAAATCCGCATGGTCTCGACGACGGTCCCGTTCTCGGCCACGCGCTGGACGATGACCGTGGGCCCGGTGCCGGCGGTTTCGTCGCCCGACTCGTCAACCGCCGTCTGGTTCGTCGGGGACTCCCCGGCGAGGAACTGCTCGATGGCGTCGGTTCGCTCGAACTCCGTGACGTCGCTCGTCTGGGCGTTCACGAACGCGACGTACGCGATACCGCTGTTGTCGACGGGGACGACGCTGACCTGCCAGTACTCCCGGTCCTCGACCACCGTGAGTATCGGTTCGGCCGGCGAGAACCGGTTCCAGTCGGTCTGAGGCGAGGACTGGCGGACGAGGTCGGCCGCCTTCTGCGGGCCGAACAGCGACTTCTCGGGGCGGTACACGTCGAACGCACCGGTGCGGCCGTCGACGGTCCAGACCTCCCGGAGCCCCTGGGCTTCACCGTAGGGCTCGACCGCGACGACGTACTGGGGTCCCTCCTCCGAGAGGACGAAAAAGGGCTGTTCGTTCCGCTCGCCCGGGACCGGCGCCACCTCTATCTCGTCCTCGTGGCTCGTGAACGTGTTCACGATGCCGTTGCGGTACTTCGTCGCGGCGACCTTCTGCCTGGCGAGGCGCTCGGGGTAGAGTTGCTGCCCTTCGAGGACGGGGTGGGCCCGCGCCTCGGCCGGCGAGAGCACCTCGATGCTCCCCTCCGCGTCGACGAGGGCGACGCCGCCCCAGGTCGGCGTCGAGTGGGGAATCGGCGCCAGGTGGAACGTCGGCGTCGCGTACGGGACGACGATGTGCTGGGCGCCCTCGTGGACGACCATCCGCGGGTCGCCGTAGTCGACCAGGTACTCGCCGTTCTTCAGGAGGTGCCACCGGTAGTTCCGGACGAACAGCGTCCCCACGCCCTCTTCCATCGCCCCGTCGACGGTGCGGACGTTCGCCTGCTGGGTCGTCATGTCGACCAGGACTGTCCCGCCCTGCCGCTTGGTGAGCAGGTTGAACAGGCCGTCGGGCGCCAGGGGGGCCGCCCAGTACGGCGTCCCGTCGACGACGGTGATGTCGATGTCCGCCGCCCGGTACTGGGGTCGATTGAGCGTGTTCGAGGCGTAGCGCTCGGCGACCGCCCGGGTCACGATACGCGGATTCTCGGCGTCGACGTCGTCCAGTGCGTCCACGCGTTCGGTCTCCGCGAGCGTCTGGTCGCTCATCGTCTCACCGGCCACGGCCTGGGCCACCGGCGAGACGACGAGACCGGTCAGAAGCAGGACGACGACGCCGACCCGGAGCGGCGAGAACTGCTGTCCCGTCCGGCCCCGGACGGTGAACTCGTCGACCGGCGGATTCCGCTCGGTGTGGTAGGCGTACCACCCGGCCGCCGCGGCGAGGGCGAGCGGGACGACCAGCAGCGGCGTGGTGTAGAGGGCGTACACCAGGCCGTGGAGCCACGGGCGAATCAGCCACGCCAGTGCGGCGAGGAGCGCGACGAGGGCGAGGAGGGCGGGTTGCGGCAGGGGGCTACCGCCGTCTCCCCTGTCGGCGTCTCTCCCCTCGACTGCGGACCGGTCGTCTCCGTCGCCGGAGGACGCGTCACGCGACATGCGTTCCAGTACCGGACGCCGTCCGAGTCGGCGGCCGGACGTAGAGTGGGGAGCGACCGACGGGACGAGAGGACGATACGGTCGTACGCGTGTCGCGTGTTGGGGACCTTCGAGCGAGCATCGACCGTCTTTCTCCGGGCCGGACGTTCAAGGTTGTGCTACTGTGGCGGTGATGCCGACGACCGGAGATGGGCACGCACTCGACGGGCGTCGTATCGTCGTGCTCGCCCCCAGCGCGGCCGAACCGCCCGGGTCGTCGGTCCTCCTCAATTTCCCGGGTCGTCGTTCTTCCGCTACGTCCCGGGTCGTCGCTTCTCCTCAACTCCCCGGGTCACTCGTTGCGAAGTCGTTCGGGCCTCGCTACCCGAGTCACGCTCGCCCCTTCCACTCACAGCTAATCGGTCCGTAGGCGCGTCGAAGGGCGTAATATCGACGGTTCTATGTGTCGGCGACCTGGGGAAACGTGCATGGCAGTCCTCCAGGCCCTCCGGCCGGCAGTCGGCGCTCTCGGGCGGAATCCCGTCCTGTATCTCGTCACTGTCGCGTTCAGCGTCCTCCAGATACCCGGGTTCGTCGCACAGTCCATCGACCCGCTCCTCGGGAGCGTC
>JBEPXT010000181.1:0-5684 GCA_041641795.1 Salinigranum sp.
ACCGCGTCATTATGTCTTGCGTTTTCCGAGGGCATACCTATTTTCGATGGTGAACTATCGTAGGAACGACCTTTGGGGGCGATGTTCTCTGTACGAACGTCGAAAACAAATTATTTTTCGTGATGTTGGTGGTTGCGGGTACCAAAAAACCTGGGCGTACGCCCCGGGGCGTCTACTTGTCGACGGAGACGCCGTTGTACTTCTGCCGACTGTCGCCCATGCCGCCGAACGGGGTGATGTCGACGTGGTCGTACCAGAACGCCTCGGTGAGTTCGTGGTAGACGTTCAGGAAGCCGACGTCCTCCCAGTTGGCCTGTTCGATGGCGAGGTACGCCTCGTTACGGGCCTGCTGGGCCTGGTCGGTCGGGGCGGGGTTGTTCTTGACCGTCTCGTAGGCGTCCGTCGCCTTCTGGGCGGCGTCCCCGTTCTCGGGGGTCCAGTTGATGTACGAGATGGGGCCCTTCTGGTCGGTGTTCGTCTGCGGCGGGTTCAGCAGCTGCAGGAAGTTGTCCGCGGCCGGCCAGTCGGCAATCCAGCCGAGGGTGTACACCTGGAGCTGGCCCTGGCGACCACGCTGGAGCAGCGTGGAGAACTTCGCCTTCTGGATGTTCATCTTGATGTGGGCCGGCTCGAGCTGGTCGCGGAGGATTTTCGCCATCTCCTCCCAGGTGTTGGAGTCGTACTGGGTCCACTGGAGCTCGAACTTGTTGTTCGGCCCGTAGCCCGCCTCCTCCATGACCTGCTTGGCCTTCTGAATCTGGGCCTCCTTGCCGTAGGGGTAGTTCTCGTCGATGAACGACTGGGCCTCCTTGGCCCCGCCGGGGAAGATGGTCGGCGGCGTGGTGGTGTACGCCGCGTTCCCGCGGTCCTTGAACACTTCCTCGACCATCTTCCCCTGGTCCATCACGTAGGCGAACGCCTGGCGGACCGGCTTGGGGACCTTCTTCATGTTGAAGCCGACGTAGAACGTCGACAGGGTCGGAACGCCGACGTACTGGGCGGTGTCGCCGTTCCGGAGCGGTCCGTACGTGCCGAGCTTACGACCCTGCTCGTCGGTATTCTCCACGTTGACCTTGTTGGGGTCGTACTTCGGCGTCGGAATCTCGAACCAGTCGGCGTTCTTGTTCATCGAGAAGTTGTACAGGGCCGTGTCGTCCTCCAGCACCTGCCACTTCACGTGGTCGACGTTCGCCACCTGGCCGTGGTAGTCCTCGAACTTGTCGACGGCCGCGGCCGTCCCCTGCTGCCAGAAGTTGAACTTGAACGGACCCGCACCCACGGGGTTGTTGTTGGCGAAGGACTTGTAGTCCATCTTGCCGTCGTACCCGTCGATGTCGCCGACGATGCCCTCGGGCAGCGCCGCGAAGGACGTGTAGGCCATCATCTCGAGGGTGTCGTGGAAGGGCTCTTTCAGGTTGACGACGAGCGTCTTGTCGTCTTCCGCCGTGACGTCGAGGGAGCCCGACTTGTACACGTCGTCCCCGTCTTTCGTCGTCGTCTGGTGTTTGACGCCGATGGAGTCGAGGATGAAGTACGCCCGACGGCTGTTCGAGGAACTGGCCAGTCGCTCCCAGGCGTACACGAAGTCCTGGGCTTTCACTTTGTCGCCGTTGTGGTAGGTGGCGTCCTTGATGGAGAACGTGTACGTCCGATAGTCGTCGGACACCTGGTAGTCGGCCGCGAGTTCGTTCTCCACGACCGGCGTCGCGTTCTTGTAGCCCATCAGGCAGTCGAACACCTGCTGGATGACAGTCCCCGACGCCGTGTCGGTCGCCGCGACGGGGTCGATGGTCGTGATGGTCCCCGTCAGGGTGCGCGTGAAGACAGTCCCGTCGAGCTCGTTCCCCGAATTGCCGCCGGAGGACGTGTCCGTCGACTCGGCCGACGTTCCGGTCTGGCCGCCGGTTTCGGTGGAGCCGCCCGAACCGTCCTGGTCACCGGTACAACCAGCGATGGCCGCCGCCCCGGCAGCACCGCCGGTCGCTTTCAGGAAGGACCGCCGTGTAAGTCTGTTACTATCTGACATCCTACCCTGCCTTCTAGACGCGTTCCGATAAACTTACCGTATTCACGTCGGTTTTAATAACACTTCCCGCACATATTAGGCTTAATTTCAGAAATTTACAATCTGGAAGCGTGTTCCCCCTCGGGCCCCGCGGGCCCGGTACTCTCTGCGGTGCTGCCTCGACAGGTTTCGGAGCTTTTTTCCAGCTCCGAGTACCAAATCCTTCCCCTCGCCGGCTCACGCGTCCGTTTCGTGTCTTTTATACATGGGTGGTACCACGTCTCACGTATGGCCTCAGACGCGACGGCTGTGGACTCGACGGCCGACGTAATGGCTTCGGTAGACGCCTCCAGTCCCAGGGCCGAGTTCATCATCGCGGACATCACCTGCGACGACGCCTGGCTCTCGGTCGAACTCGACGACGCACCGTCGCTCGTCAACTGGCGCTAGCGGGGACCGCCGCGCGCCCCCGGCCCGCCGATTGTAACTTTTTTGTCGGCGTCATCCGTTGTCGCCGCCATGAATCATCGAGAGGTAACCGCGAGTCGCGAGTTCCTGGCCCGCCTCGAACACGGGGCCGACTGGCGCGAGGAGATAGAAGCGTTCGCCGCGCGCCAGGACATCGACGCGGCCTGGTTCAACGGGATGGGCGCCGTCCAGGACGCCGAAGTCTGGTTCTACGACCAGACCGACCAGGAGTACCGGTCGGTAACGTTCGACGAACCGCTGGAGGTGGCCGCGTGCGTCGGGAACGTCTCGCTCCTCGACGGCGACACCTTCGCGCACACGCACGCGATTCTCTCGCGGAAGAGCGGCCAGGCGCTCGCCGGCCACATCAACGCGGCCACCGTCTTCGCTGGCGAGGTGTACCTCCGCGCGTTCGAGGAACCCCTCGAACGCGAACACGACGACGTGACGGACCTGGACCTCTGGCTGTGACGCCCGAGGACGAGCGCTACTTCGCGCGCATCGAGGACCGACTCGACGAGGCGTTCGACCGCGCCCGCGCGGCCCGAACACAGGGGAGGGACCCCGCCACCGAAGTGGAGATACCCGTCGCGCAGGACATGGCCGACCGGGTGGAGAACATCCTGGGCATCGACGGCGTCGCAGCGCGCGTCCGCGAACTCGACGGCCAGATGTCCCGCGAGGAGGCGGCCCTGGAACTGGTCACCGACTTCGTGGAGGGGTCGGTCGGCGACTACGACACGCGGGCGGGGAAGATAGAGGGCGCCGTCCGGACCGCAGTCGCACTCCTCACCGAGGGCGTCGTCGCCGCCCCCATCGAGGGCATCGACCGCGTCGAACTCCTCGAAAACGACGACGGGACCGAGTTCGTCAACGTCTACTACGCCGGCCCGATTCGGTCCGCGGGCGGGACGGCCCAGGCGCTCTCGGTCCTCGTGGCCGACTACGCGCGCAGTCTCCTGGGCGTCGACGAGTACCGCGCCCGTACCGAGGAAATCGAGCGGTACGCCGAGGAGATTACGCTCTACGACAAGGACACGGGCCTCCAGTACTCGCCGAAGGACAAGGAGACGAAGTTCATCGCCGAGCACATGCCCATCATGCTGGACGGCGAGGCGACGGGCGACGAGGAAGTCTCCGGCTTCCGCGACCTCGAACGCGTGGACACCAACAACCCGCGGGGCGGGATGTGCCTGGTGCTGGCGGAGGGAATCGCGCTGAAGGCCCCGAAGATTCAGCGGTACACCCGGAACCTCGAGGAGGTCGACTGGCCGTGGCTCCAGGACCTCATCGACGGCACCGTCGGGGCCGACGATGCAGAACCCGACGAGGAGGACGGCGACGCGGAAGACGCGGACTCCGGTGCGGAGTCGACCGACTCGGAGTCGTCCTCGCCCGGGGCGGGTCCGCCGCGAGTCGCCCCGGCGGCGAAGTACCTCCGGGACCTCATCGCCGGCCGGCCGGTGTTCGGCCACCCGAGCGAAGCAGGCGGCTTCCGCCTCCGGTACGGCCGGGCGCGCAACCACGGGTTCGCCACCGCGGGGGTTCACCCCGCGACGATGCACCTGGTCGACGACTTCCTCGCGACCGGGACCCAGATAAAGACCGAACGCCCCGGGAAGGCCGCCGGCGTCGTCCCCGTCGACTCCATCGAGGGGCCGACCGTCCGCCTGGCCAACGGCGAGGTCCGGCGCATCGACGACCCGGCGGAGGCGCTGGCGGTTCGGAACGGCGTGGAGGCGATTCTGGACCTCGGGGAGTACCTCGTCAACTACGGCGAGTTCGTCGAGAACAACCACCCCCTCGCACCGGCTTCTTACACGTTCGAGTGGTGGGTCCAGGACTTCGAGGCGGCGGGCGGGGACGTGCAGGCCATGCGCGACTCGCCCCACGTGGACCTCTCGGACCCCGGCGCGGACGAGGCCCTGGAGTGGGCCATCGAGTACGACGCCCCGCTGCACCCGTCCTACACGTACCTCTGGCACGACGTCGGCGTCGAGACGTTCGAGGCTCTCGCCGAGGCAGTCGCGGCCGGTGACGTGGTCGACGGCGTCCTCGCAATCGAGCGAACCGAGACCACCCGCCAGGCCCTCGAATCGCTCCTGGTCGAACACGTCCAGACGGACGACGCCCTCCGAATCCCGGACTGGCGGCCGTTCGTCAGGTCGCTCGGCGTCTCGGACGGCCTCCGGAAGGAGTGGGAGGACCTCTCGGCGGCGGCCCGCGAGTGGGACGAGGGACAGAACGCCGTGGCGGCCGTCAACGAGGTGGCCCCCTTCGCGGTCCGGGAGCGCGCCCCGACCCGCATCGGGAGTCGGATGGGACGCCCCGAGAAATCCGAGAGCCGGGACCTCTCGCCGGCGGTCCACACGCTCTTTCCCATCGGCGAGGCCGGGGGAAGCCAGCGCAGCGTCGGCGAGGCGGCCCGCGAGCGCACCGACGACGGGCGCGGCGTCGTCTCTCAGCGCGTGGGTCGCCGCGAGTGCGGGGACTGCGGCGCCCAGACGTACCTGGTGCGGTGCCCCGACTGCGGCGGTCACACCGACCCGTTCTACGAGTGCGAGGGGTGTGGCTCCGTCGTCGAACCCGACGAGTCGGGGCGGGTCTACTGCGAGCGCTGCGAACGGGACGTCGAGAGCCCGGACTGGTTCCAGGTGGACGTGAGAGCGCAACTCCGCGAGGCGCTGGACCTCGTCGGCGAACGGGAGGCGAACTACGACATTCTGAAGGGCGTCAAGGGACTGTCGTCCTCGCACAAGACGCCCGAGCCGATGGCCAAGGGGGTTCTCCGGGCCGTCCACGGGGTCACGTCGTTCAAGGACGGCACCGTCCGGTACGACATGACCGACCTGCCGGTGACGTCCGTGCGTCCGGCGGAACTGGACGTGTCCGCCGAGCACTTCCGCGAACTGGGCTACGAGCGAGACGTCGACGGCGAACCGCTCCGGTTCGACGACCAGCTAGTCGAACTCAAGGTGCAGGACATCGTGCTCTCGGAGGGTGCCGCGGCACACATGCTGAAGACGGCGAACTTCGTGGACGACCTGCTCGAACGGTTCTACGGCCTCGACCCGTTCTACAGGGTCGATGAGCGAGACGACCTGGTCGGCGAACTCGTCTTCGGGATGGCTCCCCACACGTCCGCCGCCGTCGTCGGGAGAGTTATCGGATTCACGACAGCTGCGGTCGGATACGCTCATCCGTACTTTCA
>JBEPXT010000182.1:0-5569 GCA_041641795.1 Salinigranum sp.
AGCCGTACGAGCAGCTCGGGGTGGACCCGTCTCACGTACACAAATCCAAGAGCGAGCACAAACACGCCGTCTTCGTCCTCGGCAACGCACTGGCCACGGCGATGAGCGAAGACGAGTTCTCGAACGCGGGCCGCGTCGGCAAGCGCATGGAAGAACTGGCCGACGACGCCGAACAGAAACTGTAGCTCCGTCGTCGGCATGGACCGCCTCTCGTTCCTGAAGGCCCGACGCCACTTCCCGTCGGATTGAATAGCACGCAGACGGAGCACCGGACATGGACGCCGTTCCGGTGGGAGCCATCGCACAGCGACTGGCCGTCGTGGCCGTCGTCGTCGTCGCACTCGTCGCCGTCTCGAGGCTCGACGGGTCTCGCGGGGAGTGGGGGTCGCGGTTGCGACGCCGGTTCGTCTTCGGTGTGCCGTGGGGGACGCTGGTCGTTTCTGCGGGCGTTCTCGCCGTCTACCTGTTCCTCCAGGGCGGGTGGGCCCACTGGGAGCGTCCGACGGTCCTTCCCTACCGGGCGTGGTCGTACGGCTACCCGCTCGGCGTTCTGACGGCGTCGTTCGCGCACACTGGACCGGGACACCTCGTGAGCAACCTGGTCGGAACACTCACGCTCGCACCGCTGGCCGAGTACGCGTTCGGACACTTCGCGGACCGGTCGACAGACTCGCGTGCCGGGGGCGTCTGGACGAACCCGACTCTCCGGGCGTTCGTCGTCTTCCCGGCGGCGGCGCTGGTGGTCGGGGTGTTCACGGCGCTGTTCTCGCTGGGCCCGATAATCGGCTTCTCGGGCGTGGTGTTCGCGTTCGCCGGGCTCGCACTGGTGTACTACCCGCTCGCGACGGTCCTGGCGGTGGTGGCCGGCCGCGCTCTCAGGGTGGGGTACGCCGCGATGCTCTCGCCCACGACGACGGCGAAGGCAAGGCAGGTGTTCGTCTCCCCGTGGTGGGCCGACGTCGCCATCCAGGGCCACGCGCTGGGGTTGCTCGTTGGCGTCCTGCTCGGCCTGTATCTCGCTCGCAGGCGGGGCGACGCCCGTCCGCCCGCGCTCAGACTCTGGGTCGGGGTCCTCCTGTTCGGCGTCTCCGAGTCGATGTGGGCCGTCTACTGGTTCCGCGGGGACACGACGTTCGTGCTCTACCGGGCGCTCGGGTTCTCGCTGGTCGTCCTCCTGGCGACGCTCGTCGTCTTCGGGGCCAAGGGGTCGGACGGGCCGTTGTTCGGGACCGGTGCGGGCGATTCCGTCAGGTCGATGCCACGCTGGCAGGTCGGGATGGCGCTGTTGCTCGCGGCGACGGCGGCGCTCTCGGGACCGGCGATTCCGTACAACCTCGTCGGTCCCGAGAACGGAGAACTGCCCGGACAGACCCTCTCGGTTCGAGATTACGAGGTGACGTACGCGGAGAACGTCGAGAACGGGCTGACCGCGTCGTTCGACATCGACCTCCTCGGGGAGACGACGTCGGTCAACACCTCGGGGGTCGTCGTCCAGAGTCAGCGCCGGAGCATCTGGACGCGGACCGTGAGCAAGGGGTCCCTGGCGTTCGCGGGCACGCGCCGCGTTCACCTCGGCGGTCCGGGGTGGCGAGAGACAGTGGTGGTACGGCGCCGCGGGTGGAAGCTCGACGGCGGGAACGCGACCTACCGGGTGACGCTCTCGCACGACGGGGAGACGGTCACTGCCTACCGGGCGCCCGAGGCGCAGGCACAGGCAGTGATTGCCGGCCGGACGGTTCACGTCGTCCCCACTACCGAGGGATTCGTGCTGTCGGCGAACTACCAGTCGAATCGCACCAGCGCGCCGATGCCGACGAGAAACGCGACGGTGACGCTCCAGGGCGTCTCGTTCACCCGCGAGCGCGGACACGTCTTCGCGGAGTACAACAAGACCCGGATTGCCGTCGCCGAGCGCGAGACGTACAAGAAGTGAGTCGGGGGCGACCCGGACGGCCGTCCCGGCGCTGCCGGACTGTACCGGAAGTCCGCCGCCGGTTCAGGCGAGTCAGCCGGACGGTCGAGTCCACTCGATGCGGTAGACTTCGGTGTCCAGTTCGGCCCGGTCCTGGTCGTGGAACTCGAACTGTCGGTCCACGTCGAACGTGGCCTCGAACGCGTGGGTGACCTCGCCGCCGTTGTCGGCCGCGAACGCCTCCACGAACGACTCGCTGCCGGCGTTGTGAATCGAGTAGGAGACGTCGGCGATTTCGGCGGCCGTCTGCAGGAACGCCCTGTCCGCGCCCGCCTTCCCGTCCTGGGCACCGAACGGCGGGTTCATGACCACCGTGGTCGGCTCTGTCGGACAGAGCGGCGCCCGGGTGGCGTCGGCGCGGATCCAGTGAATCGGGGCTCTCGTACCCACGCGCTTTCGGTTCTCGCGGGCCGTCTCCAGCGCCGAGCGGTCCAGTTCCACGCCGACGACGCGGGCGGGACCGCGGAGGGCCGCCCCCAGCGCCAGCATACCCGTGCCCGTCCCCAGGTCGACCACCGTCTTGCCGTCGACGTCGTCGTTGAGGTCGGCGACGTGGACGACGTGGGCGGCGAGCGCCGGCGGCGTCGGGTACTGCTCCAGTTCGACCCTCGGGTTCTCGAACCCGGCGACGACGGCCAGTTGCGTCTCCAGCGCTGCTTTCGTCGCCATCAGCGACCCCTCCGGCCAGCGACGCCGGCGGCGACGCGTCGGAATCGCGCCCCGCGTCGCTCGCAGAACGCCGACCAAACGCCCCGACCGTGCACTCGTCGCCGTCGACCGCCCGTCCGGGTTCGGCTGTACCCACCGGTCCGCCCCGTTGTGTTCATGCGGCACTCAATACTTTCTGGTTATGTAAAAGTGTTTTTGAATACCCAGTAGTAATTACTCGTCCTCGTCCGCCCGATATTATTCGAACAAATGATTATGTTGTGTCATTCTATCGTAGACCCTGAAACTAATGTGGGGTGGGGTCACATATGGTAACGGGGGTCACACGCTCCATCACCCCCTCCCCTTTCGTGATAGTCGCCCCGACGCCGCGAAGCTGGCCTACCACGCCCCTCTTCGCCTTTCGAGCGGAAACTTCCCGCTTCGAAACCTGTCCGTCCCGGAGTGACGCGCTACCGGCGGACCAGAGGACCGACGCGGTCCGGGACCGCCGACCCGACGGCAGGACTGGCGCACGTGCCCAGCGGTCGGCCGGCGCGGTCAGTACTCGATGGTCAGCACCCGCCGACCGGATTCGTCGCGGACGGTGACGGTGTCCCCGTCGTTGTTCCAGACGGCCCGCGACTGCCCCCAGAAGAGGTCGGTCGCGTCGTCGGTGCCGGTCCCCGTGTGGAGAGTTATCGTCTCTCCCGGATCCAGAGTGGTTCCGGCGGGGAACACGTACTCCCGTCCCGCCCCTTCCGTGACGGTCCACCCGCCGATATCGAGCGGCGTCTCCCCCGCGTTCCGGAAGACGACGTACTCGTCGTTCAGATTCTCGTTGTCGTTTCCGCTCGCGTCGGCGTGAATCGTCTCGACGACGAGTCCGGTCGCCGCCCCGCCCCCTGCGGTCGCGGACTCCTCACCCGGAGTCGCGGACCCGCCGCCTTCGCTGGTCGTGGTGGGTTCAGCCGACGCGCCACCGGTCGGCTGCGAGGCTTCCGGCGTCCTGCAGGACCAGAGGCCGCGGTTCCCGTCCCGGGCCGCCGTCTCGGCCGCGGCGTACCGGTCTCGCTCCGCGAACGAACTCTCGTAGAGGCGTGCGTACCCCTCCGCGACGAGGGCGTAGTTGAACTGTCTCCCGTCGACGTAGACGTACGCCAGCAGTCGTCCGTAGAACCCCCGGCGGCCGGTTCCGTCGTCGAAGGCGAGGCCGACCGTCTCGCCGGCGAGTCGGTCCGTCGCGTACGCCGACGCCTCGTCCCCGAACCGACCGAGACAGGCGGCCCCCACCTCCGTGTCGGGCACGCCCTCGAACTCGTCGGGCGTGTTCGACCCGTAGACTTCCGGCGTGTCCACGCCGAGTAGCCGCACCGTCTCCCGGGTTCCGTTCGGGAACCTGACCCGGACGGTGTCGCCGTCGACCACGTCCACGACCTGTGCCTGGACCGTGGGTTCGACGGCCGACCCGGGCGTCTGCGGCTCCGTCCGGCCGACTTCGGTGCCACCGTGTGCGGTGTCGGTGACGGGGTCGGCGGCCGGTTGAACCGGGCCGGCGCACCCGGCGAGGACGACGACCAGGACGACCAGGGCGCCCGCGAATCGTCGATTCATCGCTCGGCGGTTCGCCTCGGCCCGTGATAAGCACACCCGTCGTCCATCGGACGAGATGCCCGTCCGGCGCGCGAACTCGCACCGTGGCTCCAGGCGGTACTGCGGCCTGCGCGAGAGCGGACGACCCGGCCCGTTCGGGGGGTCGCGCCCGGCCGAACGCGGGTGTTTATATACCAAACAGTATCGAAAGCCGAAGAAAACCCGTCGGTCCAGTGTAAGCGGTTGTGACCCCCGATTCGGCCACAGATTCCGGCGCGTCGATTTGCCCTAATCGGCAGACTGCGGTCCGACCGGTGGCCGCACACCCGGTTGCAACCGACGATGAGTTTTCCGTAGTTTATCAGAATTGTGGAACAAAGGTTTAAATTTGGCCTTGCCCACAAATCTTTTAATGGAACGTCCGAGTCGGCAGCGCCAACGGGAGGAGGTCACAGAGCAGGAATCGGACGAAGGCCTACAGTGTCCGGAGTGTGGGTCCGAAAGCGTCGTCACGGACGCCGACCAGGGGGAGCTGGTGTGTGACGACTGCGGGCTGGTTCTGGACGAGCAACAGATCGACCGCGGGCCGGAGTGGCGGGCGTTCAACCACTCCGAGCGACAGAGCAAGTCGCGCGTCGGTGCTCCCATCACCGAGACGATGCACGACCGGGGGCTGACGACCACCATCGACTGGAAGGACAAGGACGCCTACGGCCGGTCGCTGTCGTCCGAGAAGCGGAGTCAGATGCACCGCCTGCGCAAGTGGCAAGAGCGCATCCGGACGAAAGACGCCGGCGAGCGCAACCTTCAGTTCGCCCTCTCCGAAATCGACCGCATGGCCTCGGCGCTGGGCGTCCCGCGGTCGGTGCGGGAGGTGGCGTCGGTCATCTACCGGCGGGCGCTCAACGAGGACCTCATCCGGGGGCGCTCCATCGAGGGGGTCGCCACGAGCGCGCTGTACGCGGCCTGCCGACAGGAGGGCATCCCGCGGAGTCTCGACGAAGTCGCCGAAGTCTCCCGCGTCCCCCAGAAGGAAATCGGACGAACCTACCGGTACATCTCCCAGGAACTCGGACTCGAACTGAAGCCGGTGGACCCCAAGCAGTTCGTCCCCCGGTTCGCCTCGGCCCTCGACCTCTCGGAGGAGGTGCAGGCGAAGGCCACGGAAATCATCGACGTCTCCGCCGAACAGGGCCTCCTCTCCGGGAAGTCGCCGACCGGATTCGCCGCGGCCGCCATCTACGCCGCGTCCCTGCTCTGCAACGAGAAGAAGACCCAGCGCGAAGTCGCCGACGTCGCCCAGGTGACCGAAGTCACCATCCGGAATCGCTACCAGGAACAGATCGAAGCCATGGG
>JBEPXT010000183.1:0-5548 GCA_041641795.1 Salinigranum sp.
TCGTCGGGGTCGTCGCGTTCCTGCGCGTCGCGGACGGCGTCTCCCAGGCCGTCGACGGGGCGGTCCGGGGTGGCGGCCTCGACGTCCGCCGGGAGGCCCAGCTGGTACTCGTCGGCGTCGACGTCCTCGCGGAGGCTCGTCCGTCCGCGGTGGACCGACACCGCGTCGTCGAGGTGCATGCGGACCGCCTCCAGAAGCGCGCTCGCTTCCAGGGGCTGGCCCAGTTCCTTTATCTCCCCGAGGCTTGCGTCGTCCGGGATGTTGAACGCGCGCTGGGAGATTATCGGCCCCTGGTCCAGGTCCGTCGTCACGTAGTGGGCAGTGACGCCGCCGATGCGGGCGCCCTCCTCCTTGGCCTGCCGGTAGGCGGCGGCCCCCGGGAACGCGGGCAGAAGACTCGGGTGGATGTTGATGATCCGCCCCTCGTAGCGAAACACAACGTTCGGGGAGAGGATGCGCATGTACCGCGCGAGGACGACGAGGTCGGCGTCGTACTCGCTCAGCAGTCCGAGAAGTTCCTCCTCGTCGGGCGACCCCTTCTCGTCACCCACGTCGTGGAACGGCACGTCGTAGGTCGCCGCGAGCGGTTCCAGGTCGTCGTGGTTGCCGATGACGACGCTGATGTCCGCGTCCAGGTCGTCGTTCGCCCAGGCCTCGAACATCGCTTCGAGGCAGTGGGATTCCCTGGTGACGAGGACGGCTATCTGCTGGGTCTCCCTGTCGGAGGGGAACCGGACCTGGATGTCGACTCCCAGTTCCCGCCCCAGGTCGTGGAGGGCGCCTCGAAGGGTGTCGGGCGTACACACCATCTCCGAGGTGTCGACGTGGAGCGTCATCCGGAACAGACCCTCACGGACGGCCTGGTCGAGGTCCTCGATGTTGATTCCGCGCTCGAACAGCAGGGTGGTGACTCGCGCGATGAGTCCCTTCTTGTCTCCTCCGATGACCGTGATTTCGGTTAATTCGCGCGTCATACCGTCACCTCCGGCCGTTCGATGCCGAACATACGACCACGAGGCAATCCCACTGTAAACCCTTTCCGTTCCGCGCAAGGATTCGCCGCGACGCGCTCCAGAGTCGCCACGGAAGTTCGCGCTTTCGGGTCGACCTATCACCGGGCCGCCACTGGAAATCGGCCGTGATTTAGCACATTGTTACCACCCATCACGTCCCTCGTGGACACGACGCTGTAACCTGGTTTTCCGTCGCGAGAACGCGACCGATATCCCCTGGGGTTTCCGTCAACGCTGTTACAGAAATGGCATTCTGCTTATGCTTATTTCGTCCCGTCGCGTACGGTGAACCATGAGCACGAGAACTCTCGGCTGGCGACGCGGTGTCCAGGTCAGGCAGACGGTAGCGACACTGCTCGCGGCCCTCGTCCTGCTTGCGGCGGGCGCCGGGGTGTCGATGCTCATCGCCCTCCTCCCCGCCGAAATCGTCGCGACGGCGGCCGTCGTCGCAACCTGGTACGTCGGCATGGCCGTCGCCCTCGCCCTCCCGTTCGCAGTCGTCCGCGCCGTCGGCGCGGTCACGAACAGGAACTGACGACCAGAACCGCTTCGGCCCTCGACCACGCTCTCGGATTTTCTCGGACGCTCTCGGCACTTCCCCGGAGCGATAGCGCCCGTCCATCGATTACCGTCGACAGCGAAGCGCTCCCGTCGGGCAGCGAAGCGCTCCCGTCGGGCAGCGAAGCACCCGACAGCGGCGGCGTTCCGCAGCGAGGGTGCTGGACGCGTAGTCCCCTGCACCGGGCGGGGAATCCAGCGTCGTCTCGGACACGTCGGCGGCTGGCGCCGAGAGAGAATACACGAATCTGCACAAGAGGTATGATTCAAAACTGCTTTTACCCACGGTTACGCATCCCCGCACGATGAGCCAGTACACCGTCACGGTGACCGTCCGTCTGAAGCACGGCGTACTCGACCCGGAGGCAGAAACGACCAAGCGCGCACTCGAACGCCTGGGGTTCGAACTGGAGGCCCTCCGGTCGGCCGACCGGTTCGAAATCGACCTGTCCGCGGACTCGCGGGACGCCGCCGAGCGGCGAGCGACCGAGATGGCCGACCGACTCCTGGCCAATCCGACCATCCACGACTACGAGGTGGAGGTCGCCGAGCGATGACCGCTCGCGTGCCCGCCGGGGCGGGACGACCGGTCCGCGAGAGGTGGTCTCGGTGACGGTGGCAGTCGTCCAGTTCGGCGGGTCGAACTGCGACCGCGACGCCGTGCGGGCGCTGGAACACGTCGGCGTCGACGCCCGCCGCGTCTGGCACGAGGACGGCCTCCCGGCGAACCCGTCGGGGGTGCTTCTCCCCGGCGGATTCTCCTACGGCGACTACCTCCGTGCCGGCGCGATGGCGGCCCGGGCGCCGATAATGGAGGAGGTTCGCGCGGCCGCGGCGGACGGCGTCCCGGTCCTCGGCGTCTGCAACGGGGCGCAAATCGGCTGCGAGTCCAGCCTCACGCCGGGCGCGTTCACCACCAACGAGAGCGCGCGCTTCCAGTGTGAGCACGTGACCGTCCGGGTCGAGAACGCCGACACGCGCTGGACGGAGGCCTACGACGAGGGGGACGTCCTCGAACTCCCCATCGCTCACGCGGAGGGGCGCTTCGAGATAGCCGACGAGCGCTACGCGGCCCTGGAGGCCGACGACCGCATCCTCTTCCGGTACTGCGACGCCGCGGGCCACGTCACCGAGGCGGCGAATCCCAACGGGTCGAAGGGGAACGTGGCCGGCATCCTGGGCGACCGGGAGAACGTCGCGGTGTTGATGCCACACCCCGAGCGCGCCACGCTGCCCGATATCGGCGGCACGGACGGACAGGGCGTGCTCGCGGGGCTAGACGCGGCCTGAATAGTGACTGGCTGCGAGACGGGACGCTGGACGGTGACGGGTGAAAACGGGCGGGCGCTACGGTTCTACTGCTGCGGGACTGTCGGCGGCTATCCAGGCGGACGGCCTGTCGGAGTCTCGGATTTCGAGCCATCCGTCGGACCAGTAGACCGTTTCGAGGGAGTGGGTGTCAGTCGACATCGTTCGTGGTAGCGACGCGGGCCCCGACCCGCTGATGGGGAGCGAACACATCGAGCAAGGTTCGGGCAGGGGTGTGTAGGGGATTCCGGGCCGCGGGCCCGGCGCCGCTACAGGCAGAGGAACGTGCGGGAGGGATTTCAGTATCCACACCCTGAATCTGGCTAGGGAGTTCCTGACCTTCGGGGAACTCCGGTCCGCGTCGAGAAAACGGTCCCTAACTCACCTGACGAGGGGCATGTTGTAGCCGGTCTCCCGGTCCATCACGAGTTCCCAGGTCGCCTGGCAGTCGCACGACACCTGCTCGAAGACGGCGGGGTCCTGCCGGAGGTTGAAGTCCTTGATGGCCCGCTGGACCAGGTCGTCGCACTCGCTACAGTTGTGGGGACCCCGGTCCGAGCCGTGACCGACCGGGTCCGAGACGACGATGGCGTCGGCGTCCGCCGTCTCGCGGAGCACCTCGGCGACCGACCAGAGCCACGGCGGCCGGTAGCCGCCGCGGAAGTAGAGGTCGTCGACCATGGTGTAGCGCTGGACGTTCGTGGGGTTCATCGAGACGGTGTGGGCATGCTCCGCGCAGCGCCGGACCGACGAAATCATGTCCTCGACGGCCTCGGACTCCGAGAGGAACGGGGGCTTCAACAGCAGGTACGCCTTGACGCCGGCGCCCGCCGCGGCTGCCTCCGTCGAGGCCTCGACGAACGCGTCGTAGTCGAAGTACTTGTTGACCGCGTCGTGGCGGACCCGGTCTGTCGCCGTCTCCAGGCCGATGGCGACGTCGGCTTCGAGACCCAGGTCGGTGAACTCCGCCAGTTTCGCCCGGTCGACGAAGTCCGGGAGCGACTCGAGGACGATGCGCTCTCGGTCGGCGAACGTCTCCGCGATGGCCCGTCGCGTCTCGGCCGGGACCTCGCGCTCGTCGAGGAAGGACCCGGAGGTGTAGATTTTCACCAGCGGCGCGGGGTCGTCGGCGTTCTCCGCCTCGTGGTCGAGACAGGCCTGAATCTGGTCCATCAGCGCCTCGTGGGAGACGGTTCCGCCTTCGACCGATTCGGCGACGTACCCGCACATGGTACACCCGCCGGCGCGGGCCCACCGACAGCCGCCGGTGTTGAGGATGATAGTGAGCGACTCCCGGACGCCGTCCGGCGTGTTGTCCTCGTCGAGCCACACCCGCGTCGGTTCGTGCGGGTCGTAGTGCTTCTGCTTCTTGGCCCGGACTTCGCGCATCACCTGGTTGTGCGCGTCCATGCCCTTGCCCCGCTCGTACACCTCGGGTGTCGGCTCGCTCATCGGGGACGGCTACCAGTTCGGCGGGTAAAGCGGCTTCGCCTGCGCGGCGCACGCGCCGCGGCCACAGCTATTTGCCCCGGCCGCCCCTCGGAGCGGCCATGCGACGCCGTGCCCTCCTCGCGGTCGTCGGATTGCTGGCCGGGTGCCCCGCGCGTCCGTCCGGCGACCTCTCGCCGACCCCGCGGCGGACCACGGAATCGACGCCGACCGGGCCGCCGGTCGACCCCCAGCGCCTCGTCGTCGAGAACGCCGCCGAGAGTGACCGGTACGTCACGGTGGTGGTCGAGCGGGACGGCCGGACGTTCGTCTCGGAGAGCAGTTCGCTGTTCGCCGGCGGACGCGAGGTGTTCACCGGGGTCGTCTCCCGGGGCGGAACCTACGACGTCGTCGTCGAGACGGCGGCCGGCGACCGGGTGACGGACACCTGGACCGTCGAACCCGCGGTGGACGGTCTCTCTGTCGTTCTCGACGGGGACGGCGTGAGCCTCTGGCGGACGGCCCGGTGCGTGCCCGACTGTACCGCCGGCGAGGGCGGGGAGGCGGCCGACCTTCCACTCACCGGCGACGGACGGGGGCGGTGGTACAGCGCCGCGGACCTGGTCCTGCGGAATCCGGGCGGGACGCCGACGCCGGCCCGCGTCCGCGTTTCGCTCGACGGGCAGTCGGTGCTCGACTACCGCTACCGGGTCCCCGCGCGGACCGACCTGGCGATTCCGACGACGTTCCGGACGGGACTGTACGACGTTCGCGTCGACGCCGGCGGTCGCTCGCTCGCCGACGAGTGGCACGTTCCCGAGGAACCCCGGCGATACTACCGCCTCGAGAGCGCGATTACGGCGACCTGCGGTCCGGCCGCGACGGTCCTCCGCCTGGAGAACCACGACGAGCGGAGCCACCGCCTGGCGGTGTCAGTCGCCAGGGACGGAACGCCCAGATTCACCGACCGGCGCGTCCTCGACGCCGACGAGGCGGTGGCGCTCGGGCCGGCGGTCGACCCCGGCCGGTACCGGGTGACAGTGGAGATGGACGGGACGACCAGCGTGCGGGGCGACTGGTGGGCCTGTTCCCGCCACGGGTTCGCGACGGCGTTCGTCGACGCCACGGGCGACCTGACGTTCCGGCAGTCGCTGCCTGCGCCCGGGTAGCGCGTCGTCACCGGGTCGGTCCCGGCGCCTTCGGACTCCGTGTTCGCATCGCGTCGAGTGGCGTGTCGAGCA
>JBEPXT010000184.1:0-5336 GCA_041641795.1 Salinigranum sp.
CCGGCGGCACTCGTTTCGCGAGTCGCTCGCTCGGGGCACCGTGCGGACTGTGGCGACGGCCGGAGGTGGTCGACGATGACGCGGCCCGCGATTCAACTCTACAGCGTCCGGGACCTCGACGAACCGCTCCCGGAGATCATCCGGCGGGTGGCCGACGCCGGGTTCGAGGGCGTCGAGTTCGCGACCAGGCTGGCCGACGCCGACCTGGACGCGGTGGCCGCGGCGCTCGAGGAGACGGGACTCGAAGCGGTGGCCGCCCACGTCGACCTGGCGACCCTGGAAGCGAACACCGAAACGGTCCTCGACAGGTGCGCCGCAGTCGACTGCCGGCGCATCGTCGTGCCGCACCTGCCCGGCCGACAGTTCCGAACCCGACAGCGGACGAAGACCCTCGCCGAGCGTCTCGAACGGGTGGGGAGAACGCTCGCGGAGCGGGATTTCGAACTGCTGTATCACAACCTGGAGGACGACCTCGAGCCGGTGCTCTCCGACCGCGGCCTCGGCCGGGTCGTCGACGCCCTCCCGCTTCCGGGGGCCGCCGAAGACAGGCTCATCGACACGATGGCACAGGGTCCCCGGAAGGCGCGGTCGCTCAGCCAGACGGGGTTCGATAGCCTGGCGTCCCAGGCCGACTCCGACCTCGTGGGATTCGAAATCGACGTCGGTGAGGTCGCCGCCGCAGAGTGGGACCCGGCGACCGTCCTCGACTACTACCGCGGCCGTGCCCCCCTCGTCCACGTGCGAGACGTCGCCCGGGTCGGCGCCGAGTACCACTCCGCCGACCCCGGGACGGGAGTGGTCGACTTCGAGGACGCCGTCGAGGCGGCCGAGCGAAACGGCGCCGAGTGGGTCGTGTACGAACACGACGACCCGAGCGACCCCGAGGAGACGATTCGGCAGGGCGCCGCAGCCCTCCTCGGGGCGATGGGCCGAGACGTCGAGCAACCGGAACGGGTCGCCGAGGTCACCGGCGACGGCGGGACCCTGGCGGAGTCCGGAAGCGAGGGACGATTCACGACCCGGCCCTCGGAGATCCCGGCAGTGACGTTCCGACACGAGCGCATCGACGACGACGCCCCCGCCAGGCGGATGAGCTTCTGCCTCACGACCGACCTGACGGGCAACGGACGGGAGGACGTCGTCGTCGGCGCCCTCGGCGACGACTGGACGGTGACGATTCCCGGCCTGGGCAAGCGCGTCAACCTGCTCGGTCTGCCGGTGGTGAGCGACCTCGTCGACCGCCTCGAACCCAACCTGTTCTGGTACGAGAACCCCGGCTGGGAACGCCACGAAGTCGGCTACGCCCACGACCTGTCGGTCGGCGGCGCGCTGGGCGACCTGACCGGGAACGGCCGGGTCGACCTGGTGACCGGACAGAATCTCGGCACCGAACTCTACTGGTTCGAACAGCCGTCCGACCCCGCCGAGCAGTGGACCAGGCGACTCGTCACCGACGACTTCCGGAAGTACCACGACGTCGCCATCGCCGACGTGGACAACGACGGCGAGAACGAGGTCGTCGTCCTCTCCCAGAAGAGCGCGACGGTGTTCTACTACGACGTCCCGGAGGACCCCACGCAGGAACCGTGGCCCGCCGACCACCGCCACGTCATCGCCGACGACCTGGACGTCGAGGGCGTGAGCGTCGTCGACATCGACGGCGACGGCGCGAACGAACTGCTCGCGGGCCCCAACGTCTTCCGGAAGGACGAGACGACCGGCGGGTGGGTCCACGAATCCATCGCCGAGGGGTGGGACTGGACCCGCCTCGCGGTCGCCGACCTCGACGACGACGGGGAGCTAGAAGTCGTCATCACCGAGGGCGACCTCCCGTACCAGGGCGACCGGATGGGTCGCCTGGGCATCTTCGACCCCCCGAACTGGGAGGAGACCGTCCTGCGCGACGACCTCTCGAACCCGCACACTCTCCAGGTCGCGGACTTCGACGGCGACGGCCGACCGGACATCTACGTCGCCGAGATGGGGCTGGAACTCAAGGACAACCCCGGGTTCGACCCCGAACAGATTCTGTTCCGGAACATGGGCGACGGCGAGTTCGAATCGACGACCATCGACCGCGGCGTCCCGACCCACGAGGCCAAGGCCGTCGACATCGACAACGACGGCGACGTCGACATCGTCGGGAAGTCCTACGACCCGACGCGGCACGTGGACGTCTGGTACAACGAGAGCAACTGACGGGCGTCGCCGCGGTCGGACTGTGGCCACGGCACGCCACCGGACGATGACGACGACACGCCGACGACTGTGACGACGACAGACCGTCGGACGGTGGCGACGACCGGCCGCCGGACGGACTGTTTCGCCGAGTTTCGCCGACGGTCGACCCAGTTTCGCACCGTCGGGCGTTTACACTATCTATTACAATGACACGAGATACGCAACAGACGGGTATGGACGAGCACTCCGGCCGGTCCCCTCGGCGCTCGCTCCGCCCCACCGGGCCCCCGGTCGGTCTGACGGCCGCGAGACGCGCCAGGGAGAGCGAGCCGTCCGACCGACCGCCGGTGCTGCCGACGCGGCGGGAGCGATGGCCAGAAAAGTTAGGAATTCCGGAGACCGACCAGTACGCCAGCGACCGCCCCCCGATCGGAGGTCACTCGACAATGAACGCACACCAGCCGTACCGGCGCTCGGTGCGCTACGCTCGAACAGTCGGATCGTGGCTGCTCGAAAACGCGTATCGGGGCCGCGTGAAGACGACGGCACAGCGTCTCGGCGTCGACCGCGTAGCGAACCGGACCCGCAAGCGGGTCCTGGACGCGACGGTCCCCTCCGAAGTCGTCGTCACTCACGGCGACGTCCGATTGCAGTTCCACGTGGACAACCAGTTCGAGTACACCGTGCTCACCCGCTACGAGTCCGACCCCGACCGGACGGTCCTCGCGGACTTCCTCGACCGGCTCGAACCCGACGACGTCGTGTGGGACGTCGGAGCCAACGTCGGCATCTTCAGTTCGTTCGCGGCGGACGCGCTCGGCGGGGACCGGGTCGTCGCCGTCGAACCGCTCCCGCAGAACACCGAGCGGATCGAGGCGAACCTCGCGCGAAACGGCCTAGACGCGCACGTCCGCCGGGCCGCGCTCTCGGACGAGGCTGGCGCCGGAACGTTCACCGTGAGCAGCCCCGACGTGACCGGCGCGTTCGGGTTCCTCGCCGACAGCGACGACGGCGAACACGTCGACGTCGACATCGAGACCGGTGACGGCCTCGTCGCGGACGGCCTCCCCGCGCCGAGCGTGCTGAAAGTCGACGTGCAGGGGGGCGAACTCGGCGTCCTCCGCGGACTGACCGAGACGCTCCGGGAGGACTGCCGACTCGTCTACTGCAACGTCTACGAGAAGCACTTCGAGACCGGCGACGAGGGCGAGGAGATTCGGACGCTCCTCGAAGACGCCGGTTTCGAGGTAGAGCGCATCGGCGAGTGGTCCGGCGGGTACTTCGTCCGCGGCGAGCGGGCGGCGCCGGCCGGGCGACGAGCGAGCGCCACAGCCAGCGAGGGCGAGCGTGAACGCTGAACTGCCCCGCCGGCGCCCGCTCGCCGGTCCCTGCGAGGACTGCCGGACAGCAGACCGGAGACCGAACGCGAGGGCGAGCGCCGGAGCGGCGCGGGTGCGATGACGAGCGGGCCTCCCCTGTCGCGGACGGCGTCGGCCGCGCGCCGGCTGGCGTTCGACGGACTGGCGCGCCTCGATTACCGGCTCCGGTTCTCCCACCGGGTCGACAACCGCGGGAACGCGATTCTGATGTACCACGCGGTAGGGGATCCCGAACGGTACGGCAACGTCTCCGCCGACCGACTCCGCCGGGACCTGCGGTACGTTCGCGACACCTTCGACGTCGTCGGTCTCCGGGAGGTGTACGAGACGGCCGGCGACGACGCCAAGACGGTGGCCGTGACGTTCGACGACGCCTACCAGAACTTCTATCGCCACGCGCTGCCGGTCGTTCGGGAGCTCGGCGTCCCGGTGACAGTGTTCGTCCCGACAGGGTACGTCGACGGCGGGAACGAGGACCTTGCCTACCGGTTCGTCGAGTCGCCGGACGAGCGAGACGACTACAACGAGCGGGACGCACACCGCGTGCGGACGGTCGACCCGGCGGTGATGACGACCGAGCAACTCGAAGCGCTCGCGGACGAACCGCTGGTCACGCTCGGCAACCACACCCGGACGCACCCCGACCTGCAGCGAATCACCGACCGGGAGACCCTGGAGTCCGAAATCGTCGGCGCGAAGGCGGACCTGGAGTCGACGCTGGGAATCACGGTCGACCAGTTTTGCTTCCCCTACGGCCGGTACAGCCGCGAAGCGCTCGACGTCGTCCGCGAGTCCCACGACGTCGCGGTCACGACGGCCCAGCGGCTCGTGTCTGCCGACGACGACCCCCACCGGCTCCCCCGGCTCCCCGCGCACGTCCCGGAACCCGAGATGCGCTGGGACCTCGCGGACCTGCGCTGGAAACTGTCCGGCACGGCGCCCTGACTCCGGACGCGTCCGGGACCGAGCTACGCGTTCGCGTCCGGGCCACAGTTCCGGAAACTGACGGCGAGGAGGGTACGACAGCGAGGGGCGGGACCGTCGAGTGGAGAACGAAAACGAAAACGAAAACGAGAGGCTCGCCGGCGTCTGGTGCCGAACGCCGGCGGCGTCGGGCGTCTGAAGCGAGTGAGCGGGCGGACGACGGCCGTCGAGGTGGTCAGTGACCCACGAGGGCGCGTCAGGCGGTGGTGGTCAGTCCAGGTGGTTCCGAACCCAGTACTCGATGGTGGTTATCTGGGCGAGTTTCGGCGCGTTGTTCTTGCCGTTCATCTGCGCGTCGTAGAGGTCGCGAATCATGTCGCCGTTGAACAGGTCGCGCTTGCAGGCGCTGTCGACCAGGTCGGCGACGTAGTCGTGGACGAGCGTGTCCTCGTCGCGAATCCAGAAGTCGGCCAGTTGCCCGTTGCCGTAGGTGGGCTTCGAGCGGAGTCGGTTGACCGCGACGTTGCCCACGAAGCCCGCGATGTGCGCGGGGTACGGCCAGGACGGCTTGACCTTGGTTCGCTCGTAGGGGACGTCCGCGAGTTGCGGGCTCAGCGCTCTCGTCAGCGCGAGCTTCGCGCGGGAGGTGCCGAGCGGAATCCCGCCGTCGGGGGTGAACGACAGCGGGATTGCGCCCTTCCGGTAGGAGTGGGGGAGCTTCGCGCACCACTCCAGGTAGTCGCCGTCGGCCTGGATGACGCGGCTGCCGCCGCGTTCGCGCATCAGGCGGTTGCTGGCGAGCGTGTGGCGGGCGTAGTAGTTCTGGAAGTGCATGTCGAGCGCCTGCTCCCG
>JBEPXT010000185.1:0-5334 GCA_041641795.1 Salinigranum sp.
CACTTCGTCCAGTTCGAGTCGGGGGAACTGGGCCCCTTCGGCTCCTCGTGCGTGCGGAGGGTGACCGGACGCGAGTGAGGAGAGGAAGACAGTTTGCCGGAGTGACGACTCACGGCCCAGCGAATCGACGGTACCGTCCCCTCACCGCCCCTGTCTCAGCTCGGTGATGAGCTTCTCGATGAGGCGCTCCTGTCGTTCGAGGCGCTCGCTCTGCGCCTCGACCGCCTCCCGTAGCGCCGCGAGTTCCGCGGCGACGTCCGCGTTCTCGGCCGCCGCATCCAGGTCGGTGTGGACGTCGTCGACGCCGGCATCGTCCACACCCACGTCGGGCGATTCGCGGTCGTCGGCCGTCTCGACGAGTCCCCCGGCGTCCGCCGGGTCTGCGTCGGCGTCGGCCGCCGCGTCGTCCTCGTCGTCCCCGGTCGAGAGCGGCGTCGGCCCCTCCCCGAAGTCGCCGACGTCCTCGGACTCGGAGTCGTCCTCGTCCGGCGCGACTGCCGCCCGGAACTCGTCCAGGCTGCGGACCTCGTAGTGCGACAGGAGTGCGTTCGTCAGCGCCTCCCGGACCGCCCTGGCCTCCTCGTTGGGCGCCTTGAACCGCTCCTGACGGCCGCCCATCCGGATGACGACGGACGTGGCGACGCTCCCCTCCTCGAAGGTCAGGTCCGTCACGTCGTCGTAGTGGAACTCCTCGTAGTCGTCGTCCCAGACGGCCGCGCCGATGTGTTTGACGACGCGCTCGCTCGTGATTACCAGCGTGAGTTCGCTGAACCTGAACGTCTGCGTGACCGTCTCGCCAGGCTCGGTGATGCCCGCGGCGTTGAGGACGCCCGCGAGGACCGGGTGCAGTACCTCGTCGAGTCGCTTCGTCGGCACCGCGAACGTCTTCGTCCCGTCGAGACCGTAGTCGAGTGTGACCTTCGACTTGCGCCGCCCCTCCGCCACTTCGACTTCTTCGGCCCCGTGGCGATATTCGGTGACCGTCTCGTCGGACAACAACCCCTCGGCCCTGTAGACCAGCGTCCGCGTCGGCGTTACCAGCAACGCGTCCTCCCCCCCGAGGTCGACCGTCGCGGCGACCGGTTCGTCGCCGAGGGTCGACTGGACGATTTCCGGCAGGCTCATAAGTGGGGTGTCCCGGTGGTTCAGCATAAATCCGTGGGAATGCCCGGCGAAAATATCATTTCGCGGACAGGATTTGCCGGGGGTGATGCGTCCCCGTCACGCCGGCGACCGTCGAAGGGTATTTCGGCCGACGGAGATGGCAAGGGTTAAAGTATCCCGTCGGGAATCAGGAAGTGAGCCCGGGTGGCTTAGCTGGACATAGCGCCGCACTCATAGGGTTTCCGAGATTCGGTGCGGCACGCGCCTTGGAAGCCTCCGCAGACCAGAGGCCCGCCGAGCCTCGAACCTGAGTCATGCGGAGATCGTGGGTTCGGAGCCCACCCCGGGCATTCTTCATACTGATTCGTCGCGGAGACTACCTGTGAGCTGTGTCGGTCGACGGCCTCTCCATCGTCCCCCCAGAGTCGAATCCTCGACCGGGACCGACACGGTCGAACTCCCCGCGTTCGGCAGCGCGGACGTCGAGTTCACAGACGTCCGGGGGCGGTAGGGGCGGTCAACGTCACCATCGCGCACGAGAACCGCGCGCTGCACGCCGTGTCCGCCTCCGACTGACGCCGTCGGTTGCCGGGCAGACGGCCGAGACGTTACCGGGCGCCCTTGGCGACGAGAACGAGACCGAACAGGATGCCGATGGCGACGAGAATGGCTCCGGCGTAGCCGTACAGCTGGGCGGAACTGTACTGGAACTGGTCGCCGTACTTGACGATACCGGCCGAAGTCAGGAGCGTGAGTCCCGACCCGGTCAGTACTGTCGCGAGGTCGAATCCGGCCGGATTACCGATGTCTGGCACAGCGGGTTTTCTTCCCGGGTCCGTGTGCCCCTGGTGCTTGCACACGAAGGGGGCCGCCGGTCGTGCCCTCAGGCCGACCGGTCGACGTAGATTATCATCCCGTCGAAGCTGTTCCCGCCCGTGGTTCGGTGCAGGAAGGCGAACCGTTCGTACTCGGCCGTGCGCTCGGCGACTGCGCGGGGCGGGTGGAGGTGCCGGGGTCGGTCGCGGCACTCGACCGCCCGGTCGAGAGTACACTCGGCGGGCACCACGACCACCGGCGGCAACTCCTCCGGAAGCGACTCCGGCGTCGCGCCGCACTCGACGGCCGCGTCGTTCGATTCGGTGTACCACGGGAGCGGGAGCGTGTTGAACCAGTTCGCGCAGGCCGGCGTCCGCGGCGCCGACTGCTTCATGTCGACGAACTCGCCGTCCCGCTCTCCGTACATGAGCACGTCGGTGCCGTCGTTCCGCGCGGACGCCTCGACGAGGCGGTCGACCGCGGGTCGCATCTCCTGGTTCGGCTGGGTGAACTGGACGAGTTCGTTCTCCGGCGACGTCGGCTGGGCGTACACTCCCGTCACGGCTCCCGAGAGGACGGCTCCCGAGAGGAGGACCAGCGCCAGGGCGACGCCGCCGGCCCTCGCACGCTGTTCGGACGCGAGCGCGTTCCTGCCGGTCTCGACGAGCAGGCCCAGCCCGACCGCCGCCGGCACGGCAAGCGGGACCAGCGCGTTGACGAGCACCCACGCGTTCGTGATGTCGGTTCCGAGGGCGTATCCGGGGATGGACACGAACCCCCAGTAGGCGCACCCGAGAACGAACGAGCGCGGTGACTCGCTGCCGTACCGCTCTGCGAGCGTCCCCACGACGGCGAGTCCGACGAGCGGAGCGGCGTACCGGGAGATGACCTCCGCGAAGAAGCCCAGCCGGTCGACGGCCGTCTGGAGGGTCGTCTCGCCGCCGCCGCCGAACCAGTAGCAGTACCCCTGGGTCACGTGCTCCTCGGTGGTCTGTAGCATCGCCGGGAGTTTGTCCGGCGACCCGAGCGCCTCGTAGAGGCCCACCCACTGTCCGCCACGCGGCGCGTAGAAGAACACGAAGACGGCTGCGAACAGGAACGCAGCGACGAGGAGGTGCCCGACCCAGCCGACCACGCGTCGTCTCGAACCGGGGTCCCGGAGGCGGTCTGCGACCCCGCCGACCCACGCCCTGGTCAGGTCGAGACCGCTCCCCGACCCGCTCGGGCGGAACAGTTTCGCGTCGACGAGGAGTGCAGCAGCCCCCACCCAGCAGAGGACGTACAGAATCGCGTTCTCCTTGGCCGCGAACCCGAGCGCGAGCGCCCCGGTTCCAGCGTAGAGGTACCTGACGCCGAACCCGTCGTAGAGCCGGACGAAGGCCGCGAACGCGAGAAAGCAGAACGCCGCCACCAGGACCGACGACCGGAAGAACCGACCGTAGTACAGGAGCACCGGGTTGAACGCGAGAAACGCCGCCAGCGCGACGACCTCGACGTCGTCCAGTCGGTGGCGAACCCAGAGGGCCACCAGCGGCAGGAGCCCTCCAGCGAGTGCGACGGGCGTCCGGATGGCCGCGTCGGTCGGACCGAGAACGGCGAACACCGGCTGGAGGAGGTGCTGGACCAGCGGGCCGTGGATGATGAAGCGGTAGTGGAACTGGCCGGTCTCGAAGAACTGCAGCGTCCAGAAGGCGACCCGGGCCTCGTCGAAGTGAGCCGGCCGGGAGCCGAGCATCGCGAATCGGGCCACGAGTCCGAGGAACGCGACGGCGGCCGTCGCGTAGTGAACCCTGCCGAGGTTCGAGGGAGGTTCGGGCACTGTCTGCACATCCGCGGACACGGGAAAATAGCTTGCGTTGGCTGCAACGACTCTCTGCGTCTCCGTCGGGGAGCGACGCACGCGAAGCCGCCTCCCCTTCTCTCCCCGTCGTTACCACTCCGTGTCCGTACTACGCGCCTCGCTCCAGAGACGGAGGCAGATTCGACACCAGTTTCGGTGGGCGGGCGGATAGACGGCGAGGGGTTTCCTGACGAACGCGCCGTCTGTCCCGCACCGGGGCCGGTTCCCGTGCGGGAGGTGGAGTCTCGGTTTCCCGCCCCGCGAAACCAGGACCTCATCGGGGGAGTCCTCCGAATCGATGGTCTCCGGCTCGGCGGGCACGTCGTTCGAGAGAAGCGAGTGGAAACGCATATCTCTGTTGAATGAACATTCAATCAACGATGGCCCCCGGGACGATGTTCGACGACGACGCCGAGGACACGGAAGCGGCGCTGATGGCCGCGACGTACGAGGCGCTCTGCGAGCACGGCTACGCCGACCTGACTATCGAGAAGATCGGCGAGGAGTTCGACAAGTCCACGTCGCTCCTGTACCACCACTACGACGGGAAGGACGACCTCCTCGTGGCGTTTCTGGGATACGTGCTCGAACAGTTCGAGGCGGACGTTCCCTCCGAGGACGTCGCGGACTCCTGGAGCGAACTGCGGGGGCTTCTGGACCACGTCCTGGCCCCCACGCTCGACGCGGACCGCCGGGAGTTCACGCGGGCGATGGTCGAACTCCGCGCGCAGGCGGCACACAGGCCGGCCTACCGGGCGGCGTTCACCCGCCACGACCAGTTCTTCCACGACCGCCTGACCTCGGTCGTTCGCGAAGGGGTCGAACGGGGGGAGTTCGCAGCGGTCGACCCGGAGCGGGTGGCCGCGGTGATTCAGACCGCGTTCAACGGGGCGATGGTCCAGCGAGTCACCACGGACCCCGACGACGGCGGGGTGCCGGTGGAGGCGGTCCGGCGAGAACTCGAAGCGATGCTCGAACGCCACCTCCGCCGCACGAACGCCCGATGAGCGACCCCTCGAGCCGGGCCGTCGACGTCGTCGACGGGGACCTGGTCAGACCGATGCTCGTACTCTCGCTGCCGATAATCGCGACCAACCTGATGCAGGTGGGTTACAACCTCGCAGACACCTTCTGGGTCGGTCGGCTCGGCCAGGAGGCCGTGAGCGCGCTCTCGTTCTCCTGGGCTATCGTCTTTCTCATCATCAGCCTGGCCGCCGGGTTCACGGTGGCGGGAACCGTGCTGGTCGCCCAGAACAAGGGCGCGGGTAACGCGGACAGAGTCGACCACGTCGCGGGCCAGACCATCGCGTTCGTCGTGTTGCTGTCGGCGCTGTTGTCCGCAGTCGGCTATCTCCTCACGCCGAACCTGCTCGAACTCATCGGCGCCGTCCCTGGCACCGCCGAGTACCGACTCTCTATCGACTACACCCGGACGATGTTCCTCGGCATCCCGTTCGTGTTCGGCTTCTTCATCTTCCAGGGGCTCCTGCAGGGGTGGGGTGACACCCGGACGCCGATGTACCTGATGGCTCTGGGCGTCCTCCTGAACGTCGTCGTCGACCCGTTTTTCATCC
>JBEPXT010000186.1:0-5296 GCA_041641795.1 Salinigranum sp.
AGATAGCGATTCGGTCGGCGAAATCTGCGGTTCGCGCCCGTCGCGGTGCTCGCGGGGCTATCGGCGGCCGGAATCGTCGCCCGCCGGCGAGCGTCGAGTGACGGTCCGGGTGCGAGAATCGAACCGCGCCCGGGAGACCGGTGGGTCGCGCGACCCTCGGTCTCGTTCACGCTCGCCGTCCGGCGTTTCCACTCCTCCCTCTGGTCGTCGTGGAAAAGTCCGGGTGCGAGAATTGAACCCGCGTCTCAGCCTCCACAAGGCTGAAGGATAGTCCACTACCCTAACCCGGACGCGGCGTGCGGTAGACTGTAATCTGGTTCGACTGAAATACGTTACGTTACGGTTCGGCGGCGGTCGTCGCCCTGGCTCGTCGGATGCGTCGGGATAGCTCCCCCCGGCGTGGTGTGTCGGCGTCGCACGCCAGACGGCGGGAGTTGACGGGGGTCGCTGTAGGAGATCCGAGAGCGGGACGCTTTTGCCCGCGAATCGTCTACGGGAGAACAGCAGTGGCCATCACGGACAAAATCTACCTGAAGAACCACCGGCAGATAGCCTCCCAGCTGGACGTCAACATCCCCAAGGGGGCGTTCAAGGGGGCGACCATCGACGTTCTCTACTCGGGCGAGGGGCTGTCGAACCTCGACGACGCCACCCGTGACCGCCTGCTGGACTTCGCCGAGGACTTCCTCGACGCGGACGACCCGGACACGCTGTACACCGGGTACCCCGAGCGGAAGTTCGTCCGGTACCTGCTGGAACTGCGAGCCCAGGGCCTCGGTCCGGACGCCATCGTGGACGTGATGAGCGACGACTACATGCTGTACGCGTACGCGGGGGACGTCCTGTCGTTCCTCGACGAGGCGGTCCGCACGCTTGAGGCCGTCGAGGCGCTGGCGGCCGTCGAAGAGAACGAGGAGATGGAGCGCGAGGCCGCAGAGGCCCGGAAGTCGCTGACGGGGTAGTTACGGGCCCCGGGTGTCGAGTGACGACCCGTCTACCCGAGTCTGAACGACGGCTCGTCCGTCTCGCCGCCGTCGAGGTCCTCTAGCTGGATGACCTCGTCCTCCTCGCCGTCGTCCAGTTGCTCCCGGAGGTAGTTCACGTAGCCCTTGTGCTCTTCGAGTTGCTCCCGGAGGTGCTCGGCCTCGAGTTCCAGCCGCTCGTGCTCCCGGATGAAGCTCTTCGGCACCTCCACCTTCGGCGGGAAGCTCTGGTCGGACCCGGACTCGGAGACCTGCATCTGTTCCAGTTCGTGCTCGGGGACGACCTGGACCTGACCGTCGTGGGCAACTAGCGTATCGACGTAGTCGCGGAACACGGCGGACAGGGAGATGTCGCGCTCCTCGGCAATCTCCCGGAGTTTCTCGAACGCGTCCTCGTTGACGCGAAACGAGATCGTCTTGTTCTTGTTGCCCATTAGCGGAAAATCCCGACTACAGCTACTTAACGGTTTGTCAGACATCCACGAACGGGACCGGGCGCGGGCCGGTAGACGGAGGCGGGACGACCGACCCTTGAAAATCCTGCACGTTCAACTGTGACGAATGAGCGAGCGAGAGCAATCGGCCGGCGGCGTCGGCGACCCCTCCGACCAGTGGCGCGAGTACCAGGGGTCGCCGACGGGCACCGACATCGAGTGCCGGGGGTGGCGACAGGAGGCCGCACTCAGGATGCTGAACAACAACCTCGACCCGGACGTCGCCGAGGCCCCCGAGGACCTCGTCGTCTACGGCGGAACCGGGCGCGCAGCCCGTAGCTGGGACGCGTACGACGCGATTCTCGACGAACTGCGGGACCTGGCCGACGACGAGACGCTCCTCGTCCAGTCGGGCAAGCCGGTCGCGCGGTTCCGGACTCACGAGATGGCACCCCGGGTGCTGCTCGCCAACTCGAACCTCGTGGGGCGGTGGGACACCTGGGAGCACTTCCACGAACTGGAGGCCCAGGGGAAGATCATGTACGGCCAGATGACCGCGGGGTCCTGGGCGTACATCGGCACCCAGGGAATCGTACAGGGAACGTACGAGACGCTGGCCGAACTGGCCCGCCAGCAGTTCGACGGGAGCCTCCGGGGACGCGTCGTCGTCACCGGCGGCCTGGGCGGGATGGGCGGCGCTCAGCCGCTCGCAGTGACGATGAACCGCGGCGTCTGCATCGCCGCCGAGGTCAGCGAGGAGCGAATCGACCGCCGCATCGAGACGGGCTACTGCATGGAAAGAGTCGACGACGTGGACGAGGCGATTGCCAGGGCGCGCGAGGCCGCCGCGGACGGCGACCCCTACAGCGTCGGCGTCCACGCGAACGCCGCGGACATGCTCGAAACCATGGTCGACGAGGGATTCGTTCCGGACGTCGTCACCGACCAGACCGCCGCCCACGACGAACTCGAAGGCTACTACCCGTCCGGGTACACCGTCGCGGAGGCCGACCAGTTGCGCGAGGACGACCCCGAGACCTACGTCGAGGAGAGCCTCGACACGATGGCCCGCCACGTCCGGGGACTCCTCGACCTGCAGGACCGGGGCGCCGTCGCGTTCGAGTACGGCAACAACATCCGGGGGCAGGTCCGGGACCAGCGCGGCGTGACCGACGCGTTCGACATCCCCGGATTCGTCCCCGCCTACATCCGCCCGCGGTTCTGCCGCGGCAAGGGGCCGTTCCGCTGGGTCGCCCTCTCGGGGGACCCCGAGGACATCTACCGGACCGACGAGGCGGTGAAAGACCTGTTCCCCGGGAAGGAGGCGCTCCACCGGTGGATAGACCTCGCCCGGGAACACGTCCAGTTCCAGGGCCTCCCGTCGCGGGTGTGCTGGCTGGGCTACTCGACCGACGACGACGGACTGACCGAGCGCGCGCGGTTCGCGCTCCGCATCAACGAACTCGTCCGGCGGGGCGACATCGAGGCGCCCGTGGTCGTCACCCGCGACCACCTGGACGCGGGCAGCGTCGCCAGCCCCAACCGTGAGACCGAGGGGATGCGCGACGGGACCGACGCGGTGGCCGACTGGCCCATCCTCAACGCCCTGCTCAACACGGCGGCCGGGGCGGACATCGTGAGCGTCCACGACGGGGGCGGCGTCGGCATCGGCTACGCCCTGCACGCCAACAACCACGTCGTCCTCGACGGCACCGACCTCGCCGCGAAGAAGGCGCGGCGAGTGTTCACCACCGACCCCGGGACGGGCGTCGTCAGGCACGCCGACGCGGGGTACGAGGAGGCGCTCGACGAGGCCGCGGCGTCCGGGGTTCACCTCCCCGTGGGGGGCGAGGAATGACCGTCGACGACGCCGACCGGTGGCGGTTCACCGGATGGGCCGGGACGTCGACCGACCCGAACGACGAGCAGTTCGGCGACGTCGTCGAGGAGACGACGCTCGACCGGGCGAGCGAGTACGACGTGGTGATGCTGGGAGAGCCGTTCGACCAGGCGGTCATCGGTCGGCGCGGCGCGCGGTACGGCCCGGACGCCCTCCGGTCGGCGCTGGCGGAACTCAAGACGACCCGCCTCGACGGGGCGCGAGTCGCGTCCGTCGGGGACCTGGGCGACGAGCGCGCGTCCTCGGTGGTCCACTTCCACGCCACCGAGGGCGTCGCGGACCTGCAGGACCACCTCTGTGACGTGGTGGCGGACGTCCACGCGACCGACGCGTTCCCCGTGTTCCTCGGGGGCGACAACTCGGTGACGTACGCCAACGTGGCACCCCTCGTCGAGGAGGGGAGCGTCGGCGTCGTCAACTTCGACGCGCACCTCGACGTGCGCGAGGTCCGGAACGCGCCGACCAGCGGGACGCCGTACCGGCAACTGTTCGACGCGGGACTGGACTCGTACGCGGTCGTCGGGGCGCGGGACTTCGAGACCGCCGCACCGTACGCCGACTACGTCCGCAAGAGGGGGGCGGTCGTCTCGGCCGAGGAGGTGGGCGAGGGCCCCGACGCCGCGGTGGACGCAGCACTCGACGCGACGGCGGACGCGGAGTCGGTGTACGTCAGCGTGGACCTGGACGTATTGGACGCGACGGCGGCGCCGGGGGTGAGCGCTCCGACGCCGGGCGGCATCACCACGCGGGAACTGTTCCGGATGCTCCGCCGGGTGGCAGCAGACCCGCGGGTCGCCGGGTTCGAGGTAGTCGAGTGCGCCCCGCCCCTGGACCGGAACGGGCGAACCGTGTCTGCGGGTGCCCGGGCGGTCGCTCACTTCCTCGGCGGTCGCGAAGCGGAGGAGTCCGATGACTGACCAGGACCTCGTCGTCCACGACGCGGCGGAGGTCGTCGTCGGCCCCGACGGGTCGGGGGGGCTCGACCGGCGCGAGAACGCCGCCGTGGCGGTGGCGGACGGCCGAGTCGTCGCCGTGGGTCCGACCGACGCAGTGACGGCGGAGTACCCGCCGGCGAACGCCAGCCAGTCCGTCGACGCCTCGGGGAAGAGCGTGATACCCGGGTTCGTCGACGCCCACACCCACGCGCTGTTCGCCGGCGACCGGTCGGACGAGTTCGAGGCGAAACTCCGGGGGAAGACCTACCAGGAGATACTCGCCGAGGGAGGCGGCATCCTCCGGACCGTCCGGGCGACCCGCGAGGCGGACGACGAGACGCTGCTGGAGAACCTGCTGGGACACCTCGATACGATGCTCGCCCACGGGACGACTACCGTCGAGGTCAAGTCGGGGTACGGTCTCGACGCGGAGACCGAACTCCGGATGCTGGACGTGATGGCACGCGCCGACGAGGCCCACCCCGTCGACGTGGTCCCGACGTTCATGGGCGCGCACGCCGTCCCCGAGGGTCGCGACGCCGACGACTACGTGGAGGAGGTGATTTCCGAGCACCTCCCCGCCGTCGCGGACCAGGGCGTCGCCGAGTTCTGCGACGTGTTCTGCGAGGAGGGCGTCTTCGACGCCGCGCAGTCCCGCCGGGTGCTCGAAGCGGGCCGGGAAGTCGGCCTCACGCCGAAGGTTCACGCCGAGGAGTTCACCCGACAGGGCGGGGCCCAGCTGGCGGCGGACCTCGGCGCCGCGAGCGCGGACCACCTCCTGCGCGCCACGCCAGCCGACGCCGACGCGCTCGCGGCGGCGGACGTGACGCCCGTCTTCCTCCCGGGAACCGCGTTCTCGCTGGGCGAGGGGTACGCCGACGCCCGGACGTTCGTCGACGCCATCGCGGAGGAGTCCGCGGACGACGTCGAGGCGCCGGTCGCCCTCGCCACGGACTTCAACCCGAACTGCTACTCCCAGAGCGCGGGCTTCGCCGTCGCCCTCGGCTGCGTCGAGATGGGGCTGACGCCCGCGGAGGCGCTAGT
>JBEPXT010000187.1:0-5180 GCA_041641795.1 Salinigranum sp.
GGCCGGCGCCGGCCCGGCCCCGGCGTCCGGGTCGTTCGTGACTCCGGTGTGCGTCCCCTGGCTCGACGACCCCCCGGCGACGCTGGCGATACTCGGCGCGTTCGTCGCGCTGGCCGTCCTCCTCTACCGGCGAACCAGGTCGCTCATCCCTCCAGTCGGCGTCTCCCTCGCGCTGGGCATCCCGGTGTTCCTCGTGTGGGTGTTCCTCACGGCGTGCGGTCGGACGGACGCAGAGACCGAGTCCCGTGGGCTGATTCCCTCGACGCTCGACGACACCGGGTTCGTGCCGGCCGGCGGTGGCGGGGCGCCCGGTCCGGAGGGGAGCGTCGTCTCGACGCCCGAAGCGCTGTTCGGTCTCGTCCTCGGGCTTGCGCTCCTCGGCGCCGTGGTGACGCTGTTCCTCGGAACCGGCGACGACGAGACGACCGGCGACGAGGCGTCGGCCGAGAGTGCCGACGCCGTCGCCGTCGAATCTATCGGACGGGCTGCGGGGGCGGCTGCCGACCGCATCGAGGCCGACGCCGACCCGGAGAACGAGGTGTACCGCGCCTGGAAGGAGATGACGGACCTGCTGTCGGTCCCGAACCCCGATTCGAGCACGCCTGCGGAGTTCGCCGCCGCGGCGGTGGACGCTGGAATGGACCGCGAGGACGTGACGGAACTGACGGCCCTCTTCGAGGAGGTGCGGTACGGCGGGGCGGCGCCGACCGCAGACCGGCAACGGCGGGCCGTCGCCGCGCTACGGAACATCGAAGCCGCCTACGCCGAGGACGGGACGCCCACCGACGCGGACGGTGAGACGGGATGAGGCGCCTCCTCGCCCTCGTCGGGACCGTCGCCATCGCCGCCGGACTCGCGTCTGTCGCCGGCGTCCCCGTCGCCACGCTGGCGCTCCGAGAGGCGTTCGTCACGCTGGTCGGCGTGCTCGTCGGGGTCCAGGGGCTCAGATACCTCCTGGAGCGACGGACGGTGCCCTACCGAGCGACCGAGACCGCAGACCCCGAGGAGCGGGCGACGTCGCCGACGCCGGGAGCCGCGTTCGACGAGGACCTGTCCGCCGCGGCCACGTGGAGTCGCACGGCGGTTCGTGACCGGGACGCCATCAGGGACCACCTCCGGGAGACGGCCGTCGAGACGATGGTGGTCCGGGGCGACCACTCGCGCGAGACGGCGACGCGTCTCGTTGAGGACGGCGAGTGGACGACCGACCCAGTCGCCGCGGGGTTTCTCACCCCTGAGGGGAGGGCGCACGCGCTTCCGGACCGCATCCGGTTGCTCGCCATGCGAGAGTCGCCGTTCGCGAACGCGGCGGTCCGGACCGTGGCTGCCATCGACCGACTCCAGGCGGAGGGTCCCTGACGTGCTCTCCGGACGGCTCTCCTGGCGGGGCGCGTTCCGCGCGGGACGTTCGAGGTGGGTCCCGTGACGTCGTTCGAGACCAACCGCTGGACGGGCATCGACGGCGTCGCGCTCCTGGTCGCGGCGGCGGGCATCCTGGCCCGCCGCCCGGCGCTGTTGCTCGCCGGGACCGTGGCGGTGGCGTACGCGGTGTACGCCCGGAGCGACCGCGCTCCGACGCCCTCGCTGTCGGTCTCGCGCGACCTGAGCGAATCGTCTCCCGACCCGGGGGAGGAGGTCACCGTCACGGTCCGGGTCGAGAACGTCGGCGACGCGCCGCTCCCGGACCTCCGTCTCGTCGACGGCGTCCCGCCGGCCCTGGAGGTGACCGACCGGACGGCCCGCCTGGGAACCGCGCTCCGGCCGGGCAAGCGGGCGACCTTCTCGTACATCGTGCGGGCTATCCGCGGCGAACACGACTGGCAACCCGTCGCGGCCGTCGTCCGCGGTCCCAGCGGCGCGACCGAGCGGACCGAGGCCGTCGACGCCCCGACGACCCTCCGGTGTGCCCCGCGGCTGGAGGCCACCGCGTCGCTCCCGCTCAGGGGCCTGACGACGGCGTACACCGGTCGCGTCGGGACCGACGTCGCCGGCGACGGCATCGAGTTCTACTCGACGCGCGCGTACCGGCCCGGTGACCCGCTCTCCCGAATCGACTGGAACCGGTACGCCCGCGTCGGCGAACTCTCGACGCGGCAGTTCCGTGAGGAGCGCGCGGCCACGGTCGTCCTCCTCGTCGACGCCCGGGAGGAGGCGTACGTCGCGTCCGGCGACGGGGGACCGAACGCAGTCGAGCGGTCGGTCGACGCCGCCAGCAGGGCCTTCACCGCGCTCCTCGACAGCGGCGACCGGGTCGGGGTCGCGGCGCTCTCCCCCGACGAGTGCTGGCTGGCACCCGGAACCGGGGGCGACCACCGGGCCGCGGCACGGACGCTCTTCGGAACTCACCCGGCGCTCTCCCCGACGCCCAGCGAGGGCACGTTCTTCCCGACGATTCACGTCCGCCGGCTCCGCCGCCGTCTCCCGGCCGACGCGCAGGTGCTCCTGCTCTCGCCGCTCGTCGACGACTACGCGGCGAGACTCGCCAGGCGCATCGAGGCCTACGGACACCCGGTGACGGTCATCAGCCCGGACCCGACCCGCGAGGACACGCCCGGCCGCCGACTCGCGCGTGTGGAACGTCGCACCCGGACCAGCGACCTGCGTCGGCACGGAATCCGGGTCGTCGACTGGGGCGAGACCAGTCTCGCGTCGGCCGTCGAGCGGGCCGGGGAGCGGTGGTCGTCGTGACGACAGTCACCCGCGCGCCGTCGGCGCCGAGCGGGTCGGTCGCGCTCCTGGCCGGCGCTGTGAGTCTCCTCGGGTCGACCCTCGGCGCCGCCGACGCGCTTCCGGTCGCCGTCCTCGGCGTCGCCGTCCTCGCCGCCGGCGTCTACCGCGCGTCGCGCCGGGCGGTCACAGTCGGCGCCGGAGCGCTCCTGCTGGCCGTCGTCGTGTCGGGTGTCCGGGGAGCCGGACCGGAGCCGCTCCTGGTCGGCGTCCTCGGGTCGCTCGTGGCCTGGGACGTCGCGGAACACGGAATCGGCGTCGGGGAGCAACTGGGCCGCGAGACCGAGACCCGTCGCGGCGAACTCGTCCACGCCGCGTCGAGCGTCCTCGTCGGCACCGCCGGCGCGGCGGTCGGGTATCTCGTGTACTCCCTCTCGGCCGGCGGCCAGCCCGTGAGTGCGCTCGTCTTCCTCCTCGTCGGCGTGGTCGCTCTCGTCGCCGCGCTTCGCCGGTGACGTCCCGGTGGACTGTCGGTCGGAGCCCCCGCGACGCAGTGCTACTGGAGGGTGGGGACCGACACCTCGTCGAGGACGTCGGTGACGACGTCCGCGCTGTCGACGTCGTCGACTTTCGCGTCGGGCGTGAGAACGAGGCGGTGGGCCAGGACCGGGTGGCTCACCCGCTTCACGTCGTCGGGGGTCACGAACTCCCGGCCGTCCAGGACTGCCTGCGCGCGCGACACCTCGAACAGGCGCTGGGTGCCCCGTGGGGAGACCCCGACCCGGACCCGGCGGTCCCGTCGGGTGGCGCGGGCTATCTCGGCCACGTAGGTGAGCAGGTCCTCGTCGACCCGGACCGACTCGGGTGCGCGCCGGATTTCGCGGACCGACTCCTGCGTCAGAATCGGGTCAACGCTGGGGCTGCGCTCGACGCGCCCGACCCGGCGGCGGAGCAACTCCACTTCCCCGTCCAGGTCGGGGTACCCGATGGCCGTCTTGACGACGAAGCGGTCGACCTGCGCCTCCGGGAGGGGGAACGTCCCCTCCTGCTCGACAGGATTCTGCGTCGCCAGCACGAAAAACGGGTCCGGGAGTTCGTGCGTCTCTCCGTCGACGGTCACCTGGCGCTCCTCCATCGCTTCGAGCAGCGCCGCCTGGGTCTTCGGCGGCGCGCGGTTTATCTCGTCGGCGAGGACGACGTTCGCGAACAGCGGCCCCGCCGAGAACTCGAACGAGCGGTCCCGTTCGTTGAACACGTTGGTCCCGGTGACGTCGGAGGGCAGGAGATCCGGCGTGAACTGGATGCGCGAGAACGACAGGCCCAGCGCGGTGGCGAACTTCCGGGCGGTGAGCGTCTTGCCGGTGCCGGGAACGTCCTCGATGAGCACGTGCCCGCGCCCGAGGACGCCCAGGAGGACCCGTTCGAGGAACTGTCGCTCCGCGATGACGGCGCGCCCGACGGCGTCTATCACCTCGCCGCACGATTCGCTCGCCGTAGCCACGTCCATATACAGGCTCACCGGCGGCCGTCGGGTTCAACCTGCTGGTGGCGAACCGCCTCGAGAAATCGAAACCGATTAAAACAGCCGCGACGGAGTTGTGACTGCGCCGAGGTAGCCTAGCCCGGCCAAGGCGGTTGCTTCGAGAGCAACTGTCCGTCAGGACACGTGAGTTCAAATCTCACCCTCGGCGTCACCACTCCTCTCCCGTTCAGTCTGACGCGCTGGATTCCCGTCCGCGGAGCGATTTCGCCGGCGTTCAGCACGGGGTCTTCGGGGCAGTCAACGCATGTACGTCGGTCGGCTCTCCAGGTAGGTCTGATAATCCTGGTCGGCCTGCGTCGCGAAGTACTGCTCCATCGCCGCCGACAGTGGCACGTCCGCGTTCGCCGGGTCGCGATAGAAGTCCGACAGCCAGGTGCCGGCCATGTTGCCGAGGCGCTGGTCCGGTCCCGCCCGGGCCAGTTCTGCCTTCCTCGCCAGCGTGGCCTGGTCGTCGACGAACAGGCTCCCGAGCGGGCCGATGATCAGCGCAGGAGCCTGCTTCGCGCTCTGTCCGGCGTGCCACATCCCCACCTGCCAGCTATCGCCGCCGTCGGTGTTGAACCACCGCCACAGGTCGCGCCTGGTCTGGGACCAGTCGTCCCGGTTGAGGTCGCTTCGCACGCCGGCTATCGCGTGGCCGATGTGGATGCGCTCGCCCTTGCTATTGCGAACCCACCGGGGAGGGTAGCCTCTCGAAATCCCGCCGCAGAAGATCTCGATGTGTGCCCCGGCCGTCGTCTCCGGCCCGTGGTCGAAGAGGGGGGTGCCCACGAGTGGGAGCCCTCGGTCGACGTCGGTGCCGTACTCCGCGTAGTGCAAACCTGCCACTATCGTCTTCCAGCTGTCCCCTGGATTGGCTGCCTCCACGCGCCGGAGGTACTCGATGTACTCGCGCTCGCTCAGCGTCGCGTGTTCCTCGACCGCCGTCCGACCGGTCGCGTCGTCGCGCTGGTCACACCGGCGCATGACG
>JBEPXT010000188.1:0-5133 GCA_041641795.1 Salinigranum sp.
ATGCCGGCGATGATTTTCGCGCTCGCCCCCGGTTCGGTGATGCTCTCCAGTTCGTCCACGAGCACGAGTCGGTTCTCGGCGCCCTGAACCAGCGTGGCGAAGTCCTGGAGCGTGCTCTCGAACGCCCCCGCGTCGAGCGTCCCCTGTGTCTTGGCGTAGTAGTGGAGTTCGTCGACGCGTGCCAGTCGAATCTCGTCCGCGGGCACGGGCAGGCCCATGTGCGCGAGGATGTAGACGACGGCCACCAGGTCGAGCGTCGACGTCTTGCCCCCGCTGTTGACCCCCGAGAGCAGCGTCACGTCGGAGACGGCGTAGTCGACCGGGTCGACTTCCTCGAACGGGACGTCCAGGAGGGGCAGGCGCCCGCCGCGGACGTCGAACCCGTCCCGGTCTTCGAAGGTCGGAACCACGCACGCGAAGTCGTCGGCGAACCGCGAAACCGCCAGTTCCACGTCCAGTTCCAGGGCCTCCCGAACCAGATTCTCGACCGGGTCACGGAGGTCCCCCAGGTCGGCGGCGAGTTCGGCCTTGAGCCTGGCGGCCCGACGGTCCCGCCCGGCGGTCAGTTCCGTCTGGAGCCGCGACACCGCCTCGCCGTCGCGTTCGACCGGGAACGTCGGTTCCTCGGTGAACGCCCGGCGCGCCAGTTCGGCCTCGCCCTGGTCCAGGTCGAGGCTCTCGACCAGGTGGTCCCGGGCCGCCTCGATGGCGCGGGCGTACTCGTCGGCCAGTTCCCGGGAGAGGAGCGAGTCGACCCGGGCACCCTGCTCGACCAGCGAGAGGAAGTCGGTCCCCTGGATGGTGACGTCGCGCTCCCGGATTGCGTCCCTGAGCCGGTCGTTCGCCACCGACTCGGCGGTCGAGACGGCGGCGTCCAGGTCGTCGACGGCCCTGCTCAGCCGGTCGAGTTCCGCGTCGCCGACCACCGTCCCGTCGTCGTCCAGGCGCGAGAGCGCGTCGCGCAACGCGTCGAGCGAGCAGGGCGGGTCCATCTCCGCGGCCTCGCAGACGCGCGCGGCGGCCTCGATTCGGGACCGGTTCTCTGCGAAGAACGCGAGCACTCGCTCGGGGACAACCTCGACGGGCCGGTCCTGGGCGTCCGGAAGCACCCGCACGTCGCCGGCGACGTCCACCCCGGCGAACGTCTCGTCGAGGGCGACGACCGTCGAGTACGACCGCGCCAGTTCCGCCAGTCCCCGCGCGTCGTCCACTACCTCCACGGAGAGTTCCGGGAACGCCGCCTTCGCCTCGGCGTACCGCTCGGCGTCCGCGGTGGCCAGACACCGCTCCCGGACCCGGAGTTCGCCGGGCCGTTCCAGGGGTTCGACGCCGTCGAGGGCGTCGAGCACCGCCGGGTCCGGGTCCCGGCCCGTGGCCCGGTCGCAGAACGCTCGAACCTCGTCGATTCGCGACCGGGCCGCCGTCGGGAACAGCGTCTCCAGTCGCTTCGCGGCGTAGTCGGTCACGGTGCGCTCCTGCAGGAGCCCCAGGACCGACCGGTAGAGTTCCCGGGCCCGGTCCGTGGCCAGGAAGTCGCCGTCGTCGCCGTGGTCGTGACGAATCGCCGCCCGGGCGATGGCGGCGGCGCGGCCCTCCGTGATACCCGGCGCGCGAGAGAGGGCGACGACGTCCCCCTCGCTGAGCGCCCCCTCCGGGTCGTCGAGGTCGGCGAGCGCCTCCGCCGTCTTCTCCCCGATACCCGGGATGGCCGTGAGTTCCATTCGCCCTGGCATATCTCCCCATCCGACAAAACGTTGCGGGTCGGCGCGGCGAAAAACCCCGATTCGTCGTCGACTCGTGCCGCCAGTCGATTCGACGCCGTCCCCTCCGGCCGGGGACAACGGGCTTTTGCTCCTCGGCGGGTATGAGTGGGACATGCTCGACCAGAAACTCGCGGCGGCGCGGTCCTCCCTCGCCGAACGCGACGGCGTCCTCGTCGCCTTCTCCGGCGGCGTGGATTCGAGCGTGGTCGCCGCCCTCGCTCACGACGCCCTCGGCGACGACGCCGTCGCGTGCACCGCACGGAGCGAGACGCTCCCCGAGTCGGAACTGGACGAGGCGCGGCGGGTGGCCGAGGAGATCGGCATCCGCCACGAAGTCGTCGAGTTCTCCGAACTCGACAACCCCGACTTCGTCGAGAACGACGGCGAACGGTGCTACCACTGCCGAACGATGCGCCTGGGGGAGATGTACGACCAGGCGCGCCGACTGGGCATCCAGACCGTCTGCGACGGGACGAACGCGTCAGACCCCGGCGAGGGACACCGCCCCGGCCTCCGGGCGGTCGACGAACTGGAGGTGTTCTCGCCGCTCCTGGTCCACGACATCGACAAGGAGGAGGTCCGCGAAATCGCCCGCCGGTACGACCTCTCCGTGGCCGACAAACCGTCGATGGCCTGCCTCTCCTCGCGCATCCCGACCGGCCTGCAGGTGACCGAAGAGCGCCTGACGCGCGTGGAGAAGGCCGAGCGACTCCTCCGCGAGTGGGGGTTCTCCCAGTTCCGGGTCCGCGACCACGACGGCCTGGCCCGCATCGAGGTGGCTCCCGAGGAACTCTCGGTGGCTCTCGACGAGGAGTTCGCCCGCAGCGCGCACGAACACCTCACCGACGCGGGGTTCGACCACGTCACCCTGGACCTCCAGGGCTACCGGACCGGGAGCGTCAGCCCCGCCGCAGACGAGTCGAGCGACGACGCGGCCGACGAATCGGAGATGCGCGCCGGTGGCCGGCCGCTCGACGACGCGAACGTCGGCGGCGATACGAACTGAGGATTCTCCGTTTCGACTTTTACTCAATTCTGTATTCCAGTACTTTTATTATCTAACATGTAATACGGACTGTCGATGCCCACGATAGACGTCTCCGAAAAACTGTACCGACAGCTCCAGGCCGAAGCCAACACGGAAGACATCGACCAGACGCTGTGGAAGATGGTCGGCGTCTACCGGCGAGAGCAGAACCCGCAGGGCTGACGGGTCCGCACTCTCCGACCCCGAACCGACCTGGAGAGCGTTCGCGGTACCCATTCGGAAGACCTCTCGGCCCACATCCGTCCTGATTTTCGCGAGTCTCACACGTCCGAGAGCGTGTCGGACGGAGACACGCGAGATTGACGTTCGCGCGCGTCGTACGTCTCCCCATGTACGAGCTTTCCACGCACATCGACATCGACGCTCCGGCCGACCGGGTCTGGACGACCCTCGTCGACTTCGACGAGTACCCCGACTGGAACCCCTTCCTGCGGGTCCGGGGCCGACCGAACCTCGGCGCCAGACTCGACGTCGAGATACGACCGCCCGACGGGCGACCGGCCAGGCTCCGACCGACCGTCACCACCTGCGACCGGGGCCGGGAGTTCAGCTGGCTCGGCCACATGTACGTCCCGGGGCTGTTCGACGGGACCCACCGATTCGTCGTCGAGCAGCGACCCGACGGGCGGACGCGATTCCACCAGTCCGAGTCGTTCTCCGGCGTCCTCGCGGGACCGATACTCCGACTGCTCGCCGACTCCGTCGAGGCCGGCTTCGAGGAGATGAACGCGGCGCTCAAGGCGCGCGTCGAAGCGCCACCGGCGGACGTTGACGCCGGGTCGGCCCAGGGTCAGGCCGACGCCGCGACCTGAGGGTTCATCCGACGGAGCGTCCCGAGACTCCATCTGTCGCTCGCTTCTGGACTAGTACCCGACGAACCCACCCGAGGGGACCGTCGACAGAGTGGTACCGCACCCGGTGAGCGGACGGCGTCGCTTCGCCGGGGCCGGGGGGCGGTCGTCCCCGGTCAGTTGCCCGTCCACTTCAGCAGGGCGAGGGTCCCCTCGAACAGCCCGATCATCGTCGCGGCGATGATGATGGGCGCCATGCCCGTCGGGTCGGGACTCACGAAGAACGCCAGCCCCAGGAACCCGCCCCAGAACAGGAGGCGCTTCTCCGTCAGCCACTGGCGGGTGACCAGTCCCATCATGATGGCCAGCATGATGAACAGCGGAATCTGGAACACCAGCGCCATGTACCCCATCAGCACCAGGATGAGGTTGAACGTCTCCTTGAGGCCGAACGCGATGACCGCCGTCCCCACGGTGTAAGACGTGAAGTACGCGAAGATGGCCGGCAGGACGATGAAGTGGGCGAACGCGACGCCGATCAGCGCGAGAATCAGGCTGGTCGGGACGGCCGCGAGGTAGTACCGCCGCTCCTTCGGGTAGAGTCCCGGGCGCATGAAGAGGTACGTCTCGTAGACGAACACCGGCAGACTGACGACGAATCCGGCCAGAGCGGCCACTTTCAGCTCCGTCAGGATGAGTTCGAGCGGCCCGTACAGTCGCGGGCGACGGCCCGGAATCTCCGGGGCGTTGGGGATGTGCGAGTTCCAGAGGTAGTTGATGACGTCGGTGGCGCTGACGAGGTCCGCGCCGACGACGCCGCCCAGGATGTCGGACCCGGGGAACAGGAGGAGCGTCACCGCCCCGCCGAACAGGAGGACCACCGCGAGACGGCGAACCATCTCCTCGATGTGCGCCGCCAGGGGCATCTCCTGGTCGCTCTCGGGACCGTCCCGCATGAAATCGTCGTCGTCCGCGTACGCCCCGGGCGACACTTCCGTCGGGCCCGCCGCGTCGTCCCGTGCGACCGGGTCCGTCGTCTCCGCTTCGGTGTCGGCGGCGGACACCGCCGGGTCGTCGGGTTCTTCGAAGTCGTCTGACTGCTCCCACGGCGGGACGTAGTCGTCGTCGGACGACTCGCCTTCCTCGTCCCCCGCGCCGTCGGTGTCTCCGGGGTCGTCTCCGTCGCCGGGTACGTCCTCCGTTTCGCCCTCCAGTGGGCCGTCCGCCCCGGCGTCGAGCGTGCGGTCCGTCTCTTCTCCGAGCGAATCGTCCGTCTCGCCGTCGGATGCTGACGATTCGACGCTCTCGCCCCGACCGTCGTCTCCGTTGTGTCGGTCTTCGCCGCCCTCCGACGCGCCGACGTACGGCGCGGTCCCGTTCGCGGTCCCGTCGGTCGCCTCCCGGGGGTCGCCCCACTCGCCGCTCTCGTGGTGGTCGACGTCCGTGACCTCGTCGTCGGCGACTTCGCTCTGCTCCCAGGGCGGCACGTACTCGCCGTCCCCGTCGTCGTCACCGTCAGTGGTCGATTCGG
>JBEPXT010000189.1:0-5117 GCA_041641795.1 Salinigranum sp.
GCTGCTGGCGCAGCTTCGCCGAGCCGGCATGATCGCCGAGAGTTACGTTCCTCCCGAGGAACTGCGTGAGCGCCGCGCACTCGTGCGCGGCCGGAAACGGTTGGTCGAGAAGCGCACCGACTTCAAGAACGAAGTTCATGCAGTCCTCGACAAGCAAGGCATTTCCTACGACTGGGATCCGTTCAGTGTCAAAGGGCGCGAGATCCTCGCCGGCGAGGATCTCGCTCTCGGGCCGGTGGCCAAGCAGCTTCTGGAGTCGTTTCTCTCGGTGATTGATGAGTTGACCGCGCAGATTGAGGAACTCGAAGAGATGATCGAGGAGACCGCTGCGTCGCTGGAGGCGACGCAGCTGTTGATGACGATTCCTGGCGTGAGTTTCTATTCGTCGCTGTTAATCACGTCTGAGATCGGTGAGATAGAGCGGTTCGACAGGGCCGAGGAAGTCGTCAGTTACGCAGGATTGAACCCGGTCGTCCGCGAGTCAGGTGACTCGCGGACTGAAGGCAGCATCTCGAAGCGTGGAAGTGGAGATTTGCGCTGGATTCTCGTTCAGTGTGTGCAAACAGCGGTTCATCGGTGTAACGACCCGTATCTTGGACGATTTTACGCACGGTTGAAAGAGCGGAAGAACCATCAGATAGCGATTGTTGCAACGGCTCGCAAACTGCTCGTGTCGATCTTCCACATGCTGCAACGAAAGGAGGTGTACGATCCGCCAGGAGTGAGTAGCTGAGGCCCGCCATTCGGCGGGCCACAGCGGCCTCATGCAGCTACCGGGAGCCACAGCTGTCTCGATTCACGTGTTCCCCGCCTGCCGGCTAATCAGCCAGCTAACGCGGTGCTGTCACGTGATTCTTCGCAGATAGTTGCGTGAGACTTCGACCTCGCCGAAACATCTACTAACGAAGACGTGGTTTGTGGAGGTAGCAGGCTTTCATAGGTGTTGAAACCCTCTGCCGGTGATAGGTTTCGACAACTCTGCTGAATACACAGCGCGAGTCGGTCACTTCGAAGCAACAATAATTCGAAGGTTGGAGAGGTAGCCTCAAACAAATCTTGCTACTCCCAGTGAAGGAGATAGAGGAGGTAGAGACTTGCTCCGAGAACGAGTACTCCCGCGAGAATAAATCCAACTAAAGCGAGAACTGATGAGGTAGTAAATGCAAGCTGAAACAGTTGGAGACCTACGAGAACCGCAAATACAGAGAGTATTGTCCAGAATATCGTTCCAATCAGTGTGCGACTTGTACCAATAAGCTCGTCACGTACGATGGCACGAACGTTTTCTTCATTGAGTTTGTCGGAGGGCTCCATACTGACGTATAATGTGGCCAACGAAAATAAAATGACGACTATCTAATCTGTGCTGCTATTCGTCAACCTCGTCTCGCTGAACTCACCCTCTGGGTGCATCACGCCACTTCTGACAGAACTTGGTGACGCGTCTGCAGTCATGCTGAATACAGGGATCTACCGGCTTCGAAGAACTAGTATCCAGTTACGGAGTTGAGAAGGACGCTAACAGGTTACGACCTCGAAGCTGGTATTCTATCGTTGCCAGCAGTACATAGGCAACGAGATACATCGGTGCCCACACGAACACAAAGAGGAATCCCGGTGAGTCACCTTGCCCACTTCCTATCGGTGGGATATACACGAGGACGTGCCAGAAGACGAGGATACCTACCAACAATATCCCTGGACTGCGAATGTCGTACCGAAGCCACAGAAAGACGGGGAACCCAATCGTCACGAGTCCAAACCCCGTTGATAACGCAAGAGCTTGCCAGAGCGTTCCAGAGATTGAGACATTGGAGGGTGGAAGTACGCTATAGACGAACATGGCAGTTGAATAGAGAAGAGTAGCGGCAATGCTGATAGCAAGCGGCCGTTTCCACGCACTAAACGACGAGAGCCACCGGTGGAGGGCTGCCATACAATGCTGTAGTAGTTCATCTGTCATAACTGTAAAACCTGCTCGAAAGCTCCGGATGCACTGATCGAACGTGAGTTAACCAACAATCCCCTGAGTCCGGGGCTGTTGTTGGTTAATATCGTGCTCCTTTCGAAGCCAACCAGGCGGCACCCTGTACGCTACTCTAATCAGGAAATTATTCCCTGAAGTAAGAACAATATCCTTTGCCCTGTAATCCCGAGTATGTCCGAGACAGACGACGCCGATGGTCCGCCCCCCTTCGAGGATGCGTTCAGTAGCGACGATGTCGAACAACGCATCTACGGCACAATCCTGCAGACCCGCGAGCCGACGACGGCGAGCGCGATCGCCGACAGCGCTGACTGTGACCCCAAGACCGCCCGGAAATACCTCGGCTGGTTCGACGATTTGGGAATCGTCACCCGGCACGATGGCCATCCGACCACCTACGAACGGAATGATGCGTATTTCGAGTGGCGACGCATCAACCAGCTCGCAGCCGACCATTCCGTCGAGGACCTGCAGGATCGCGTTCGTGAGCTGACGACGCGCATCAGCGAGTACGAAGCGGCGTACGACGCCGCGTCACCGGCCGCAGTCGACGCCGTCGACGCCGCGGAGGCCAGCGACGAACGGACCATCGACGACGTGTACAGCGACCTCGCCGACTGGGCGACCGCCCGCGAGGAGCGTGACCGCTACGAACGCGCGCGCCAGCAACTCACGGGTGGCGAGCGCGAACAGGCGTCCGGGTAGCCCGCTCGATGGTGCCACCAACAGGCGATGGCGGGAGCCATGCCCCCATCGATCGCCCCATCCTCGAGTTCCTCCAGTCGCGGCTCCAAGCGACGAGGCAGGTCTCCCGAGCGACCATCACGGACGCCAGCGGCCATCTGGAACTCCACGTCGTCTTTGCCCCGTCGTACTACCCCGCAGCTGTCGACGAGGCGCAGTTGACGGTCCGTTGGTACACGAATGACGACTTCAAATTCCACTATCGAGAGCAGCACTCGGACCACGCCTGGGAGTGCCGGTGGGACCGACACCCGAATCCGCACAATACACGAGACCACTTCCATCCCCCGCCCACCGCCCCGACGCCCGGCCAGGACGCATCGTGGTCGGACGACCATCGTGACGTCGTTGCGCACGTCCTCGACGAGATCGAAGACCGGATCGCTCAAGCGTCACCGCGCCTACCACGCCGCCTACAAGTCGGATACTTTCAACGTTCATTTCGAGGCTAACTATGAGACCGGCGATCTGTCAATCACCGTCGACAGAGATGGGGGAGAAGAACGAATAGACGTTAATTCCTAGAACCCGTTTCAGTGACGAACGTCTGTATCTGGTCGAGCGCCCGCCGTTACTTCGGCGGGAACCCAGCGGCGGCCCGTTCTTTCGTGCCCTCGCGGGTTAGGGGTCGTCGCTGCTGGACCGACGCAAAGTGTTCGCGCACCTGGGTCCGCGCCCGGCGGTCGTCGGGACTCAACGCCGGTTCTCGCACCAGATACCTGAATCCGGTCTCGAACTCCCGGGCCGTCACGACCATGTCGGGCGCTACCGCGTACTGGGCTCTGACGCGCCGGGCGTACCACGCGTCAGGGTCGTCCGGCGGAAGCGGCGGCGGCACGCGTCCGTCGTCGATGATTCGGCCAGTTCGAGCGTCGGCCCGTCGGTCACGACGACCCCTACTGTCCCCGTTCCTGCCGTGCCATTGCCGGGTCTGGTCCGGCTTCGGGAAAAAATGTGAGAGCCATAGTATCTATTTTGACAATATTGATGGGCGATTCACCTTCGAAGGTGACAAAGACACCTCGACGTGTTCGTGTCCATCTCCCTCGGGGTACAGCGATAGTGCGACGGCCACGTTGACGACGCCCGCAGATAGACGACTATTTGAGTGGGCGAAGTCCTGCATTCGACAGATGCCAACCGTTCCTCCAGATTTTCTCGACGGCGTTCGTGATGCCGCGCCGCTTCATCTCGGCATCGCTCCCTTCGGCCTCGTCGCCGGCGTCGCCGCTGTCGAGGAGGGACTCTCGATAGCGCACGCCATCGGGTTCTCCAGCGTCGTCTTCGCCGGTGCCTCGCAGCTGGCGATGATCGAACTGCTCGGTGGCGACGCGCCGCTCGCGATCGTCGTCGGGACCGCTGTCGTCGTCAACCTTCGGATGATGATGTACTCGGCGTCGATTGCACCGTACTTCCGCGACTTCGCCGCCCGGTCGAAAGCCGTCGCCTCGTACCTGCTGACCGACCAGGCGTTCGCGCTGTCGCTCGCCCGGTACAACCGCGACAGCGAGACGAATCGCTTCGCGTACTACGTGGGCGTCGCCCTTTCGCTGTGGGCCGTCTGGCAGATGTCGACGGTGCTCGGTGCCGTCCTCGGGACTGGACTCCCGCCGGAGTGGGGACTGGGATTCGCCGTGCCGCTCGTCTTCCTCGCCCTCCTCGTCCCCGCGCTCAAAGACCGCGCCTCGGCGGCGTCGGGACTGACCGGGGGTGTCGTCGCGGTCGCCGTCGTGGTCGCGGGAATCCCCTTTCACCTCGACATCATCGTCGCCGCCGTCTTCGGCGTCGTCGCCGGCCTCGCGGTCGAATCGCGTGGAGGTGACGCGTAGATGCCGACCAGTTACGACCCGCTGACCGTCTGGGGGGTCATCGTCGTCGCCGGCGTGCTCACCTTCGGAATCCGGGGGTCGTTCATCTACCTGTTCGGCCGCATCGACCGGGTGCCCCCACGCGTCAAATCGGCGCTCGAATACGTCCCGGCGGCCGTCTTCGCCGCGCTCGTCGTCCCCGCTGTCGTCGCCCCAGCGGGCGACATCTCGCTGTCGCTCGGGAACGAACGACTCGTCGCGGGAACGCTCGCGGCCGTCGCCGCGTGGTACACAGAGCGGGTCGTCGTCACCATCGCCGTCGGGATGGGCGTCCTCTGGCTGTTCCGGTTCGTCCTCTGACGCGGACCGACCCGAACAGATAATAATCTTGTGAGGTGTGATTATGTTGCGGAACAGGCGCTAAAACCCCGTCCTTCAGGGCGAGGATACAGCGCCGTCATCAGTGGATTTACGGGCACACAGGCCCTCTGTGATACCAACCGAGGCGGTCCACCCGCCCGATGTAATGAGACAGTATCGGGAGTTCCACTCGGTCGTTCGACGGTATCCCGTCGAGG
>JBEPXT010000190.1:0-5022 GCA_041641795.1 Salinigranum sp.
TGGAGGGAGCCACACCTATTCGGGATCGCCGCCCGGCTGTCTCCCGGACAGCCGGGCGGCCTCCCATGATGCTGCGTCCTTGGCACTCAGGCCAATCAGAGCCACGCGCTCGATGGCGCCGTTGAAACATCGGCCTTCGTCCACCCCGTTCTTACTCCATGCACTCCGGGGACTTAGCAGGCTTTCATACCATCAGAGCCGATACGCGCAAGGACCGTCGTCGCAGTCCCGCGTGAAACGCTCACTGAAGTTTACAATCGTGCCTCTCTAGAGTCAACTATGGTCTCCCGTCGAACACTCCGGAACGCGCTCTTCGGCCGTGACGTCGCCATCGCGTACGCGATACTCGTGGCGCTGTACCTCCTGAAATCCGTTCCGTTCCAGCCCGCACAGATTCCGCCCTACCTCCTGATCGTCACCTACGACCTCGTCGAGGTGGCTATCCCGTTTCTCACCCCGTACTATCCGATTGCGTTCCCCCTGTTCCTGTACGTACTCGCCGTCAGTGGCGCAGGAATCACTCGGAGACGCCGTGTCCCCGATAGCGACCAGTCAGCCTGGCTGCAGACACTCGGCGGTGTCTGTCTTCTCGTCGGAATCCTCTCGCTCGGGTTCGGCGCGTTCGTCGGCGGCCCGCTCGTCGCCTCGACAGACAACCCGACGCCTCTGGCTATCACTGGTGCAACGGGCGTCGTCTTTCTCGCGGTAGCCTGGTGGTTGCTCGAGCGGCCGACTATCCGCGCCACCACCGCCTGAGCGAATGCGAACGCCACCGGCCGCCCGCCTCACGTCCGACTGTTCCCGACCAGGGCCCGGCCGCTGACCGAGATGACCGTCGCCGAACTGGAGAATCACCTAGACGACGCACTCGGCCTGGTCGGTGGAGGCCCCCCGACTGCAGGCGGGCTGGCATTGGCACGACCACCGATTCCGGCACGCCGACCAAGTGACCGCAGAATCGCGGCTCCAAACCCTCGCGGTTCGGTCGAACCAGCTTATCTGGACAATGACGCTGAATGCAGGGCAGAGCTGTATCTGGCCGGAAGTCTATTCGCGATCGGAAGGTTTTTCGAGCTATATGACGGTGAACATACAGGTATGAGAGAGAGTCCGACTGCCGAGTTCGGGGCCGGATGATCGACGGCGCACCCGTCGCAGTCGTCGCGTTAACTCTGAGCATCGGGGGCCTGTGGGTCGGCGCGGAGGTATTCGTGTCGAACGCGGCGAAGGTGGCGCGCCGGTTCGGCCTCTCGGAACTCGTCATCGGTCTCACGGTGGTCGCGCTGGGGACCTCGGCACCAGAGGCGGCGGTCAGCATCGACGCTGCGCTCGTCGGAAACGGCGATATCGCGGTCGCGAACGTCGTCGGCTCTAACCTCTTCAACATCGGTATCGTTCTCGGTGGAATCGGCGCTCTGGTCGGCATTCGAAGTTCGTCTCCGATGGTCCGCCGGGACGGACTGGCAATGATACTCTCGACGCTGCTGATGTTGGCGCTCCTGTGGGACCTCCGGGTGAACCGTCTCGAGGGGCTTGTCCTGCTCGTTGCGTTCGCCGGCTATCTGGCAATCCTGTTCGTCCGGCCGGACGAGTCGGCGCGAACACCGACTGGTGAGCGGGGGGCAACGTGGCACACGGCACTCCTCCTCGTCAGCGGACTCGCCACCATTGTCGTCGGTGCGCACTTCCTCGTGGAGTCGGCAGTGTTCATCGCCCAGGCGGCGGGGCTCTCCGAGTGGGTTATCGGCGAGACAGTCGTCGCAGTCGGTACGTCGACCCCGGAGATCGTCGCCACCGTCGCTGCCGCCCGGAAACAGATGGGTGATATCGCCGCCGGCAACCTCATCGGGAGCAATATCTTCAACGCGCTGTTCATCCTCGGCATCACGTCGACGCTAACGCCTTTCGAGGTCGTCGACGCCGCCGTCGGAACCACGATATGGCTGCTCGGCCTCTCCGTACTGACCGCCGTACTCCTGGGAACGAAAGGAAAGCTGGGACGGCTCGAAGGGGCGGTGCTCGTAGCGATCAACCTGAGCCGGTGGATACTGGACGTGGTAGGGTGAGCGAGAGCACAGGGTCGTCGGTCGGGGATAGATACGCCGAGTAAAATCGTCGACGCAGGTCACGGGAGAGACGGGAGTGACCCACATTTTTCCCTGCACCGGGAGTCGGCACCCCTATGTCTCCGACCGAGCGTTCCGCCTCCTTCCCAAAGCGGGTCGGCGCGACGCTGCTGGCTGGCACTCCCGGAATCCTCGCCCTCGTTGGGTACATCTACCTCACGACGCCGACGACGACCGTTCCGGCCGGACTGTCGCTCCCTCTCCTCGCTGTGTCCGCCGGCGTCGCCCCCCTTCTTCTCCTCGTCGTCGCCTGTCTGCTCGGTTCGTACGCGGCCCCACGGGTGGGGTTGCGGTCGTACCTCGTCGACCGGGTCGAGACAGGCGACGGAGTCTGGCGACGCCTCCGCCCCGAGGTCAGCCTCGCCGCCGGCTCCGGCGCCCTCGGTGGCGTGTTGATTCTGCTTCTCGACGTCGCGTTAGCGCCGTTCGTCGCGCAGGACCTGCCCCAGTCCGCCATCGGGACGACCGAACCGACCGTGGCGAACGTCCTCGCGTACGCCCCGGTCCGCTTCCTCTACGGCGGCCTCACGGAGGAGCTGCTGCTCCGGTTCGGACTCATGTCGACGCTCGCGCTCGTCGGCTGGTTCGTCACGGGTCGTCGGTCGGACGGTCCCGGTTCGGGAGTCATGTGGGCCGCGATCGTGATCGCCGCCGTGCTGTTCGGTATCGGCCACCTCCCCGCTCTCGCGCAGTCCGTCGGCCTGACGCCGGCGCTCGTCGCCCGAACGATTCTCCTGAATGCGGTCGCGGGCGTCGTCTTCGGGTGGCTGTACTGGCAGCGGAGCCTCGAGGCGGCGATGGTAGCCCACGCCGCCTTCCACGTCCCTCTGGTGGCGCTCTCGCTCGTACAGGTCGCGCTGCTCTGACTGCGTCGCGGCCCCACTCGACCAACAGGCGCTGTTTACTTCCGGTCGAGGCCCACCCGCGCGTCACTCCCGTCTCCACGGAGGACCGAGACCCCGAACTCCGCGGCTTGCGCGCCTTCCTGCGGTCGTCGCATCCCGTCACGCGTTCGGTCACCGTTCGTTCAGTTCGCTCTCTCGGTCGAGGGCGACCCCGTCTCCACGGCGACGGCGACCGCTGACCGCCCCGCTGGCGTCCGGACGCCGTATCGCAGTTCGGTCCCCGGCTCGGTGTCTTTGCTGCTCGCCGACACCGTCGCCTCGCCGGACGCTCCGGGTTCGAGTTCGATATGGAACCCTTTCGGTCGGTACAGTGGGTACGAGAAGTTCACCGCGCCGCGGAACGTCCCTGGGCCGCCGCCGACGTTTTCTGCTGACACTGTGATGTCGAACGTCTCGTCGGGCGCGACCGTATCGGGACACCGCATCCGCTGGCCGAATTGGTCGGTGAGCGGGCACCGACGCCCGGCGTTCACCCCGCAGATGTCACGCAGAGTGCTCTGCGAGTGCGTCGACCAGGACGCGGCAGTAATCGGGGATGTCCTCGACGACGCGTCCCCAGACGATGTTGCCGTCGCGGAACGCTGGTTCGTCGACCCACGTCGCGCCGGCGTTCTCGAGGTCGTCTTTGATGCCCAGCGAGCCCGTCGCGTCCGAGCCCTCGACGATGCCGGCCGAGATACCGACCAGCCCGGCGTGGCAGATCAGTCCGACGATCTTGCCGTCCTCGTACACGTCGCGGACGAGGTCGAGCACCGACTGGTCGCGCCGAATCTTGTCGGGCGTCCATCCGCCGGGGACCAGTACCGCGTCCACTGCCGCGGGGTCGACCGCTTCGGCTGCGAGTTCGGTCTCGGCGGTGAGTCCGCCGCTCTTGCCCGTGTACTCGACGCCGGCCTCCATGCCGACGACGTCAATCTGTGCTCCTTCCTCTTTCAGGCGCATGTAGACGGCCCAGAACTCCAGGTCCTCGAATCCGGGACCGACTAACATGGCGACGCGTTTGTCTTTCAGTTTCATGGAGGATCACCGCTGGGACGACCGACCAGCCGTCGCAGACGTCCGTTGTCCACGCCGGTTTCGTCCGGACAGTTCCCAGCCGTACGCCGGAGTAGAACGCATTTCGGAATAAGCGTTTATCAGACCACGAACTCCGCGACGACTCGGAGCATCGGTCAAGCGTGGATGGAGACGTTCGCGTCAACGAAGACCCCTAGTCCCGGCTACGGCACTCACGTACTACTTCGACGGAGTCCACCTCGACGTCCGTCAGTCGGCCCGGATGAAGGTCGCCGACCCGTCGTCGGACGGCTGGTCGAACCCTTCGGAACCGTCGCATGCCGTCCCATCATCCTGTTTCTGGGGAGTGAGCGCGCCGAGGCCGTCAGTCCGCTCACGTGCCGCGTACGAGGGCGACGTTGCCCTGGACGTCGTACACGACCCGTTCGGTGACTGCCCCGAACGGTATTCGGGACCCCTCGGCTCGCTTCGAGAGGCCGACGCAGACGGTGTCGTACTGGCTGGTTGCCTCGACGACCGCCCGGCCGACGTCGTCGGCGACGACGACCTGAACGTCGTACTCTTCGGGGTCGAGTCCCGCTTCCTCGGCGGCGTCGACGACGACCGAACGCCCTCGTTCCTCGGCGTCCACGTCGCCTTCCCGTCGAGGCTGCTGAACGTTCAGCAGGGTCGGAACGGTATCGTCGACAGTCGCGAATTCGACCGCCTGGTGTGCGACGACCGGGGCGTTCGGGCCCGGAGCGACGAGCGCAACCGGCGTCCCGACCGTCTCGTTTCTGAGATCGACCAGAGACACGTCACAGGGGGCGTTCCTGACCACCGGGTCGACCGTCGCGCCGAAGACGTGGTCGTCACGTTCGAGGGTTCCGTCCCAGCCGACGATGACCTCGTCGGCCGCTTCCTCCTCGATCACGTCGAGAATCGCTTCGCCGACGTCGGGGGCGACCACCGTCCTGGTCCGTAGAGAGACGTCC
>JBEPXT010000191.1:0-4941 GCA_041641795.1 Salinigranum sp.
TCGCCCACGAGACGTCGCCGCGCACCTGGGAGGGGTTCTGGACGTACCGACGGGACCTGACCGCCGACGTCGCCCGCCACATCGAGCGAACGATGTGACTCCGGCTCGTCGCCGCCGTCGCCGCTTAATTGGTTTCTCGCGCGCGTTGGCGTCACCCACGTGCAGGTCTGTCTCGACTCGGTCGCCGCAGACCGGGTCTGCTCTCCGCCCGACGCGTCGTCTCTCGCAACGTTTTTCACGACGAACGCCGACCGCTCGCACATGGCATCCGAACCCCACGCCAGCAGGTGTCCGGCGAGTCAGCCACGCGCACGCCGCGGGTTCGGGTTCTTCTTCGGAGTCGCCTGAGACCGGCGAACTCCGCCCGCCGGCGGTCCCGACGCCCGGCGACGGACGAAATCGGTCGATTCGACCCGCAACGGCTAACTGGCGACTCCACGCTACTCCCCACCACGACCACCGGGACACGACGAATGAAACTCCCCGAATCACAGTACGCGGTGTTGCACGCCGCGAGTGCGACAGAGGCACAGACCATCGACCAACTGGCCGCGGAGACGGACCGCAAACCCGAAACCGTTACCGGCGCGGTGTTCGAACTCCGCGACGAGGGGCTCCTCGACGTCGAGGAACGCGAGGAGACCGACTACGAGGTGACCGACGAGGGCCGCGAGTACCTCGACGCCGGGCTCCCCGAGGTTCGGCTCTACCGTGCCGCCGTCGAGGCGGGGGCCGACGACGCCCCCGTCTCGATGGGCGAGGTCATCGGGCGCGCGGACCTCGACGGGCAGGCGGTCGACATCGCCCTCTCGAACTACGCCCGGAAGGGCTACGGCACGCTGGACAGCGGGGCCATCTCCGCCAGTCCGGACGCCGACCCCGACGAGGACGACGAGGCGACGGCGCTCGCCCGACTCGCCTACGACGAGGAAGTCGAGGACGAGAGCGTCGTGGACCGACTGGAGAGTCGGGGCCTCGTCGTCCGCGAGGAGCGAACCGTCCGGTCGGTGACGCTCTCCGACGACGGGGTCGACGCGCTCATGGTGGGCGTCGAGGTGGCCGAGACGGTCGACCGCCTGACGCCGGAACTCCTCACGAGCGGCGAGTGGCGCGACGTCGAGTTCACCGAGTACAACGTCGAGGCCGACGCGCCGGAGGTCCGGGGCGGCAAGACCCACATCCTCCGGCAGACGGCCGACCGCGTGACGGACGTCCTCGTCGGGATGGGGTTCCAGGAGATGCAGGGCCCCCACGCCGACGCGGAGTTCTGGATAAACGACTGCCTGTTCATGCCCCAGGACCACCCGGCGAGGACCCACTGGGACCAGTTCGCCCTGGACGTGCCGCCGATGAGCGACCTGCCGGCGGACCTCCTCGAACGCGTCGAGTCGGCCCACCGCCAGGGCGTGGGCGAGGACGGCGACGGCTACCACTCGCCGTGGACCGAGGACGTGGCCCGCGAAGTCGACCTGCGGGGCCACACGACGTCGCTGTCGATGCGGTACCTCTCGGGGCACGAAATCGGCGACCTTGAACCGCCACAGCGCTTCTTCAGCGTCGAGAAGGTCTACCGGAACGACACGCTGGACCCGACGCACCTGCTGGAGTTCTTCCAGATAGAGGGCTGGGTGATGGCGGAGGACCTCTCGGTGCGGGACCTGATGGGCACCTTCGAGGAGTTCTACCGGCAGTTCGGCATCACCGACATCGAGTTCAAGCCCCACTACAACCCCTACACCGAACCGTCGTTCGAACTGTTCGGTCGTCACCCCGAGACGGGCGAACTCATCGAAATCGGCAACTCGGGGATGTTCCGTGACGAGGTCCTCCGGCCGCTCGGCGTCGACTGCGACGTCATGGCGTGGGGACTCGCGCTGGAGCGACTGCTGATGCTCATGTACGGCTTCGACGACATCCGCGACGTGCACGGGACGCTCTGTGACCTCGAACTGCTGCGGGAGACGGAGGTGATTCACTGATGCCCGTCGTCGACGTCGACGCCGACGAACTCCGTCGCCTGACCGGCCGCGAGGAGAAGTCCGACGAGGAACTCAAAGCGGACCTGTTCGCGCTCGGTCTGGAGTACGAGGGCGAGACCGAGGACGGGAAGATGCAACTGGAGTTCGGCCCGGACCGCCTCGACCGCCTCTCGGTCGAGGGCGTCGCCCGGTCGCTGCGATACCAGTACGGCGACGCGCGCGGGGTCCACGTCCCGAAGACGAACGACCCCGACTGGACCATCGAGGTCGACGAGTCGGTCCCCGACGAGCGACCGTACGTGACCGGGGCCGTCGTCCGGGGCGTGGACTTCGACGAGGAGGCCCTGGAGTCGCTCATCCAGTTGCAGGAGAAACTCCACGCGACGATGGGTCGCAAGCGCGAGAAGGGTGCCATCGGCATCCACGACCTGACGATGCTGAAAGGCGAGGTGCTCACCGAGGAGGGCGCCGGCGACGTCTCCATCACCTACCGGGGCGTCGACCCGGACGGCGACCGGTTCGTCCCGCTCGACGCCGACGCCGAGATGACGCCGGCGGAGGTGCTCACCGACCACCCGACCGGAGCGACGTACGCGCCCATCGTGTCGGAGTACGAGCGCTACCCGGCAATCTACGACGAACTCGGCCTGTTCTCGTTCCCTCCCGTCATCAACGGTCGCCGGACCGAGGTCACCACCGGCTCCCGGGAACTGTTCGTCGAACTCACCGGCACCGACCAGTGGACCATCGACCGGATGTGCAACATCATCTGCTACGCGCTGGCCGCCCGCGGGGCGACCATCGAGTCCGTCGAGGTGGCCTACCCCGACGGGACCCTCGTGAGGCCCGACTTCGAGGTCGACGAGAAGACGGTCACCCACGACCGCATCGAGGGGATGCTCGGCGTGGACCTCGACCCCGAGACGGTCGTGGACCTCTTCGAGCGCTCCGGCCTGGGCGTCGAGGTGGACCGCGAGGCGGGCGCCCCGGCCTACGAGGTGTCGGTTCCGCCCTACCGCGTCGACGTGCTCCACCCCCTCGACCTGGTCGACGACGTCGGGCGGGCGTACGGGTTCAACGACCTGGAACCGCGGTACCCCGACGTGGGAACCGTCGGCGGGCGACACGACCGGTCGAACCTGGAAGACGCGGCCCGGAACAGCCTCGTCGGCCTCGGGTACGAGGACCTGCTCAACTTCTACATGATTAGCGAGGCCGAGAACTACGACCGCATGCGGGTCGAGGAGGGCCAAGACGTCCTCGGCGGCGGCGACGCCGTCCGCATAACCGAACCGTACAGCGAGGACTACACGATGCTCCGGACCTGGGCGCTCCCGTCGCTCATGATGGTACTGGAGAACAACACGCACCGGTCGTATCCGCAGGACCTGGCGGAAATCGGCCTCGTCGCCCGGCGCGACGACGCGGAGAACACGGGAGTCGCCGAGTCGCGCTCCGTGGCCGCGGTGCTCGCGCGCAACGACGCCACCTACGAGGACGCCAAGGGCCGCCTGGCCGCGCTCTGTCGCGACTTCGACGTCTCGCTGTCCACTCCCGCGGTCGAACACCCCTCGTTCATCGACGGCCGCGCGGCCCGCGTCGTCGTCGACGGCGAGGACGTCGGCGTCGTCGGCGAACTCCACCCCGCCGTGCTCGTCGAACACGACCTGGAACTCCCGGTCGCGGCCTTCGAGTTCGACCTGGCGGCGCTGGCGTAACCCCAGCGGCGACGCGCGGACGCCGGTCCCGACTCCTCGCCATGCGCGGCGATTATAATGGGGTTCTTCGTATTATATTGGCTCATACTGGACGAGGACAAGCGTACCTTTACGTGAACTGCCCGTCTGTCGACGAGCCATGCGCAGGAACGACAAGCGCTTCGAGACGCTCGCGGTCACGCACGGAGAGCACGCGGGCGACCCCGCGGACGGCGTCCGGGACGTGGTGGTACCGATTCACCTCACGTCGACGTTCGAACTGGACGAGATAGACCCGGACGCCGACCTGTCGGAACTGGACCCGAACGCGGGCGAGTACGTCTACTCGCGGCTGTCGAACCCGACGCGGAACGCCCTGGAGGAGCGTCTCGCGGCGCTCGAAGGCGGCGAACACGGGTTCGCGTTCGCCTCCGGCATGGCGGCCATCTCCGCCACCATCCTCTCGCAGGTCACGCCGGGCGACCACGTCGTCGCCTTCGAGGACCTCTACGGCGGGACGAAGAAGGCGCTGACCCACTTCTTCGAGGAGCGCCTGCGGGTGGACGTCTCGTTCGTCGACGCCACCGACACCCGGGCCGTGGCCGAGGCGATGCGTCCCGAGACGTCGCTCGTGTGGATGGAGACGCCGACGAACCCGCTGATGCACCTCTGTGACATCGAGGCGCTGGCCGGCATCGCCGACGAACACGACGCCGTCCTCGGGGTCGACAACACGTTCGCCAGCCCGTACTTCCAGCGACCCCTGGAACTGGGCGCCGACGTCGTCGTCCACAGCACCACCAAGTACCTGAACGGCCACTCGGACTCCGTCGGCGGCGCGGTCATCACGGACGACGCGGCCACGGCCGAGGAAGTCGCCTTCTTCCAGCGAGTCGGCCTCGGGGCGATGCTCCCGCCGTTCGACGCGTACATGGTTCTCCGGGGGACGCGCACGCTTCCGCTGCGCATGCGCCAGCACGAGGAGAACGCGACCCGAATCGCGGAGTTCCTGGACGGTCACGAGGCCGTCACCCGGGTGTACTATCCGGGCCTGGAGAGCCATCCGCAACACGAACTCGCCACCCGACAGATGGCCGGGTACGGCGGGATGCTCTCGTTCGAACTCGACGCCGACCTTGAGGGTGTCCAGGAGTTCGTCGCCGCCCTGGAGGAGTTCCCCCTCGCGGTCAGCCTCGGCGGCGTCGAGTCGCTCATCGAGCACCCGGCCAGCATGACCCACTCCGGCCTCGCCGACGCCGAGAAGG
>JBEPXT010000192.1:0-4930 GCA_041641795.1 Salinigranum sp.
GGGTTCTTCGTGGTCGCCGTCAGGAAGCGCGGGTCGCTGGTCCCCGACGTCGCGGCCTGTCCCGAGTGCGATGGAGTGGAGTTCACGGACGTCCACACCGACGCGGTGGTCAGAAGCGACGGTGAGCGACCGGCAGCGCTCGTTCGCGCGTTAACATATCGAATTAATCGAAGTAAAAATCGAATTTGCAAGTTGATAATAAATACCCCGGGTATGCGTGGTATTAGCACGGCCTGCTATCTGGGACATGACCGCTCACGAGGCTCCCCTGACCGACGTCGTCGAAGCGATTGCAGAACGAGAAGGAATCGAACCCACCGAACTCCCCGAGTCGATATCGGGCATCGTCGACCCCGAGGCGGTCGAGACCGTTCTCCAGAGCGGTTCCGCCACGATGCACTTCGAGTACCTCGGGTACGACGTGACGGTGCGTCACACCGACGGGTTTACTGTCGAACTGAACAGCGAGGCGCCCCGGTACCAGACGGTGTGACCTCCCGGACGAATCGGTCGTCCCCGGCCGTTCGTCCGCGGTTGTTCGTCCGCTCCTGTTGGGGTAGGACGATTCCGCGATTGTACCGTCTCTGGAACCACGATACCGTTCTCCGTCCAGCGCTTCGCTCAATCGTCGCCGTTGTTCTCCACGAACGTCGGTTCCTTCCAGTCGGCGGCGACGGAGCCTCGGTCCCAGTCAATCGGGTCCGGCCGAGTTTGGTCTCGAAGGATGAACGGCCCGGCGGCCAGCGTTCGCAGCGTCACCGCCATCGCGCGGAGCACGTACGAGGTGAGGATGACGTACGGTGCGAGCGCGACGGCGTACGAGAAGCTCACGAACACGACCAGCGGCGAGACGCCGAGCACCGACACCTCCGGGAACATCTTCACGTCGAGTGCGAGGAGGATGTAGGACGTGTAGACGATCGTCGGGAGCGTCACGTAGAGGAGGTGACTCGACAGCCGAGCGAACTCCTGTTTGTAGTACAGCGACGTGAAGTACTCGCGGCCGGCGGCGAACACCTTCAACGTCTCTATCAGGTCGTCGACGACGGCCCGCTGGTTGTCGGTCATCTGCGACTCGTACCGCTGTTCGAAGCGGCGTGCGGTGTGGAGTTGCCACGCGTAGTCGTAGTTCAACCCCGCGAGCAGAATCTTGAACGACCCGAACTGGGCGTCTGCGAGCAGCGCGTTCGTCCGTTCGACGACGTCGGCGACCTGTGACGCGAACGCTTCGGCTTCGTCCCGGAACGCGTCGTCGTCGCTCTCGCCGGCGATTCGCGCCAGGCCCTCCGCCTGCTGGTCGATGAGCATCAGGATGATTCGAAGGAACTCCGCTGGCCGGGCGGGACTCACGTCTCTCGCGATGGAGCCTTCGATTTTCGCGCGGTAGTCGATAGAGGCCTCGATGCGGTCCCGTTCGCTCTCGATGTCCGTGATTTCGTGTGAGAGGACGATGGACGTGATGGTGACGACGATGGAGACGAGGAGGATGCTCCCGCTCAGCAGCGTCGTGAACAGCGACTGCACCGTGTTCGTGTCCCGAATCAACAGGCGGAGGTTCAGCGGACTGACGGCCGCCGCGAGCAACAGCGCGAGGAACACGCCGGCCAGAAGCAGGGTTGCGAGAGAGACCCGCCCGCCCCAGAACAGGATCCACTGCTGAAATCGCGTTCCGACGGACCTGGGGTCTTCGAAATCCGAACCGCCGAAAAAAATCCGTCTGAGCGAGTATCGGTCGGAACCCATCCACTCCGTGTGACGGCACTGCGTCCCTAAGTGGTTGTGTCGGCGAGTGCAAGCCCTCTGTCGGTCGAACACCCCCGGAACGCCGGCTGACGACCTTGCACCTGCCGGGGCGAAACTGCCACACCTCGGTGACTGGCGGTCGGCGTGGAAGGAGTAGGAATTCGACAAGCCTAGGCCGGGATTTGAACCCGGGCTCTCGTCCTTACCAAGGACGCGCTTTACCGCTAAGCTACCCAGGCGCATTCGTTCGTTGGCCGGAATCGTCTTTAGGCGTTTCGATTTACTGCCCCTCCGTGAACCGACGGCACGGGGCGCCGAGTCAGGGGTCAGGGGTCGGTCGCCGACGACGGGACCCGGTCGTCCCGTCCGCGGCCGGTCATCGAGGCGATGCGCTCGGCGGTGGTCTCCGAGAGCGTCACCGTCGCCGGCGGCAGGTCGCCGTCGTACTCGTGAGCCAGGCTCCGTGCGTACTCGAGCAGAGACGGCGGGGCGTCGACGCCGACGGCCGAACACCCGGCGATGACCGCCAGGGAGAACACGCTCGATTCGAGATTCCTGTCGAGGCTCGCGGCGGCGTCCTCGTCCCCGTGCTGGCGTCGGGTCTGGTCCCGGCCGAACTGGCGGACCGTCTCGACCGCGTGGTCGGCCGCCTCCGTCCGGGCGAGGAGGTAGAACCCGCGGGAGACGAACACGTCGGCGGCCAGAATCTCCAGGTCGCCGTCGACGGTCTCGGACTCGACCGAGGTCCACGGCTCGTCGTGGGCCAGCAGCCGGGTGAGTCGGAGCCCTTCGTAGATGAGTTGCACGCCGGCGGCTCGGTCGGCGATGCCGTCGAGGTCGACTCCGGGGTCGAACGCTCGTGCACTCAACAGGGTCAACACCCCGGGGACCATCGAGGAGTCGGTCAAACGGTCGTCGAGCACCTCGCGAAGGCGACCGGGCTCGATATCTTCGAGTGCCTCGCGCGCGGCAGTGCGGGCCCGCACGGCGTCGTCCATCGAATCTCCCTAGCGGGGGGAAGGGCAAAGACCTTTGGAAACGGCCCCGGAGATGGGCTATGATACGCACCACGGACGCCGGACGCCTGCGGGTCGTGACCCTCGACCGGCCGGCCCGACGCAACGCTCTGCGCCCCGACGACCTGGAGGACCTGGCGTCCGCGGTGACCGGCGCCGAGACGCCGGTCGTCTACCTCCACGGGGCGGGGGAGGCGTTCTGCGCGGGGGCCGACCTCGACGTGGTGGCCGCCCTCGACGACCCGGCGGAATTCGCCCGACTCGGACAGCGAGTAGCCGCCGACATCGAGGCGGCCGAGACCGTCGTCGTCGCGGGGGTGGACGGTCCGGCACGCGGGGGCGGCGTCGAACTCGCCCTGGCCTGTGACGTCCGGGTCGCCACGCCGGCGGCGTCGTTCGGCGAACCGGGCGTCACCTTCGGCCTGTTCGGGGCGTGGGGCGGGACCCATCGCCTCCCCGAGGCCGTCGGTGAGGCCGACGCCGCGGACCTGGCGCTGTCGGGCCGGGTGGTCGACGCCGCAGAGGCCCGACAGATGGGACTCGTCTCGCGAGTCGTCCAGTCGCCGCGGTCGGTGGCCGAGGAGATAGCCGCGAACGAACCTGACGCTCTCGCGGTTCTCGCGCAGCGACTGCAGGACCGGCGCGACCGCGAGACGCGAGAGCGGGCCGAGGCCGCCGCGTTCGCCCGACTCGTCCGCGCCCACCAGTCGGACATCGCCCGTCTCCGGGGCGAGGACGTCCGGGACGAATCCGGGGAGTAGTCGGGTCGGCGGGATTCGGTCTCCGCCTACCGCCAGAGCGGGTCCGGCGACGGCGGCCCCCGGCGCTTGTGGGCGCTCCCCTCGTAGAGAGAGACCACCCGGGATATCTGCTCGTCCGTGACGTCCAGGTGTCGCTTCGTCGCGGCGCGGGAGAGCGGTCCGTCGACGTGCAGCGCGAGGATGGCGTCGAGCGTATCGTAGGACAGGCCCATCTCCTCCTCGTCGGTCTGTCCCAGCCACATCTCGGCCGAGGGCGTCTTGGTCACGAGGTCGTCGGGCACGCCCACGTGGGCGGCCAGTTGCCGGACCTGCTGTTTGTAGAGGTTCCCGATGGGGTTGCAGTCGACCGCTCCGTCGCCGTACTTGGTGAAGTAGCCCGTGAGCGTCTCGCTCCGGTTCCCGGTGCCGAGGACGAGGAGGTTCTCGGCGTTGGCGACGAAGTAGTTCAGCACCATCCGCGTCCGGACCCTGACGTTCCCGACGGCGGTCCGCATCGGGTCAGTCTGGATGCGGGCCTCGGCGTCGGGTTCGGGGAACGCCTCGACGAACGACTCCACGATCGGTGCGATGTCGACCACGTCGTACTCGATGTCGAGGAGGCGAGCCACGCGTTCGGCGTCGCTCATCGAGTCCTCCGGGTTGACGTCGCTCGGAAGCACCATCCCGTGAACGCTGTCGGCCCCCAGCGCGTCGACGGCCAGGTACGCGGTCAGCGTGCTGTCGATACCCCCGGAGAGGCCGATGACCGCCCCCTCTGTTCCGGCGGCGTCGACGGACTCGCGGACGAACGTGACGACGTGTTCGCGCGTGGCTTCCAGTTCGTCCGCCGAGAGCCGCAGGTCCAGCGGTGCCGAGTCGCTCACAACCGTCGAATCGGAGGTCATCGCCGTCGGCTACGTCCTGGGGGGACAAATAGACACTCGTCACCGCCAATTTGTGGACGTCCGTCCACGTTCTGGAAACGCTACGTTCAAGTGGCACGCTCGGGTAGGTCATACCGCGAGCGCCGTTGGTCCAGTGGTAGGACACGAGCTTCCCAAGCTCGTTGCCCGGGTTCAATTCCCGGACGGCGCATCCGCCTTTTCGACGACGCACCGGAACCGGCCCCTAGAGACGCGGCGGCGGGTGGAGTTGCGCCTCTCTGACGGCCCACGCCACTATCGCCAGCACGAGAACCAGCCCCACGAAGAACTCGACAGCGGGTAGTTCGCCCCGGTTGACCCATATCAGGATGTCCTCCAAGCCAAATATGAGAAACAGTATCACGAGTAGAACGACGCCGTGTCTCCCGATTCGGAGGTCCACCATACAGTTAGATGTAGGACCGGCTGCCACATGAACGTCGCTCACACAGCCACGAGACGGATTCCAAAACTGTCACCAGTCGGGGGATACCGGGAGCCAACCGAC
>JBEPXT010000193.1:0-4876 GCA_041641795.1 Salinigranum sp.
CGAGAGGGACGACGAGCGCCAGGCCGGCCACGGCGGCCGGGAGCGCCATCAGGACGTACCGCCACCGGCCCAGTCTGACGGTGTCGCGGGAGCGTCCGCCGCCCCCGGCCCGCTCCGTGCCGCGAATCCGCGATTCGAGCCAGAGGATGAACACCGTCACGGCGACCAGCTGGAGCGAGAGCAGCGTGGCCATCTCCCGGCCGAAGGAGTTGAACTCCACGTAGATGACGCGGGTGAACACGTCGAACCGCATGATGGCCGGAGTTCCGAAGTCGGACAGCGCGTAGAGGGCCACCAGCAGCGCTCCCGCCGTCACGGCCGGGCGGACGTGCGGGAGCGTCACGCGGCGTATCGACTCCCACCGGGTGTGCTGGAGCGTCCGCGCCGCCTCGACGAGCGTCGTGTCGAAGGACTTCAGCGACGCCCGGGCCGTGATGTACACGTACGGGTAGGTGTACAGCGTGAGGACGAGGACGGTGCCGCCGAAGCCGTACACCTCCGGGAGTCGCTCGACGCCGACGGGCGCGAGTGCGCGCTGGAGGGCGCCGTTGGGACCGAACGCGGAGACGAACGCGAACGCCCCGATGTAACTCGGGATGACCAGCGGGAGCGACACGGCGACGGTCCAGAACCGTCTGAACGGGAGGTCCGTCCGCACGGTCAGGTACGCCAGCGGGACGCCGAGGGCCACCGACGCCGCGGTGACGCCGGCGACGAGCAGCGTGCTGTTGACCATCACTTCGATGGTCGTCGGACGCGTGAGCAGGGCCAGCGCCCGCTCGACGCCGACTGACACCCCCGTCCGGACGAGCCACACTACCGGAAGCAGCACCGCCGCGGCGACGGCGGCGCTGGTGACAGTCGCGCCCAGCGAGAGCGCGTCGCCGTCGCCGACGGTCGAACGAGTGTGGCTCGTGGTTCTCATGGTCTAGAGGACGCCCACTTCGCGCATCAGTCGAACCGTCCCCTGGAGGTCCGAGAGCTGCGTCAGGTCGAGGTTTTCGGGCGGGTTCAGCGAGTCGAGCGGCGGGAGTTCGCCGACCGGTTCGACCTCGGGAACCAGCGGGTACTCGAAGGTGGTCCGGGCGAAGTAGTCCTGGGCCTCGGCCGAGAGCAGGTGCCGAACGAAGTTCGAGGCCAGGGTGGCGTTCCCGGCCGTGTCGAGGACGCTCGCGCCCGCCACGTTGAAGATGGCGCCCGCATCGTTGTTCGTGAACGCGAGGTCGATGGGTGGATTGGACCGCCCGGCCTCGACGCGCAGCGTGTAGTAGTGGTTGGCGAACCCGGCGGCGATTTCGCCGTCGGCGACGGCCTGGGAGACGAGGAACTCGTCGGAGTACTCTTTGACCCCGAGGTCCTGCATCCCGCGGAGCCACTGTTTGGTCTTCTGCTCGCCGTTGAGTACGCGCATGGCCGTCACGAACGCCTGGAACGAGGAGTACGTCGGCGCCCACCCGATGTTGTCCCGGAACGCCTCGGTGTTCGGGAACGCGAAGATGTCCTTGGGCACGTCCGACTTCGAGAGCTGATTCGTGTTGAACGGCACCGCGCGCGCCCGGCCCGAGGTACCGACCCACTGTCCGTCCGGGTCGCGGAACTGCTGGGGGACCATCTCCAGCACGCCGTTCGGCAGTCCCCGGGTTCGTCCCTCGTCTTTCAGTGCGCCGAGTGCCCCGGCGTTCACCGAGAAGAACACGTCCGCGGGGCTGGACTGCCCCTCGGTGAGAATCTGGTTGACCAGGTCCGCGGCGGAGTTGTACCGCGGCTTGATGCGCAGGTTGGGATACTGCTCCTCGATGAACTCCACGAGTTCGCTCACCAGCGCTTCGCCGCGCCCGGAGTAGAGCGTCAACTCCCCCTGGAGGTCTGGCATCTCGGCCATCGGAACCCCGCCAGAGAGCGACCGGTCGCCGAACGGCGACCGTCCGGACCCGATCTGCTGGGAACCACCGCTTCCACCGTCACCGCCCTGGGTCTCCGTCCCGGACGTCGCTGTGGTCTCCGGCGTCGACTCCGATCCCCCTGAACAGCCGGCGAGACCGGCGAGACCTATCGAACCGGAAACCGCCAGGAACTGACGACGATTCGCTCGACGAGGTGCCCCGTCATCGTCCATACTTTGGTTTAGGTGTGCCTAAATCATAAATACCTGCCGATTTCTTAGGTGCGCCTAAATCGACGGACGGGTCTCTGGTGACGGGCCGACCGTCGGCCGGGAACGGCGAGCCGACAGCCTAGTCGCTCGCCGCCGGGGCGGCGTCGACGAGTTGCTCGCCGCCGAGTGCGTCCAGGGCCGCCAGCCAGTCGTGCATCGACTCGCCGACGCGGTTGAGGAACCCGCCGTTGGCCAGGTCGGACCAGTCGCCGGACGCCAGCCTGTCGGCCATGGCACCGTAGGCCGCCGCGTAACTGTCGCCGTCAACGTCCACGTCGTCGACGATTCGCCAGAGGTGCTCGTTCAGCTCCAGGCCCGGCGCTTCCGTGGCCAGGTCTTCGAACGTGGACCGGGGGGCTTTGTCGTGCCGACAGAGCGGGTAGCCCGTCAGTATCGCGTCGCCCATCGCGTCCGCGGCCCGCTTCAGGAAGACGCCGCTCCAGATGTCGTCGAACCGCCCGACGTCCCACTCGTTGTCGTCCATGGGCAACTGGTAGAACGCCGGGACCACCTCGCGCCTGAACGCCAGGTTCATCGAACAGACGGTGAGGTACTGTCCCGGCGCCGCGGCGAACGTGCCCCCGTAGTCGTCCGCACTCGTCCGGGTTCTCGCCTGCCCCTGCAGGTCGCCGTCCATCAGGATGCGAACCGCGTCGAGGTCCGGCACGTTCGTCCAGAGGCCCTGTGAGGCCACGGTCCGGGAGACGTCGAGGCGCGTCGTCTCGACGGTTTCGTCCATGGCGCTGTAGGGGTACCCCCGGGGATACAGCCCGTGTTCGTCGGCGTTCTGGTGGAGCACGTTCACCCACGCCTCGTCGGAGCCGACGGCCTCGACCGGCCCCGTCCGGTGGAGGTTCTCCAGGTGGTGACCGAAGAAATCCCAGTCGGGGTGGGGGGCCGTGTCGTCGTCGAGGAACACGCCGAACTCGAAGTCGTTGGCCCAGAGGTAGAGCAATCCGAAACTGGTCTGGGCGTGGCTCGCCTCAGGTATCAGGTCGGCGTACTCGTCGATATCCTGCACCCGGAACCACGCTTCCCGCCGCGCCTGGTCGAAGACGGCCCCGTCGACGCCCTCCTCCTCCAGGAGTGCGGCCATCGCGTCGGTGTCACAGAAGTCCTCCGTCACGAAGACGACGAACAACCGGTCCAGGTCGAAGCCGTTGGCCCTGGCGTTGTCGACGTACGCCCGGAAGAACTCGTAGTTCCGAATGGTCGGGACGACCACGCAGACGTCCTGTCTCATCACGCCTGAGTTTTTAGGACGACCTAAAGTATCTGTCGATGTTTAGGCCTACCTAAACCGGGTGCGGCCGCCGACGAGACGCCGGGTGGGAGCGGAACCGCCCGGCCGAGCGAATAATCCAGTCCGTCCGACGCTGGCAATAACGGCTATTACACAGCAGTCCGAACAGTCCGACAGTGCTGGGGAATCGACGACTGTTCGACAGCGACCCGTGGCGAGTCGCCGTGCTCTGGGGAATCACGGCGTTTCTCGTCCACTTCATCGGTAACGAGACGCACCTGTACTTCCACTTCGGGTGGTACCAGAACCTCACCCACGCCCTGTCGGCGAGCGCACTGGCGGGATTCGTCGCCGTCGCGGGCCTCTCGCGGGGATTGCGCGGAAAGCACCTCGTCGGGTTCGTCCTCGCCGGAACCGCCGTCGGCGCACTGTCCTGGGAAGCCGTCGAGTATCTCGGCCTCCTCGACGGGTTCGGCGTCCCGCTTCACTTCCACGACGTCAACGACATGCTCGTGGACATGGCCTCGAACTCCGTGGGGGTTGCCCTGACGCTGGGCGTCCTCTGGCACACAACGGGTTTCGGAACGTCTCCGAACGCTGACTGAACCAGCGTCGCGGAGCTGGCTGTACTCGGACAGTTTTTCGGCCGAACTCCTGTAAAACGCACTATCGGTCGCCTCGGCGGTCGGTATTCTCGCGGCCGATATGACACACCCATGACTGGTAAGCAATCGTGAGGGTTCTCTGCCATTGACAGTCAGAGAAGACATTTATGCGCTCATGTCACCATTATATATCGTGTCCCCGAACCGCCTGCCCTCCCGAACCAGAGACTGGACTGTCGCCCTACTGTGGGGTGCCTGTGCCCTGGTCTTCCACCACTGGGGGAACACGACCGGACTGTACGTTCGTTACGACTGGTTCCAGGTCGCGGCCCACTTCTGGTCGGCGACCGCCATGGCCCTCATCCTCGTGGTGACCGCCCGCACCCTCCACCTCGACGGCGGCCGGGCCGTGCTGTTCGTCGTCGTCCTCTCGGCCGTCGGCGCCCTCGGCTGGGAACTCGTCGAGTACCTCGGCATCTTCGAGAACCTCCACTTCTGGGGGTTCCGCGACTCGTTCATCGACCTGGTCGCGGATACCATCGGCGTGAGCATGGTCCTCGGACTCGGCAGTCTGCTCCGACGAATCGGCCGGATTCCGGTCGTCGCCGGCGGCCTCTCCGACCGCCTCGATGGCCAGGAGTCCGCGGGTCGGCCCGAGACGCAGTCCGTCCCGTCCGCCGTCGCGGAACAGTCCGACTGACCGACTGCGGGTGTCCGACCCGGGAGCGACCCGATTTCGGGACGCCGCAGAGCGACGCCGTCGTCGACTCAGTCGTCGAGACGTTCGATTCCCGCGGTGTGGGCGCGGAGGGCGTCTCGATGGGCTCAGGGGACGACCGAGGCCCCCCTTGCGCACGCCGCGCCCCCCAGACC
>JBEPXT010000194.1:0-4849 GCA_041641795.1 Salinigranum sp.
GTACCCGTGGAGGATGTTCGCCTCGGTCCGGAGGTTGTGTCGGAGGACCCGGTTCATCACCTCCAGGCGCTGGAGGTAGTGGCGCCGGTCGGTCACGTCCCGGAGCACTATCGCGTGGCCGACCGGTCGGCCGTGGAAGTCGGTGACGTCGCTGGCTCGGAGTTCGAAGTACCGCTGGCCGCCGTCCGCCGTCAGCGAGAGCGTTTCCACGACCGGGTCGGCCTCGCCGCGGTCGTCCGGGGAGAACCCCGGCATGAGTGCACCGATGGGGGTTCCCTTGAGCGACTCGTCGCCGTCGCCCAGGAGTCGTTTCGCCGCCGCGTTCAGTTCGGTGACGCGCCACCGGGTGTCGGTCACGACGACGACGTCGGCCATCTCTTCGAGGACGCGTTCGCGGGCCACCCACCGGGGGACGGGCCGCACTTCGAGCAGGTCGTACCGCGTGAGCGCCACCGTGCACGCGATTCCGGCCCCGGCGAACGCGGCGGGGGTCACGTCGAGGGCTGCGCCGTACTGTTCGAGGAGCATCGTCGCGACGTTTCCCGCGAGCGGCAGGAGCGCGCCGACGACGATGGTCGTCGCCTGCAACCGGTAGACTGCGGGCAGGTCGAACGCCGTCTGGACGAGGAGGGCCGCCCCGGTGAACCACAGCAGGTAGCCGTACCCCAGGAGCGCCCAGTAGAGCGGCCCCCACTCGTGTTTGAGGAGGGTGAACGCGCCGTCCGCCGCGGGGACGACCGTCGTGGACGACCACATGAAGTGGTGGGCTGGATTGGTCCAGACGGCCACGATTCCGATCGCCGGCAGCACGGAGAGGGCCATCAGCGAGGGCGGCGTCGCGTACTGGTCGCGGCCGGTGTAGGAAAAGGCGAACGCCACCCAGGCGACCGGTCCGAGGAGGACGCCCATCCACTGGAGGTTCGCCAGCAGGAGTTTGGCCTCCAGGTCGACGAGGGAGAGCTCTATCACGTACCCGAGGGCCCACCAGCCGGTCGCCGCCGTGAGGGCCGTCATCGCTCCGGCGCCTGCGGCGGGTCGGTAGCGCCAGGCGTACGCCGCGACTCCCCAGCTTACGACAGCCGCGACCAGCGTCAACCACACGGCGATAGTGAAGACGGGGTACGCCTGCGTCGGGAGGACGCTCATATCCGCGGCTCCCTGGTCGGGCGTTTCCGCGCGCCGGTGGTTGCGTTTTCGTTCACGTAATCTAACTATTCTGTGGGCGTCGACAAAAGAGTATTGCGTGGTCAGATGACCAGTGTCGCGCCAGACTGGAGAGCGACTGCCGCGAGGACGCCGACCGCCATCAGGAACCCCTCACCGTCTCTGAGCGTACAGAGTCGTTCTACGTCCCGGGCGGCGTCGGTCAGCGAGTAGGTCACCCACACGGAAAACACGAGCGCGGGAGCGAGGGCGACTGGCGCCCAGTCCGGGACGTATCCCAGGGCCGCCGCCCCGGCGACCAGGCCGAGCGAGAGGCCGTCCACCGCGTACAGTATCTTCTGCGTCCACGGCATGCCGACCGCCGTGGGGAGCGTCTCGACGCCGGCCTCTCGGTCGCCGGTCACGTCGCGCACGTTGTGAACCTCGACCGAGACGGCCGACCGGAGGAAAAACCAGGTCGCAGCGACCGACGCGCCGGCGAGGGAGTCGTGTCCGGTCGAGGCGACGGCGACGGGGACGAACGCGACGGGGACGGCCCACGCCAGCGAGACGACGGTCGTGTTCACGAGGAACACGTCCTTGAGCCGTGAGACGGTGTCGCCCGGGAGGACGGGAAGACTGTACGCGACGGCGATGGCGCCGGGAAACAGGGTGAGACCCAGCGCCTGGACCCCGCCGCTTCGGACAGCGATGGCGACGGCCCCCACCACGGCGATGGCGGACAGGCCGGCGTATATTCGCGGGTACGCCGAGACGAACGCCACCCGTTCGGTGTAGTTCACCGCGTCCGTGTCGAGGTCCGCGAGTTTGTCGAGGTTGTACACGCCGACGGTGGCGAGGAACCCGACGACGAGGGCGACGTTGGTGCCCAGGCCCGCGAGCGAGGAGGCGACGTACACCTCTCCGATCGTCGCCACGCCCAGGAAGAGCGAACTGTGCACGACTGCGCCGTACAGGCGGCTGGAATTGACTGTCTTCATTTCCACTTCGAAGCGCGCACCGGTACGTGATGGTTTTTTCCATGCAATCGGTGCAGAAAACGACCCCGTCGCGTCACCGGCTGCAATCCGTCGGCCGGCTCGCTCTCTCTGCCGTCTCTCTCGTGGATACCCTCTCGTCCGTCTCGCCCGCGTGCTCTCTCGACACCCGTTCTATCGCTCGTTCCGGCCCGGTTACCAAAACGAATTTCAGTAACGGCGTTTACAAAAATATAATTCAGATTACAGCTATTGGCGTGGCGTCCCATTCTCTACCTGTAATGAGACGGACCGACTCCCGCGGGCCCGCACCGCCCTACGACCGCCCCCTGACCGACCGCGACGTGGCCGCGGCCTTCCTGCTGGTCGCACTCGTCCCCGTCGGTCTGTTCGCCATCAGCCAACCGCTTCTCGTCGGCGGTGCCGCCGCGACGTACGTCGCAGTCAGTCGCGGACTCCCGCGTCTGCGACGGGTGGTCCCGCGTCGCCGCGCCGGATGCGACCCGGAACCCGCCGTGGACGCCTGACGAACGCTGCCGTCGTCGAATCGCCCGCCAGGCGCTTCTGCCCTCCGTCGTTCGACGCACTCGACGACGACGCGTTCCGCCGTCGCATCACGACCACCGACGACCGGTCGACCGCAGACGCGTCACCGACCACCGCCTGTCGACGCGTCGCCGACCAGCGATGCGCCACCGACCCACCGCCGGTGTCGCTTCGCGCGTCGGACCGACGCGACCCGAGTCGTGCCAGGCGGAACGGCGCGCACGTCGAGCCGGAGACGCATCTTCCAGATTATATAATTTAACGTATGAATATGCGGTAATACCCGTTCACTGATACGAACAGGATCGTTCGCCCGTCCGCCGCGGGACTCGTGTGCCCGTCGGCGTGTCACGCTGCCTGCCTCGGCGGATTGCCGTCTCTCTCGACGACGACGGACTCGTCTGCGACTCGGAGTGACCGAACTCTCCGGTCGACGTGGTTCGTTTCCCGGATGCGACCCCGACCGTCGTCTCGCGTCACACCGGGGTCCGAAAACGGGGACCAGTAACCCTGACCGCTCCAGAACTCTCCCGCTCTCGAATCGGTTCGGGGTTCCCGCAGAGCCAGCCCGCCCCGCGTAACTGACCACTCTCTTACAATAGCGCCACACTGATACGTGTGTCTCGGAAACGGCCACCGACGCGAGCGGAAGGCGGGTGCGAGGTGGTCGTCAGTTACCGACGTTCGTCGCGCGTTCGACGACGTCCGCGCCGTACATCTCTTCCAGTTCCTCGTGCTGGTCCGGGCGGTGCTCGTAGACGTCCTGGAACAGCGTGATGGGCGTCTGGGCGGCCTGGTAGGTGGCTTCGTCCCACATCCGGTCTTTCTGCAGGTCGACTTCGACGCCGTCGAGGACGAGGGTGGCCGACTGGCTCATGGCGATTGCGCCTTTGCCCGCCTCCTTGGCCGCCTCGAACTCCTCCATGGAGTCGACGATGTCGTCCATGCTCGGGACGTACGCGGTCATGTCCAGCAGCGTCTCGCGCAGTTCCTCCTCGTCGAGTTCCTGTTGGTCGCCGCCGGCCCGGAGGACGTACTGCCCCTCGCCGGTCTCTTCGAGCGACACCGCGTCGCCGTCGTAGACCTGTCGGCCGTCCTCGTCGTCGAGTTCTATCTCCCGACCGTCGACTTCGAGGAGCCAGCTCCCCGTCTTCGGCGGAAGCGGGGCCTGGTTCGCCTCGACGACCTGTCCGGGAGTCAGCGACCAGATGCCGTTCATCCCTTTCGCCCGGTTCTCCTGCATCCGCTCTCTGTAGCCGTCGATGTCGCGGATGTCGTCGAACGGGCCGTCGACGGCGATGAGCCCGGCGGCGCTGGCCCCGCGGGAGGTGTTGTGGCGAAGTTCGGGCCACGGCGGCAGTTCGCCGGTGGGCGTCATGGCGCGCATGTCCTTGGTGTAGTCGACTTCGCCGTCGACGAGGAGGAACAGCCGTTCGAGGTTGTTCGAGGGCTTGCCCATCTCCTCGCGCAGGTCGCCGAGGGCGAGTTCGGCCTCGCCGCTCTCGACGATGACCGACATCGAGAGGCTCCCTTCCTCCAGTCCGTACTCGTTCTCGACGATGGTGAAGAACTCGTCAGCCTTCTTCCAGTCGTCGACGTCGCCGACCTCCGGGATGACGAAGCCGTCGATGTGCTCGATAGCGCCGTTCTCCGGGTCGGCGAGTTCGAGCATGTGCTGGAATCCCTGATATCGGGTGGTGGGGGATTCGCGATGCCAGACGACGCGGGGGTGAATCTCCCCCGGGAACGACTCGCCGTGTTCGGCGACGACGTCGATGATGTTCTCGACGCCCTCGTCGCGCATGGACGGCGCCGTCGCGTCCTCGTTGTCCGGAACCCAGACGTCCGGAGCCTTCATCCCGCGGAGCTGGGCCGCGCTCTGTAGCATCTTGGCCGAATCGTCCTCTCCTTCCACGGCCGTCGGCGACGTGAAGAACGTCCGAACGAACTCCCGCTCGTAGTGACGTTTTGTACTCATATCAACCACGTGGAACAATTATGCGGTGGATATTAAACGTACGCCTACCGGCATGTCGGCGCGTCTTCGGGTGGTTCTGGGTCGGTTCTCGGCCGCGAGTGCGGCGGCTCACCCCCCGCCCGTCCTTTACAACGGTATGTTTGTCAGAACCGAACGCCGAACGGGTGCCCGGCGGGCAGGAAGA
>JBEPXT010000195.1:0-4809 GCA_041641795.1 Salinigranum sp.
CTACTATATTCGAACGTTGATAATACGTTTTGTGGATATTTCATTCCGTCATGCCAATCCCGGGGCCGGGAACGAGTCCTTCCTGTTACGGTTCAGTTCCGATGCCGACGAGGCGACGTGCGTCCTCGTCGACGCCGGGTGTGGCGTGGACGTGGATGCCCTCCTCGCGCCAGGTGATCACCTCGCAGCGATCTGTCTGACGCACGCACATCACGACCACTACAGAACGCTCTCGGCGAACCATCGCCACGGTGTGCCTGTGCTCACGTCACCCGCGACGGCGGCGATTCTCGATGACGTCTTCGACGTTGCACGGGTCGAAGCGGGGATGCAGACCTCACCCGAGGTAGCCGAGAGCATCACGCCAGTCGACGACTGGACGCGACTCGCTCCGGGACTGGAACTCCACCCGGTTCCAGCAGGGCACGCACCCGGTGCGGTAGGGTTTCTCTTTCGTGTCACCAGCGACGATGCCACCTACCGACTGCTGGCGACTGGTGACTTCACGTGTCGGCGTGCCGCCGGCTATCCGGGGTTTCCGGCCGAGGAGTTCCTCGACATCGACGCGCTGTTTCTGTGTGCCGCGACGAACGACCAGTTCCAGACGTCGCTCACGGACGCGCTCGGCGTCGCGCTCGAACACGCTCAGGGCGGGTCACGGACTCTCGTGACGACCAGTGGGCTCACCGGGGTGCAGGTCGCCTATCTGCTCTCCGCTCTCGTCGACGAGTACGAACTCACTGTCCCAGTGCGTGTCGTCGGCCAGGTCGCCAAACTGTACGAGGCTCTCTCGGACGACCGAGTCGGCGTCGAGACGATCCCGCGCTTCGAACACACCGACGAGTGCCTCGAACCGGGGACGATCACGATTGCGGGGCCCGACCGCCCAACCGAACGGAGTAGCGGCCGGTTGTTCGGCGTCCTTCGAGAGGACCCGAACGCCTGTGTGGTGCAACTCATCGGGTCCGGGAAGGACCCACTCACGACGGGCCGCTGCACGATTCACGGGTTCGAACTAGTCAATCACCCGACGCGGGAGACGCTCACGGCGGTTCACGACTCGATCCGACCGACCCACACGATCGTCACCCACCGCCACCGGGGCGCCAAGGGCGAGTTCAACGATCTCGAGAGCGTGGTCTGGGCCTCCGGCGACACTGACGAATATACGTTGCTCGATACGGATCGCTGGCAACTCCCCCCCTGGATGGAGGGTACAGGTCCCAGTCGTAACCGGACGCAGTACGCGGGACAGTTCGCGGAGACGGCCGTGCTCGACTCGCTGCGTCTCCCATCCCTCGACCGTCATCGTCTTCCTGATGTCGACGCCGAGGGTGTCGACGTCGAACGGCTTGCTGTGCAGCTCCACCGGGGTCCGAACGGTACCACCGATCCCGATATCCCCGACCGACTCACTGGCGTCGCCGCCGACGTCAGTGAATCACCGACCACTCGACCGAACATGACCTTCGATACGACCGACGCCAACAGTGCAGACGAGACGGAGCGCCAGCGGAGCACATCCCACCCGATCAGAGCCGTCGGTGCCGACATCGGTGATCACGTCGACCCTTCCGCCCGAGCAATGCTCGAAAAGGAGGGTCTCACACGCGAGGAGTTCGCTCACCTCCTCGACGAGTACAAACGAATCCACGAGGAGACCGGGGACACACCGACGACCGATCGGGGCGATGGCGGTGCCGCCGCGTCCGGATCGGACGGAACAGACTCGACAGCGGGTCCGACCGTCCGAGACGAGCAGGGAGTCGCGACGGGCGGCGAGGAAGCCCACACCAGCGGGGGCACGGCTGAGGAGGCCGTCGCAGCCGAGTCGGTCCCCGAGGGCGGAGAGCCGGAAGTGGGAAGCGACGTCGACGGCGAGTCGGATGCTCCGGCGGCGAGTCCGACGGGCGCGGACGAGCACGAGAGCGTACACGACTCCGACCCCTCCGAGGACGACGAACGTAACCCGATGTCCGAACGACCCACCGAACCCGCATCTGGCCCCCCTACTGGCGACGCTGGACTGGCGGTCGCACTGAACCCGCTCGTCGCGACGGCCGCTGCGCAGGCCGTACGTTCCGGAGGGAGTCTCGACGACGAGTTCACGACTCTCGACGAACTGGTCGAGACTGCCGTCTCTGATTACATCGTCGCCCTCCTGGCTGGTGAGGTATCAGGGACCGCTGACGACGGGCTCGTGATCGACCTGAACACGAGTCCGGCCATCGAACAGGGGCTCGCAGGCCTCGTCGCGGAGGATGACCGGTTCGATTCGGTATCCGACCTCGTCGTCACGGGCGTGCTGTCAGTTCTCGATACAGAGACGAGTCGCGCGACGTCCGTCGAGAACGTGGCGGCTCACCGTCGATCGCTTGCTGCGATCGCACAGAACGACGCCTACGCGTTCGACACCCCGTCAGCGGTCGTCGAAGCGGCAGTTCTGTGGTTCCTGTCCGCTCGGTAGCGACGACACAGGTGCCGAGTTACTACCACGTGAGGGTGTCGAAGGCACTCGGTGTCGCCCTCGGCCTCGCGGTCGAAGGTAAACGCTGGGCAGTGATATCGGTCAGAACGGCGTCGTCGGCAATCAGGACAAATTCCAGGTGAGTACAGTTCGGGAGCTTCGCGTTCACGGGTGATGTATTAACCAACAATAGCACGGGGGAACGACGTCTGTTGGTTAAAATCGCGTCAGCTGGTGGACGACGCAGTTGGCCGTCTTCCACCGTGGCTGGACGGCCGGCCGCGACGCCGACGCGGAGGATGAGTGATGCAGCAAACGCTCATCGGCTGCGCGTTCTGCGACGCCCCACCAAGTACGGAGACTGGCGAGGCGCATACCTGGGGTCGAGACGAGCGGGTCACCCACCCGATCTGTGTCGACTGCGCTATCCAGACGGAGCCGGATCCCGACGAGCGCGATCACTACGCCCGCGACGGGTGCGGGCTCGTCGTCGACTGCGTTTGCGGCGGCGGCGCTGTGCGCCGGCTTTCAGCGGGACCGAAGGTCCCGGTTGGAGGTGATACATTCTCACCGAGCATCCTCGTCTCGGTCCTTCGTCGTGACTGCCCTCGTCAGAGAAGCGCGACCTGGACGAGCGAGAGGGCTACGAGAGGGACGTGAAACGAAGCGTGAGCCACCATCGTCGCCTCAAGGCTCCGTCGCCAGTAGAGCCAGCCAAAGAGGACACCAGCGACCGCGTTCAGGAGGACCGTCCGCGCCACCAGTGCCGGAGTGAGAGTGACCGATTGGGCGAGTGCGGGGAGGTGGCCCAGGCCGAACAGCACGGCAGCGATGACGATTGCAGCCCAGACGACGGCCGGTTGTGGGCCATCCGCCCGCCGGCCAGTGATGCGCCACCCGACGAACAGGAGGACGGACATGAGCCCGAACCGGAGCATGAGTTCCTCGGTGATCCCCCCGGAGAGGAATCGGACTGGTACGTACGCGAAGACGTCGAGCACGGTCGGTCTCGTTGCTCCGAGTACTGACTGGGGCAGGTCCTGGGCGACAAAGGCCATCATCACCGCGTCGAGGACGACGATCAGGACGCCCCCGGCGACGCCGATGCCGACGGCTAATCCGGCCTCGTTCCGGAGGTGTTGCCAGAGATCGCTGTCACTCCCCGTCCGGTCGATGACGTACGACTGTAGGCCCACTCGCGGCGCTGCGTAGGCACCGAGTAGACACGAGACGCCGAGGAGAAGCAGTGGATTGACAGCCGAAACGAGGGCGAGAAGCGGGAGCGACAGCCCAGCAGGGACAGCAGTTGCCGGCGTCGTGACGTAAATGTAGCCGACGAGCGCCACGATTCCGGGCATGCCCAACAGCAGAGCCACACCGAACCGCTTGCCGAAGGAAGGGCCGTTCACAGTCGGGGGACATGGGTTTGTCGACTCCCGGTGTCGAGAACGCAGTTGTGGAACTGTCGTTTTCTCCTATTTTTGGACCTCCGACCGATGACTGTGCGTCTGCGTCGTTGCTTCATCGAGCTCGGTCTCGTACCCGAACTGACCGCGGGTGGCGACGAACAGCACGGCGACGACCACCCAGAGGACGACGGTCGTGACGACGAGGATCGTCGTGGAGTCGCCAGCGCTGATGGCTTCGAGCGGGAGTGGGACGAGCGTGCTGTTGGCCGTATTGAACCCGGTGTGTGCGATGATCGCGAGCAGGACGCTCCCGGTAGCGTTGTAGATCCACGTCAGGACGAACGCGACTCCGACGATGTTCATGATGCGGACTCCAGTCGTCGGTGCGAGCTCGACGAACGACGCCAGCCCGTGGAACTCGGTGGCGCCGGTCGCCAGCAACGGGAGGTGCCACAGCGCCCAGACGACGCCGAGGACGAGCGTCGCCGAGACGGGCGTGTATTGTTCCTGCAGTTTCGGAAGGGCCAGCCCCCGCCACCCGGGTTCCTCGTTCCCCCCACCGACGAGTGCGATGCTCACGAACGAGACGATGACGAGCGAGACTCGGCCGGGGAGTAGTCCGGGGTCGATCGAGGTGCCGAGGACTGCGAGGCCGACGCTCGTCAGCGCGACGACGAGCAGGGGGACGGCGAGTGCGGCGAAGTACCATCGAGGGGCGACGCGCCAGTCGACGATCCGGCGCGCCCAGGCCCGGACCGAGTCGCTCCCGAGCCACGTGATGACGAGGGCCGCGAGCGCCGGACCGAACCCCCCGATAAGATACCCGAGCGTTCCGAACGGCTCGGCCAGGTCGAGGATGGGACCGAGCCACGCCACCCAGGAGATGGCGTAGGCCAGTACGAAGAACGCCGCGACCGGATGGGCATCGACGAT
>JBEPXT010000196.1:0-4807 GCA_041641795.1 Salinigranum sp.
TGGACGGAACTGGACGAACCGATTACTCGTCGGTGAGCACGTCGAGCAGCGTTTCGAGGCTGTAGCTCTGGAGGGCGCGGTGGCTGTCGTACAGCGTCGAGATGACGTACGTCGAGTTCGTTCGCTCAACGACGTCGAGCGACTCGAAGTCGCCGATCAGTCGCTCGACCATGTCGGGTCCGGGGAGGTGCGCCATGACGATGAAGTCCGTCTCTCCCATCGTGAAGTACACCTGCGTCACGCCCTCGATGTCCGCGAACTGTTCGCCGACGTCCTCGTAGGAGCCGCTGTAGTCGGTCAGCACCTCGACGAGGACGGTCACCCCCAGACCGGCCGCCTCCAGGTCGATGTCGTAGAGGTCGTTGGTGATGACCCCGGCCTCCCGCAGGTTGTTCAGCCGGTAGTGAATGGTCGAGATGGGAATCCCCGTCTCCTCGTGTAATCGCTCCGGACTCCCCGTCTCGAGGTCAGAAATCGCCTTCAGGAGCCTGACGTCGCGTTCGTCCATTCTGTCTATGCATCCGGGGGCACCCGTAATTAGTCTCCGGTTCGACCAGTTTACACCCGACGCCCGACGCGCGAACCGACGCGAACTGGACACCGACTCCCCGCGCTATTCTGTGAACGAATAGCAATTCCCACTCGATACTGAAATCTGTTCCGACACGTAGCGAATATATTGTAGTCAGATTTAAGAACCACCGTAGAACAGGTTTGGACACGACTACATGAAATTCGGAAATACTTGGAGCAAAATTCCCATCGAGGGGCTGATGTTCGTTCTGGTGGCAGCTTTCTGGGGCGGCTCGTTCATCGGCATCGAGGTCGGTCTCCGTGACTTCCCGCCGCTGTTGTTCGCCGCGCTCAGGTACGACGTCGCGGGCGCGGTCGTGCTCGGGTACGCCGCGTGGCGGACCGACCGCTGGCGGCCCGAGACGCCGGCCGGGTGGGGACAGGTCGCCGTCGTCGGTCTGTTCATCATCGCCGGCCACCACAGCCTCCTGTACCTGGGGCAGCAGTACGTTCCCGGCGCGGTGGCCGCCGTGGTGGTCAGCCTCTCACCGGTGCTGACGGCGGTGTTCGCGAGCGGGTTGCTGGCCGGAACGCGCCTCGAAGCCACCGACGTCGCCGGGTTGGCGCTCGGCTTCGCGGGCGTGTTCGTCATCGCCGACCCCGACCCGGGTCACCTGCTGTCGGCTGACAGCGTCGGCGTCGGCCTCGTGTTCCTGGCGTCGGCGAGTTTCGCGCTCGGGTCCGTCCTCACCCGGCCGCTCGACTCGGGGCTCCCCGTCCAGTCACTGCAGGGCTGGGGGATGGTCGTCGGGTCCGCGACGCTCCACGCTGCCAGCCTCGCCCGGGGTGAGTCGCTCGCGGGCGTCACCTGGACCCCGACCGCCGTCGGGTCGCTTCTCTATCTGACGCTCGTCTCGGGCGTCGTCGCGTTCCTGCTGTACTTCGAGCTCCTGGCGCGCATCGGGCCGATGGAGCTGAATCTGGTCGGGTACCTGGAGACGGTGGTGGCCACGCTCCTGGGGTGGGCGCTGCTCGGGCACCTCGTCGACTCGACGACGGTGGCCGGGTTCTTCGCTATCTTCCTCGGGTTCGCCGTCGTCAAGCGGCGGACGCTCGCGACGCTGCTGGCCGGTCGGACGTCGGTCGCCTGAGCCGTCGCCGGTCGTCTCTACGAGTCCGGAGTCGACCCGACGCCGGCGGGACCCGTTTCTCGATCGTTCACGTCGGCCTGTTCGACTCTGTCGGCCCGGGCTTCGAGTTCGCCCGCGAGTTTGCGGGCCTGGTCCGCAGAGAGCGCCACTCTCGTCGCGTGCGCCGGCAGCGCCGCCAGCGCCGTCGCGTCCACTTCGAGTTCCAGCGTCACCTCGGTGGGGGCCGACCGCGTCGAACGGCTGTCCGCGCTCGCGCCAGCGAGCGAGACTCTTTTGGGTGTCCCGTGCCATCTGAGGCTACATGACCAAGCGCGACCCGGGCGCTGACGGCGAGGAGCGCCGGCCTCGCCTGCGAGGGCTCTCTCCGCCGACGGCAGACCGGGCGGAACCGGTGGGCGAACCGGTGGTTCGCTCCGACCCGGCGGTCACCGGTGACCGGGCGGACGAGGCAGTGGGCTTCGACCCGGACGACCCCGAGAGCGTGGCGCTGGCGGCCGAAATCGTCCGCGAATTCGCCGAGACGGACGCCGGCGTCGACGACAACGTCTTCATGCTGCGGGGCGCGGCCGCCTGCGCCGCACTGGTTCGCGGCGTCGGGTCGTACAAGGCGGCGACGAACCGGGTCGACGGGGCGGCGTCCATCCCGTTCCTCAGGAAGTGGGCGCGAGTCCACGACCTGCCACAGGCGATACGCCGTCACGTCGCCCGCGGCAACATCCCGCCGACGGCGGCGAAACACATCGCCCGCGTCTCCGGCGACGCCCGGTTCTATCTGGCGTGGGCGACGCTCGACGGGAGCCTGACCGTCCGGGCGGTCAGGCGCGCCGCGAGCGACATCAACGACGGGACGCCGGTCGAAGAGGCCCTCGCGGCCGAGGGCGTGACGCTGGGCGAACTCACCATCCAGCTCCCCCCGGAGCTGTACAGGGACCTGCGGCGGCGGGCGTCCCTGGAGGACCGCGACCCGGCAGACGTCACCGCCGCGGCGCTCACCCGTGCACTCGCGCCGGACGGAGAGTAAACGCTTATCACCCACCGACAGATACCTCTAATTCGTGGGCCGGTAGCTCAGTCTGGCAGAGCGTCTGGCTTTTAACCAGACGGTCGGGGGTTCGAATCCCTCCCGGCCCGCTTCTGCGAGGAACGGCGGTGACGAGCGGAGCGGTGCGTGGGATTCGAAGCAGGGAGTGGAGCGAAGCGGAACGAGTGAGGTTCGAATCCCTCCCGGCCCGCTTCTGCGAGGAACGGCGGTGACGAGCGGAGCGGCTGCGCTCTGAACAGTGGCGTCATCCGGTGCGTTCGCCTTGGTAGCTCCCGTCGTAGGTGTCCTCGTGGTCCGCCCGCGCCAGTACGAGTTGCGCGACGCGCGCCCCGCGTTCGAGTTCGACGTCGTGGTGGACCTGCAGCAGCCCTTCGCCCCGCCCCTCGTACCCGGCGTCCCAGACGGCCGTGTTGAGCATGCAGGAGTTCCGCATGAGCGACGAGCGCGGGTAGATGTACCCGACGTGGTTCTCGGGGATGTGGACCGTCTCCGCGTACTGCAGGACGTACCCACCCGACGGGAGGACGTACACGCCCTCGCCGGCGGGTTCGAGTTCGCGTCGAGCGCCAATCGTCTTGTCGTCGCGCCCCAGGCGTCCCGCCTGAACCTGTTCGAGGACGCTCTCGATCGTCAGGTCCACCCCGTTCGGCTGTACCTGCCCGTCGGTCACCGGCGTGACGTGGTCCGCGACGAAGGACCCGGAACGAAACATACACCCTCTTTTCCAAGACGGCTCAAAACGGTGCCGGATGCCGTCCTCGCGCAGTCGGCGTGGCAAATTCTGCCACAAATCGCCGGCGATTCGCGGACGGGCCACGGGACGATTCGCCCCGGTCTGGCGATTCGGCGGAAATCGGTGCGAAAACTGCCTGACGGCGGCATCCTTCACGATTATCCTTTGCGGGACTCGCGGGTTTTATAGTCCCGCGGCTTTGAGCATCCGACGTTATGGGACAGACACTCACCGAGAAGATACTCGACGACCACCTCGTCGAAGGTGACCTCGAACCCGGCGAGGAGATCGGGATCGAGATCGACCAGGTGCTCACGCAGGACACGACGGGCACGATGGTCTGGCTCCAGTTCGAGGCGCTCGAACTCGAGGAGGTCCAGACGGAACTCGCCGCCCAGTACTGCGACCACCAGACGTACCAGTTCGACTTCAAGAACACCGACGACCACCGGTTCCTCCGCTCCGCGGCGGGCAAGTACGGCGCGTACTACTCCCGCCCGGGTAACGGTATCTGCCACCAGGTACACAAGGAACACTTCGCCGCGCCCGGCAAGACGCTGCTCGGGTCCGACTCGCACACGCCGACGCCGGGGGGCCTGGGCGAACTCGCCATCGGCGCGGGCGGCCTCGACATCGCCGTCGCCATGGGCGGCGGCCCGTACTACGTCGAGATGCCGGAAGTAGTGAACGTCCGACTCGAGGGCGAACTCCCCGAGTGGGCCACGGCCAAGGACATCATCCTCGAGATGCTGCGCCGCCTGTCGGTGAAAGGCGGCGTCGGCAAGGTGTTCGAGTACACCGGCCCGGGCGTCGAGACGCTCACGGTGCCCGAGCGAACGACCATCACGAACATGGGGACCGAACTCGGCGCCACGTCGAGCATCTTCCCCACGGACGAACAGACCAGAGACTTCCTCGAGCGCGTCGGGCGCGGCGACGAGTACGTCGAACTCCAGCCCGACGACGACGCCGAGTACGCCGACCAGGTCACCATCGACCTCTCGGAGATCGAACCGCTCATCGCCAAGCCCTCGATGCCGGACAACGTCGTCCCGGTCAGCGAGGTCGCGGGCACCGAAGTCGACCAGGTCATCATCGGCTCCTGTACCAACGGCGCCTACGAGGACATCCTCCCCTCCGCGAAGATGCTTGAGGGGCGGGAGGTCAACAAAGCCACCGAGATGATAGTCGCTCCGGGGTCCAAGCAGGCCTCGGAGATGCTGGCGCGCGAGGGCTGGACCGCGGAGATGATGGCCGCGGGCGTGAACTTCTCGGAGGCCACCTGCGGGGCGTGCATCGGCATCGGTCACGTCCCCGCCTCGAACTCTGTCTCGCTGCGCACGTTCAACCTGAACTTCGAGGGCCGGT
>JBEPXT010000197.1:0-4801 GCA_041641795.1 Salinigranum sp.
GAGGGTGTCCAGGAGTTCGTCGCCGCCCTGGAGGAGTTCCCCCTCGCGGTCAGCCTCGGCGGCGTCGAGTCGCTCATCGAGCACCCGGCCAGCATGACCCACTCCGGCCTCGCCGACGCCGAGAAGGACCGCCTCGACATCACCGAGTCGCTGCTGCGCATCTCCGCCGGCGTCGAAGCCCCCGAGGACCTCGTCGCGGACCTCGATTCGGCGCTGTCGGTCATCTCCTGACCGCCGGGGGCCGACCCCGACCGGCCCGCCAATCGAGGTATTTAACAGTCGTCCCGGCGGTAGACACGTGCGAGAATGCCGAGCGGAGAATATCGACCGGACACCGTCGAGGAGAAGTGGCAGGACCGCTGGGTCGACGCCGAGACGTACGCGTACGAGGGGGGCGCGGACGTAGACCCGAACACCGTCTTCTCCATCGACACGCCGCCGCCGACCGTCTCCGGGAGTCTCCACTGGGGCCACGTCTACGGCTCGATGCTCCAGGACTTCGTGGCCCGCTTCGAGCGCATGCGCGGGAAGAACGTGTTCTACCCGTTCGGCTACGACGACAACGGCATCGCCTCCGAGCGACTCACCGAGGACGAACTCGGCATCGAACACCAGAACTTCGAGCGCCGGGCGTTCCAGCAGAAGTGCCGCGAGGTCTGCTCTCTCTACGAGGAGGAGTTCACCGAGAAGATGCAGGGTCTGGGGGTCTCCATCGACTGGAACAACACGTACCAGACCATCGAACCCCGGGTCCAGCGCATCTCGCAGCTCTCGTTCGTCGACCTCTACGAACAGGGGCGGGAGTACCGCCGGTCGGCCCCGACCATCTGGTGTCCGGACTGTGGAACCGCCATCTCACAGGTCGAGATGGAGGACGACGAACGCGACTCGCACTTCCACGACATCTCGTTCGACGTGGCCGACGCCGCCGAGTCGTTCACCATCTCGACGACGCGACCCGAACTGCTGCCCGCCTGCGTCGCGGTGTTCGTCCACCCGGACGACGACGAGAACCAGCACCTGGTCGGCCACGAGGCCGAGGTGCCCCTGTTCGGTCAGGAGGTCCCCATCATGGCCGACGACCGGGTCGACCCGGAGACGGGGTCCGGCATCGTGATGTGCTGTACCTTCGGGGACCAGACCGACATCGAGTGGTACCAGGCCTACGACCTCCCGCTTCGCATCGCAATCGACGAGTACGGCGTGATGACCGAGGTGGCCGGGGAGTACCGGGGACTCGAGAGCGACGAGGCCCACGAGGCCATCGTCGAGGACCTGGAGGAGACCGGTCACCTCGAGGACCGCTGGCCCATCCAGCACACCGTCAACGTCCACGAGCGCTGTGACACGAGCGTCGAGTTCCTCGTCACCGAGCAGTGGTACGTCGACATCCTCGACCGCAAGGAGGAGTACCTGGAGGCCGGCCGGCAGATGGACTGGTACCCGGAGAAGATGTACACCCGGTACAAACACTGGATAGAGGGTCTCCAGTGGGACTGGTGTATCTCCCGCCAGCGCTCCTCGGGCATTCCCTTCCCGGTCTGGTACTGCGACGACTGCGACGAACCCGTCATCGCCCGCCGCGAGGACCTCCCGGTCGACCCCCTCTCGGACGACCCGCCTGTCGACGCCTGTCCCGCCTGCGGCCACGAGGAGTTCGTCCCCGAGGACGACGTCTTCGACACGTGGGCAACCTCGTCGCTGACGCCGCTCATCAACGCCGGGTGGGACTGGGACGCCGAGGCCGGCGCGTTCCGGATGGAGAGCCCCGAACTGTACCCGATGGACCTGCGGCCGCAGGGCCACGACATCATCTCGTTCTGGCTGTTCCACACCGTCGTCAAGTGCTACGAGCACACGGGCGAGGTGCCGTTCGACTCGGTGATGATAAACGGGATGGTCCTCGACGAGAACCGCGTCAAGATGTCGAAGTCCCTGGGGAACATCATCGAACCCGACTCGGTCCTCGAGGAGTACCCGGTTGACGCCGCCCGCTACTGGGCCGCCGGGAGCGCCATCGGCGACGACCTGCCGTACAAGGAGAAGGGTCTTCGGGCCGGCGAGCGCCTCCTGCGCAAACTGTGGAACGCCTCGAAACTCGTCGACGGACTCACGCCCGCGGACCGACTGACTCGGCCGGACGACCTCCGGGAGATAGACCGGTGGCTCCTGGCGTCGCTGGACCGCGAAATCGAGTTCGTCACCGAGAAGTTCGAGAACCGGGAGTTCTCGAAGGCCAGGGACCGACTCCGGAGCTTCTTCTGGCACACGTTCTGCGACGACTACCTCGAAATAGCGAAACAGCGCCTCCGCGACGACGCCGACGCCGACCCAGCGGACGCCGACCCGTCGGCGGCCTACACGCTCCAGACGGCCCATCGGCGGTTCCTCAAACTGTTCGCGCCGCTCCTGGCGCACGTCACCGAAGAGCTCTGGAACGAGATGTCCGACGAGGGCAGCATCCACACCAGCGAGTGGCCCGAACCGCTGGGCCTGGACGCCGACTTCCGGGCCGGCGAGACGGCGATGGCCGTCGTCGGCGCCCTCCGCAAGTACAAGACCGACCACCAGCTCCCGCTGAACGCCGACATCGACGGCGTCCGGGTCTACGGTCACGTCGCCGGCTTCGAGGACGAAATCCGGCGCGTGATGCACGTCGACTCGCTGGAGACGAGCGACGACGACCCGCCGGTGGAGTCGGTCGTCGCGGGCATCGACCTCGACTACTCGGTCGTCGGACCCGAGTTCGGGAACAAAGTCCCCGACATCGAGGCCGGCATCGAGGCGGGCGACTACGAACTCGACGACGGCACGCTCCGCGTCGCGGGCGTCGAACTCGGCGACGACGCGTTCGAGGTGGACGAAGAGCGCCGGTACGCGGGCGAGGGCGAGATGGTCGAAACCGAGAACGCCGTCGTCATCGTCCGGAACTGACGGCGCCCCGTTCCGAACCCGGTCGAACGGCCGTTCGTCCGGACTGGCGGCTCACTGGTTCTCGTCGGGAACTGCCGAACGGAGAGCGTCGCGTCCGGCGCGCGATGACCCGGCCGCTGTCTCGCCCCGCAGCGACGACCCCGGTTCCGCGTCGCCCGCGGAAGTGGCACGCTGTTCGCGGCCCATCGGCGGCGGACTCGTCAGGGGTGGCGCGGCGTCTGGCACGCCACGCTAGAAGTCGTGTTCGACCTCGTCCGGATTCGCCTTCTGGATGATGATTTTGCCGTCACGCACGCGCACGAACACTTCGTCGCCGATTTCCATCCCCGCGACCGTGAGTTCGTCTTCGTGCAGGTTGACGTGCACGTTGTGGTACTCGCCGTTCTCGTCTTTGGCACCACTCGGACTGAGCTTCTTTTTCCGGACCATCGCGTGTATCTATCCGTAGCTTCGCCATAGGACATACATAAGTTTGACTACCACGCCGCCAGAACGACCACCTCGTCACCGGTTCGGCGCGATATTCGGGCCGACCGCGCTCGAAATCGAGAGCCGCGTCGCCCGGTTTTCCGCTTCCTGTCCCGGTTGGAGCGACTCGAATACTTAAATCTGTCGCAGATTAGTCTTCATTTTGCCGATATATTTATAATAAACCATGTGCTGGATTCGCATGGTGCAAAACCATGGTACGTGAAGACGGTAAGCGGAATTTCGTGCTGCGCGAAGAGGACGGTTCGGAGTCGAGTGTCTTTTCGGGGGGGATGCCGAGGCAGGCCGCCCTGAAGGCCGCTCGTCGACTCGACCCGGCGTCCTCCGAGAACGAGGGCGAGTCGAACCCGACGGAAATCCGACTCCGCGAGAAAGGGACAGACAAGGTACACATTTTCGACGCGTGGGCGTGGGTCGACTCGCCGCCGAGCGACAGTCCCGACTGGATGGGTGACGAGATTACGAAGGGGAACGTCTCCAAGAAGGGCATCGAACACCTGGACGAGTAGGTGGTGACGGCGCAACGCGTTCGCGCACGCACGACCACCGTCTCCGACAGCGCTTTCCGCCACCCGGGCGTCGTTTCACCCGCGCGGCCCTCATCCGGTCAGACCGGACGTGAATGGCGCGGGATGACCGACCGGCCTCCAGCCGCGCGATACGCTTTCAGTTCGCGCCGTCGGTTCTCTGCGCTGGACGGGTGACACCGCCTGACTGCCTCCGTCCGTCCACTGCGCCCCACACGCAGGTAGTGACGACGCCCGGTTCCGTCTTCTGTCTCTTTCGGTCCGTCCACGCCCGGTCCTCGGCTCTCGCGACGGCGCTCGGTCCATCCTTCGACGCTCCCGTTCCGCCACGTCCCCGCGAGCGTCCCCCGGACGTTTCGGTCCCCGCGTCGGCTTCGGCCCCCCGCGTCGAACCTTGGGCGGTCACGCCGTCGGCCAGGAGTCGGTACCTGCTGGTCGGCGCAGTGACTGTCTAGTCGCGAACGGAGAACGTCGTCGCCCGACGCCTCACGCCCCGTCGCTCGGTGGACGCTCTCTCGAACCGAACTCGCTGTGAGGGCCCGACGGCTGGTCCTGGTATCGCCTACCGTGCGAATCGCTTTCGTGGTAACGGGGCATGAAATCGCATCACGTAGCGGGTCTGGTTCGACGGGGTTAAATACGTCCCTCCCATCGCTATAGATGCGCGGTGGTCGCCCGGTGACGGACGCCGGGCGAGCACACCCGACGCTCGCTCCACGGACGGTGGTCGACGGTTCGTCCCCCTCTCGCCTCCCGGCGACAGGGGCAATCCGACGGCCTTAAGTGGAAGACGGCGTTGGGATTCAAACGCGAACGACTCAACGCGATTGCGAGCCGGTCTCCCCGGTTCG
>JBEPXT010000198.1:0-4774 GCA_041641795.1 Salinigranum sp.
CGACGACGGCGAATATACTTCCGTCCGGACCGCCCAGGGAAGATATGGCACCTTCCCGGGTTCTCGTCCCCATGGACGGGTCGCCGCTGGCCGACGACGCGCTGGTCCACACGCTCGAATGCTACGACAGTCAGGTGACGGTGCTGAACGTCGTGACACCCATCGACGGCCCGATGGCCGAAGGGGGCCTCCTCGAACCGGGGCCGGACCGCCAGGAGGGGGCCCTCGAACGGGCCGAGACCCTCGTCGATGACGCCCGGCGGCGGGCCGAGGAGGCCGACCGAAGGGTCGAGACGGCCGTGGAGACGGGCGACCCGGCAGACACCATCGTCGCGTACGTCGAAGCCCACGACGTCGACCACGTCGTCATGGGCGGGCACGGCGGGAAGCGGACCGAACTCGGCCGGCGACTCCTCGGAACCGTCGCCACTCGGGTCGTCAGTGAGGCGCCCGTGACCGTGACCGTCGTCCGCTGACGCCCGACCCTCGACGTCTCACCCGCCCAGAACGGTCGCGAACGCCCGGTAGATTCCGAACCCGACCGCGACGGAGGTCACGAGCGTTATCACCCAGAAGGCGACCGTCACGCCGATTTTCCGCCGGGAGACGCCGGCCGACCCCCCCGCGAGACCCCCGCCGATGACGCCCGAGATGATGATGTTGTTGAACGAGATGGGGATGCCGAGGGCGATTGCAAGCTGAGCGATGATGAACCCCGGGACGAGCGCCGCGATGGACCGACGGATGCCGAGCTGGGCGTACTCGCGGGACGTCGCCTGGAGGAGCCGCGGGGCGCCCATCCACGCGCCGCCGAGGATGCCCGTCGCGCCGACGGCGAGGAGGGCGACGCCCGGCAGTCCGAGTTCTCCCCGGTAGAGGTTCTCCAGGGGACCGGTCGCCAGTCCGACCTGGCTGCCCCCGCTGGAGAAGGCGACGACGCTCCCGAGGACGACCAGAAACGTCTTGATGCCGCGGTCGACCGACCGCTGGGTCTGCATCCTGATGACCTGGAAACTGGCCGCCGCCACCAGCAGCGTCACGACCACGACGCCGACGTCGACGCCGGCGACGATCGGCGTCTCGACGAGTCCAGCGAGGAACCCGGCGATGGAGCCTCGCTCGGCTCCGGGGGGTGCGGGAACGACGCTCAACTCGATGTTCGCGACGATACCCCCGACTACTGCCGCCAGTAGCGGGACCCCCACCGTCTCCGGGATGTCGTCGCGGCGCAGCACCGTCGCCGTGGCGTACGCCAGCCCACCCGAGATGGGCGGAACGAGCGCCCAGAACATCGCAATCTCGCGGTAGGTGCCGTACGCCGGCGTGCCGCCGAGCGAGAGACCGACCCCGACCATGGCCCCGGTGGTCGCGAAGGCGGCCGGGACCGGATACCCCGTGTAGACCCCGAACGCCATGAACGCCGTCGCGGTCAGGAGTCCCGCCGTCGCGGCCAGGGACGTGATGCTGACGCCGTTTATCAGCCCCGACCCCACGGTTTCGGAGATGCTCCCGCCCTGCGTGAGCGCTCCCAGCGCGGCGAGGATGCCGATGAGGAACGCGGCGCGCATCGTCGAGATGGCGTTGGCCCCGATGGCGGGGGCGAACGGCGGCGAGTTGCTGTTCGCGCCGAGCGCCCAGGCCGTGAACAGGCCGGTGAGCGTGGCGATTACGACCAGCGCCCAGAAGCCGACGTCCGTCATCGGCGAACGAACTCACCGAGCCTGTTGAGTGGGTGCGTGACCGCGGCGCCGGCCCGGGCGATGACCACCGTCGCCTCCGTCTCGTCGACGGTGCGCCGCGGAACCGACCCGACGAGTCGTCTCCGGAGCGGTCCCTGCCTGGTGGCGCCGAAGACGACGACGTCGTGGTCGGCCGCGGCCTCCCGAACCGCCTCGAACACGTCGTCCGCGCGGCGAACCGTGGATTCGGTCGGGACGTCACGACCGGGGGCCGCCGCGACCGCTCGCTCCCCGTCGGCGACGAACTGGCCGGCGTCGTCGTCCCCCTCGCCGGTGTCGACAGAGAGGACTTGCACGCCGGCGTCGTTCCGGACCGCGATTGCTTTCGCGGCGGTGGCGGCCGTCTCGACGTGCGGGCCTCCGGCGACGGGGAGCAGGACCGACTCGACCCCGTTCGCCTCGGCGCCGATTCGCTCGACGTACAGGTCGCAGGTCGCCCGTTCGACGAGCGTGTCGACGGTCGTACCCAGGACCGCGTCGGACCGATTGGTCCGTCCCTGCCACCCCACCACGAGCGCCGCCGGGTCGATCTCCTCGACCGCCGCCAGGATTCCCTTGGACACCGAGCGCGCGACGACGAGGTCCCGGACCACGGTAACGTCCTCCGGGGCCGTCGCTAGCTCCACCAGTTCGCGGCTGTCGTCCGCGAACTCCCGGAGGATGGTCTCGTCGTCGAACACCCCGAACGGCGAGTCGTAGGGTTTGACGACGACGGTCACGATGCGCACCGTCCCGCCGCGGACGCTCGCGATGTCGCCGGCGGTGCGAACGAGTTGCTGGACGTGCTCGGGAGATTCCACCGCGACGAGTACCTGTCCACCGGGTCCGCTGTCACTCATCGAACAAAACATACAGCGGTCGACAGAAAAGCGTTCGCGCGAAACTGGTATCCCCCCCGAGAGCGACACCGCCCCCGCCGACGACTCCCTGTCAGGGCGCGCCGAGGGGGACGCGCTCGCCCTCCTTGTCCGCGCGAATCCAGACGTAGCCGGACGGGCCCAGCGTGAACGTGCAGGTGCCGTCCTCGACGTCGTAGTCGGCGGGACCGACGATTCGGGTCGTCGTCTCGGCTGGCGCGTCGAAGTCGACGGTCACCTCGCGCGGTTCGTCGGCCGCGTTGTGAGCGGTCATCAGGAGCGTCCGGCCCTCCTCGATGCGGTGGACCCACACCTCCTTGGGCGGCACGTCGACGACGCTGAACACCCCGCTGGATATCTCGGTACAGAGCTTCCGCGCGCTGACGATTCGGTGGATGCGACTCAGCAGCGAGTCCGGTTCGTCGAACTGGTTGGCGACGCTTACGTTGGCGTACCCGAACTCGCCCTCGTCGATGACGGGGTTGACGAGGTCCTCGGGGTCGGTCGTGGAGAATCCGCCGCACTCGTTGTTCGACCACTGCATCGGCGTCCGGACCGACTCCCGCTCGGGCAGCGAGAGGTCCGCGCCCATGCCGATTTCGTCGCCCGAGAGGATGACCGGCGTCCCCGGGATTGCGAACATCAGGCTGTGGGCCATGGCGAGTCGGTCGTGGTCGTTGTCGAGGAGGTCCGCGAGGCGGAGGCGGTGGCCGCGGCCGAACAGCCAGGAGTCGTCCTGCCGGAAGAACTCGCGGGCGTGCTCGAACGCCTCGTGGGGGAGTTTCAGCAGGTTGAACTCGTCGTGGTTGCGGAGGAAGTTCGCCCACTGGCCGTAGCGCTCGACGCCGTCCGGGAGCACTTCGAACGCCCGGTACAGTGGCCAGAAGTCCCGGATGCCGAGGCCGTAGACCAGGTGCGAGTTCATGACGAAGTTGAACATCATGTCGAACGCCTCGCCGTCGCCGAAGTACTTCGCCAGTTCCTCGGGCTGGTCGTCGGCCTCCGCCAGGAGGATGGCCTCCTCGTTCTTCTCGCGGACCGTCCGCCGCATCTCCTTGAACAGGCCGATGGGGTCGTCGACGATTTCGCCGTGGTGGCCCTTGGGCTCGGTCATCGGGTGGGCGGCGTCGATGCGGAACCCGTCGACGCCGAGGTCCAGCCAGAACTCCAGGATGTTGTGCACTTCCCGTTTCACCGCCGGGTTGTGGATGTTCAGGTCGGGCTGGTGGTGGTAGAACTGGTGGTAGTAGTACGACCCGGCCTCGTCGTCCCACGTCCACACGCCGTCCTCGTACTCGGGGAAGATGTTCCCCTGCTGGTACGCGCTGTCGAGGTCGTTCGTCCAGAGGTAGTAGTCACGGTACCGGGAGTGGGGGTCGCTACGGGCGCGCTGGAACCAGGGGTGCTGGTCGGACGTGTGGTTGAACACCATGTCGATGAGGACCTTGATGCCCCGGTCGTGGGCCTCCTCGACGAAGTTCGAGAAGTCGCCGAGCGTCCCCATCCTGGCGTCAACGCTGTAGTAGTCCGCCACGTCGTACCCGTTGTCCTTGAGCGGACTCGGGTAGAACGGCCTGAGCCAGAGACAGTCGACGCCGAGTCCGTCGAGGTATCCCAGGCGGTCCAGTAGCCCCTGGAAGTCCCCCCACCCGTCCCCGTCGGCGTCGTAGAACGTCTTCACGTCGACCGAATAGATGACCGCGTCGCGATACCAGTCTGGTTTGTCCATCGGTGCCTGGTCCATATCTCGTCGTTCAAACTCGGAGTCCAAAAACCGTGGGTACTTGTCCCCGCCGCTATCTGGTGTGTCACGGTCCAACAGAGTGCGGCGGTGACCCCCTGTCGCGCGAGGGCGGCGCCCGGCCGAATTCCTCGACTCTCACCGAAGGCGTCCCAGGAGCGAGACGCAGCGCACGAATTTTATAATGAACAATCTCTACTTTGGGGCTGGATACTGCGGGGCTTTATGGTCGATACCGCGCACACAATTCGAATATAATGGTTAATAGCAGGAGTAGACTGGACGAATGCAAACTTTGATACCGGGGTCCGCGAAACCTGCGACTAGACCTCATGTTGGAGGCACAGCTCACCGCACTGCTCGACGACCCGCTTTTCGTGATGTTCCTCGCTGTCTTCGCGGGGATGGTGCTCGGGAACGTCGAAGTTCGAGGGTTC
>JBEPXT010000199.1:0-4728 GCA_041641795.1 Salinigranum sp.
CCGGGGCGAGTCGAAATCGGACCGCCGGGCGTGTCAGAGGCAGTGAATACCGACGGTCCTACGAGGGACAACGCCGTCCACGAGGATAGGTCTTTTTCCACAACACCTGACACATCCGCCGCGAGAACCGTCGAGATTCGCCCGCCGCCTGGAGCCGTCGTAGATGTCGAGTCAGTATCAGTCTCGAAATAACTATCAAAGATGTCATATATCCGGTGAATATCGTTTAGAGCTAACAGTCCGCTAGCGTGAGTAGAACCAACTGGCTCACGCCGACTCCGCGAGTTCGAGAGAGATTTCGACGACGGTCCCGCGGGGTTCGTTCTCTCGGAACGCGAGTTGGCCGGCCGACTCCTCGATTATCCACCGCACGAGCCACAGGCCGAGGCCGTCGGTGTGTTCCAGGGGCGTCTCGGTCCCCAGTTCGAGGGCCGTGCGCTGGTGATCGTCGAGTCCGGGGCCGTCGTCCTCGACGGCCACGACGACGGCCTCCCGTCCGTCGCGGACGTCGGTGCCGACGCTCGCGCGGAGCGTCGGCGAGTCAGTGTCGTTGTGAACGATGGCGTTCTCCACGACGTTCGCCAGGGCGACGTCCAGCAGGTCGTCAGCCAGGGCGTGGGCCGCCGGGGGGAACTCCCGCTCGACGGTGACGGCCGGGTGGTCGGCCTCGTAGCGGTCGAGCAGACGGTCGAGCGTCTCGACGACGTCTATCGGGTGCTGGGCGGCCAGCGAGTCGTCCATCGCCCGGTCGATGCGCCGGAACCGTTCCCCGAGGTCCACTAGCGACAGTGCCCGCCGTCGTATCGTCTGCACCCGTTCGGTCGCTTCGGGAGGAAGGTCAGACTCGAGGAGGATGCCGGCGTTACCGAGGACCACGTTCATTCCGTTTCGGAGGTCGTGACGGAGGACGCGATTGACCACCTTGACTCGCTGCTCGTGACGGTCCTGGACGGTCACGTCCCGCGTCGACACGACGATGCCGTTCGACGCCGGGTCGTCGAACAGGGGGGCGGCGACGGCGTCGTACCGCCGCCAGGACCCGTTGGCGTGGCGGACGCGGAACCTCGACCGGACCGACGCGCTCTCCTCGGCCACTGACGCGAAGAGGGAACGAACGCGGGGACGGTCGGCGGGATGGACGATGTCGAACGCGTTACGGTCTGTCAGGAACTCGGGGTCGTAGCCGAGCGACTCGGACACCGACGGACTCGCGTACAGCCAGTTGCCCGCCACGTCGTGAATCGAGATGATTTCGCGCGCGTACTCGACGAGCGCCTGTCGCTGTCCGTCGGCAGCGTCCGGACCGGGACGAATCCGCTCGAACTCCGTCGCCAGCGCGTCGGACCCGAATCCTGCCGCGCCCCCGCCGATTCCAGGGGTCGCTCGCTGGTTCTGGGCGAGTGCGAGAAACCCCACCGCGGCCGAGACGCCGACGAACAGCGGAGCAGGGTCCTGGAGACTGCCGCCGACCAGTCCGGCGGTCACGGGGCCGGCGACGAACGCGGCGGGGGGGATGGACGCCGCACCGAGCAACAGCAGTCGTCGGACCCGTTCGGCAGCGCCGCTCTCGTCGTTCGTCCGGAGGAGGACGACCACGCTGAACAGGCCGACGCCCACCGCGTAGAACACGTGGGTCAGCAGCACCGACCCGAACGGCGTCTGCGACCAGGCGATTCCTGCGAGACTGCTCGGCGGCCCCGCGCTGGGCCACCTCGCGGCGTCCCCGACCAAGCCAGCGAGAACCAGGACCGGTTCCACGACCAGCACCCCGACCCGGGCGGGCGTCAGTCTGTCCTCTCGGCCGGTGTAGGCGAAGACGAACACGAGCCACAGCGGTGGCACCGCGAGCGACCCGACGACGGCCACGAACCACCAGTACGACGCGTTCAGACCGGAGACGGCGTAGTGAAGGGCGTACCCCGTCGCCCAGAGCGACCCCGCGAACGTCAGGCCGGCGAACGACCTCTGGACCGTCCGGGAGTACCCCCGGAGGGACGCCAGTGCGGCGAATCCAACGATGGCTGAGAGCGTCCCCGAGAGGAGTAGCGTCCAGACGTACGACGGTCCCAGCTGTTCCATGTGTGATTTCAAATATCGGTCTGCGTGTCTCGACTACTCTCGACTGCGAGACGGGCGTATAAATACTATCGGCCGCGATTATTACGACTGATACCTACCGAGCGCTGCCGGTCAGAGTCCGAGTTCCCGACCGATAACGAGTCGCTGAATCTGACTGGTGCCCTCGCCGATTTCCATCAGCTTCGCGTCGCGGTAGAACCGCTGGGGGGCGAAGTCCTCCGTGTAGCCGTAGCCGCCCAGGACCTGCACGGCGTCTTCTGCAACCTCTCGGGCCGCTTCGCTGGCGTCGAGTTTTGCGACGGACGACTCGAGCGTCACCGGGTCTCCGCGGTCGTAGACGCTCGCTGCCCGGTAGGTCAGGAGGCGGGCCCGGTCGGTTTTGCGGTACATGTCCACGAGTTTGTCGCGTATCGCGTCGAACTTCGAGATGGGTTCGCCGAACTGTTCGCGTTCGACGGCGTAGTCGGCGGCGGCCTCGTAGGCGCCCTGAGCGAGACCCGTCGAGAGTGCGGCGATGGAGATGCGGCCGCCGTCGAGCGTCTTCAGCGTCTGTTTCCATCCGTCTCCCTCCGCACCGAGGAGGCGGTCCGTGGGAATCCGGCAGTCGTCGAACCGAATCTCGCACGTCGGAGAGGAGTTCAACCCCATCTTCTCCCAGACGTTCGTCACCGAGAAGCCGTCGTCCGCGTCCGGGTCCACGATGAACGTGGAGATGCCGTCGGTCCCGGCGTCGGGGTCGGTCACGGCCTTGACGAGAATCGACCCCGCCACGTTCGCGTTCGTTATGAACTGTTTCGTCCCGTTCAGGACGTACTCGCCGCCCTCACGGACGGCCCGCGTCTGCATGTTCGACGCGTCGCTCCCAGATTCGGGTTCGGTCAGCGCCCAGGCCCCGAGCGCTTCGCCGGTCGCCAGCGGACGGAGCCACCGCTCTTTCTGTTCGTCGGTGCCGAACAGGTCGATTGGCTTGGCTCCGAGACTGGTGTGTGCAGCGAACGAGAGGCCGACGCCGCCGGAGACACGCCCCAGTTCCTCGGTCACGAGGGCGTACATCAACTGGTCGCCCCCGAGGCCCCCGTGCGCCTCGTCCAGCGGAATCCCCATCATGTCGAGGTCGGCGAGTTGCTCGAATACCGACTCCGGGAACCGATGCTCGTCCTCGACGTCCTGCGCCAGGGGGGCGATTTCGGCCTCGCAGAACTCCCGGACGGTGTCGCGAATCATCCGGTGTTCCGCCGGCAACTCGAAATCCATGACCATCGTACGTGATGGACCGACAATAAAGTCAGCGCAGTCGCTCGGTCGTCACGCCGCCGCCCCACCACGACTATAGCTCTTGTGACCTGCGAGGGGTCGTGACGATTTATACGGTTTCGTGTCGTGAGTTCCGGGCATGGAACTGCGGCAACTCCTCCGCGGTCGGGTCGAGTGGTCCCGGTTAGAGGGGGTGGTTCGGGAACTCGCTCGGCGGTACGACCGCGAGGAGGTGCACGTTCGCTTTCTCGACGCCGACAACTGGCTCTCGACGCCGATGGTCCTCGACGAGCAGTGGTTCGTGAAGATCATCTCCAGGCAGAACTCGCTGGTCCACGCCCTGTTCACGACGAGTCGCAACCTCGGGGCGTTCTCGAGTGGCACCGTGGGATTCTTCGAGCACTTCGGGACGCCCTACCAGATGGCCCAGCACGAACTGGAGGCGACGAGCAAGATGCGCGACATCGGCCTGAACGCGCCGGAGCCAGTCGAGGCCCTGGAAATCGACGGACTGGGCGTCGTCGTCCTGGAGTACCTCCCGGAGTACCGCGCGCTCGACGAGTTGAACCGGGAGCGAGAGGAGACGCTGGCGCCCGACCTCTTTCGCGCCCTCAGGACGCTCCACGACCACGGCATGGCACACGGCGACCTCAGGGCCGAGAACGTCCTGATTCTCGACGGCGACCTGTACTTCATCGACGCGACCAGCGTGCGCGAGGAGGGCCGCGAGGACGCACTGTCGTACGACCTGGCCTGCGGACTGGCGGCGCTGGAACCGCTCATCGGCCCGAAAGCGACCGTCCGCGCGGCCACGAGCGCCTACACCGTGGACGAACTGCTGGCGGCCCGCGAGTTCCTCGACTTCGTCAACATCCGCCCGGACCACGACTTCGACGCCGCCGCGGTCAAAGGCGAGATAGAGAAGCGCGCCTCCTGATGCGCGCTCGGTGCCCGTGGAATCCTCGAATCCGACGACGCCTGTCCCGCCGGACCCACCGGCCCGGAACCCCGAACAGGCCGACGCCCGACCCCACGACGCCCCGGCCCCGGCGCCCCCGTTGCGCACCGTCGGCAGCGAATAGCGTGCAGGGAGCGCTGGGACGCCGGCGCCGGGTCGGCGTCCGCGTCGCGAACCGGCGCGCTCCGCACCCGCCTCGACCGGTTCGCGCCCGTCGTCAGGACACGGGCGGTCTGGTCCCGTCTTCGCTGATAAACTCCGGGACGAGTCCGCACCCCGGCGGCGCCGCCGCACCGGGATGCACCGACCGCGAGCGCACCCCGGCCGTCGCTGCCCACCCGGAGTTTTTTCTCCGGCCGTCGCAACAGTAACCCGTCATGACAGACGCTCACGGGCAGTACATCGACGGCGAGTGGACGGACGGAGCGGGCGGAGAG
>JBEPXT010000200.1:0-4699 GCA_041641795.1 Salinigranum sp.
AGAGTGCGAGGACCTCCGAGAGCGACGAACCAACCGACGCCTCCGACGACGGAGCCTCCGAACCCGGCGTCACGGCCGACGGGTCCGAGGCGACCCCGGAGTCGACCGGGTCCACGACGACACCGGACAGCGAGTCCGTGGACGAGACCGACGACGGAGCGTCTGCGACGGAGTCGTCGAGAGCGGCCGCGTCGAACGTCACCTTCGGGGACGACGCGGAGACGGACCCGGTCGGTGACGCGGTGAGTGCCGACACGAGTTCCGACTCGGAACCGCTGGCCGCGGACGACGACGAGGACGCGACGGTGTTCTCGGCGGAAAACGAGTGGCGCGAGACGACGACGATTCCCGCACTCGACCCCGACGAGTCTATCGACGACGCCGACGAGAGTACGGGCGGGCGGTCGCAGGCCGGTGCCGCCGACGGACGGAGTCGCCGCCAGCGTGGCCGGGACGCCGCGACCGACCGCTCCAAGTCGGGCAGTGCCTCGGGGTCCACCGGCGGGTCGGGCACCGGCCGGAACCAGCACCGACAGGCCAGCGGTGCGACCGCGCGAAACGGTGTCTCCCGGGAGCAGGCCGAGCAGTTGAAACAGAAACTCGACGCGAGCGAAGCAGCCAGACAGGAGGCCGAGCAGGCCCGGAAGCAGGTCGCGGCGGAACTGGAGTCCGTCCGGGAGGAACGCGACACGCTGGAACAGGAGCGCGAGGAACTCCGGGAGGAGCGTGACGAACTTCGGGAACGAGCGTCGGAACTCGACTCGCGGGTGGCCGACCTGGAGTCGCAGGTCGAGCGACTGGAGACAGAACTCGCCGAGGCGCGGGCCGACCAGCCAGACCCCGAGCGGGCCATCTCGGCGCGGGAGGCGCTCGACGGGACGAACCTCTTCGTCCGGTACGACTCGAAGAGCGGCGGGACGCTGGAGAAGGCCCACGACGGGCAGGTCGACCGCGAGGAGGTCAACACGAACCTCCGACTCGAACACCACACGAGTTTCGAGACGGAGGACGCCCACGTCGACGGCCAGCCGTACGAGGCGTTCCTCCACGAGAGCATCGAGTACGGGTTCGCCCGCTGGGTCGTGCAGGACCTGCTGTACGAGATACGCGACACCGGCCACGAGGCCCAGTTGCAGGACCTGTACGACGCGATTCCGAAGATAGACCGCGCCGAACTGAACGGCACGGTCTCCATCACCTACACCGAGAACGGCGAGGAACACCGCGAGCAACAGCGGTTCGACGTGGTACTGCGCGACCGGATGGGCAACCCCCTGCTGGTGGCGAACCTCAACGACTCCCGCGAGGCGGCCAGCGAGTCGATGATGCGGGAGTTGGTCGAGAACGCCAGACGACTCGCCGAGACGAGCGACTCGCTTGGCGCGGGCTTCCTCGTGACGGCGAGTTTCTTCGCGCCGGAGGCGTTAGAGACGGCGTCGGAGGCGACGAGCGGAGGACTGCTCAGTCGGAGCAAACGCGAGAGTTTCGTCAAACTCTCCAGAAAACAGGGGTTCCACCTCTGTCTAGTCGAGACGAGAAACGGCGACTTCCACCTGAACGTACCGGAACTCTAGCTCTCGATCTCGTCGGCCGACTCGATTTTCATCGACTCGAGCTTCGTGACGATCTCGTCTATCTTCCCGTCCAGTTCGTCGACGAACTCGGAGGTACGTTCCGTCGTAATCGCACCCTGACTCGACGGCTCGATGAGGTTCTCTTCTTCGAGGACGCGGAGCGAGTAGCGTACCTTGTGGTGCGGGTACCCGGTCTCGTTGGACATCTTCACGATGCCGATAGGCTCGCTCTCGATGACCATCTTCAACACCTGCAGGTGCCGTTCCAACATATCGACTTCTTTCTCTAGTCGGTCTATCATGCCATTTGTTAACTTGTCCGTGGGGGCTTTAAATGTTGTTGTCCGGTGGACCGACGAAGAACCGTGGTGACAGTTCACAGTCATCGTATTTACGGTTTGGGATACCCCTCCTGCCGTCGGTCTGGCGGCAGAACGTTCAGCCACCTGAACATTCCCCGACTCCTGCCCGGTGTGGCGGGCGGCCCGGGCGGGGTGGTCAGCGCCGCCAGTAACCCGGCGTCAGGAGCACGAGGACCGGGAGAATCTCCAGTCTCCCTATCCACATCAGGACCACCATGAACGTCTTGCCGGCGTCCGAGAAGGAGCGGTAACTCCCCATCGGGCCGACCACGCCGAACCCCGGGCCGACGTTCCCGAGCGTCGCGGCGACTGCACTCATCGTCTCCAGAATCGAGAGCGACTGGCCGATGCGACCGGCATCGAGGAACAGCAGTCCCGTCCCGACGAAGAAGGCGACGAGGTACAGCAGGGTGAACGCGTAGATGCCACGGATGGCCCGTTCGTCGAGTGCACGGCCACCGAGTCGGACCGGGCGGATGGCGTCGGGGTGGGCGGTCGTGAACAGTTCCCGGCGAATCGACTTCAGGATGACGTACCACCGGACGATCTTCACCGCGCCACCGGTCGACCCGGCAGACCCGCCGATGAACATGGCGAACAGCAGGAGATACTGGCCGAGCGGCGACCACGCGTTGAAGTCCATCGAGGCGTAGCCCGTCGTCGTCACGATGGAGACGACCTGAAACACCGACTGGCGGAGTGACGCCTCGGCGTCACCGACTATCAGCCCGCGGAACCGGTCGAGGTACGCCTGGTCGAACGTCCCGGCGGTCGGCGCGGACGCCAGCATCGCGTCGCCGGTGAACAGCACGAGTGCGACCAGTCCCGAGAGGACACCGAGCACACCGACGTAGAACTTGAACTCGGAGTCCTCGAACAGTCGACGCGGCTCCCCGGTGAGGACGTGCCAGAACAGCGCGAAGTTCGTCCCCGCGGCGATCATGAACGGGACGATGACCCACTGGACGGCCGCAGAGAAGGCCTCGATGCTCCGGGCCTCCGGGGAGAACCCGCCGGTGGGCATCGTCGTCAGGCCGTGGGCGACGGCGTTGTAGGCGGTCATGTTCGGCGCCATCCCGAAGACGTGGAGGCCGTACAGCAGGAGAATCTCGAGCAGCGTGAAGCCGAGGTAGGCACCCCACAGCGCGCGGGCCGTCTCCGCGATGCGGGGGGAGAGTTTCTCGATGCCCGGCCCCGGTGCTTCGGCGTCCATCAACTGCGCGCCGCCGACGGACAGTTCCGGGAGGATAGCGACCGCGAGGACGACGATGCCCATCCCGCCGAGCCACTGGGTCAACTGCCGCCACAGCATGATGCCGCGGGTGTGGGTCCCGAAGGAGATGTCGCCCAGCACGGTCGCTCCGGTGGTCGTGAAGCCCGACATCGACTCGAACAGCGCGTTCGCCGGACTCCGCAGCGTCGAGGTCGGGTGGACGGGGTCGACCAGCAGCGGGATGCCCCACGCCTCGACGAGGTACGGAATCGCCCCGACGACCGCGACTGCGAACCACGTCGCGGCCACCATCAGGAAGCCCTCGCGCGCGCCGATGTCCGGGTCGGGTCTGAGCCGTTCTAACCCCAGTCCGAGCGAGAGCGTCACGAGCATCGTGACGACGAAGGGGACCACCGTCTCGCCGTAGACGACGGCGACGACGACTGGGACGAGCAACGGGACGACGAGATACTTCAGCACGGTCCCGACGAGACTCAGACTCGCCCGGTAGTCGACACGCAGTCTCACTCGTCGGAACACTCCCGTCGTTGCACACCGCGAGGAACTGGTGTGACCGGCTTTAAACTACTGTATCTCGTTCGTGGGAAGAATCACCGTACTGCGCCGACAACTCGGCACGGCGGTCCGGAGAGTCCGCCTCTCGGCGGGGGCGCTTACAGTAACGGCGTCACGTCGTCGGCGATGTCGGCGTCGATGAACAGCACGACGTGGTCGCCCGCGTGGACCACCGTGTCACCACGCGGGACGACGAACTCCTCGCCGCGGGTGATGGCACCGACGACGACTCCCTCCGGTAGTTCCCGGACCGACTCGCGGATGGGTCGGTCGGTGAGGACGCTGTCCTCGTCGACCTCTATCTCCAGTACCTCCGCCTTGTCGGACTCGATGAGCGCGATGTTCTCGGCGCTCCCCTCGCGGGTGAACCGGGTTATCTCCTCGGCGACGACCTCGCGCGGACTGACCGCCACGTCGACGCCGACCGTCTCGAACAGGTCGACGTAGGCCGTCGTGTCGATGACGGCCACGGTCCGTTCGGTGCCGAGTCGGGACGCGAGCAGCGAGACGAGGAGGTTCTTCTCGTCGGACTCCAGTGCCGAGACGACCATGTCCGCGTCGCCGATGTGCTCGCGTTCGAGAAACTCCATGTCGGTCGCGTCCGACTCCATGACGACGGTCCCCGGCAGGTCCTCGGCCAGTTTGCGCGCGCGGTCGTGGTCCTGTTCGACGAGTCGCGGGCTGAACCCACGGTCTTCGAGCAGTCGAGCGACGTGGTAGCCGATTTCGGACCCGCCGACGATGACCACCTCCTCGGCGGTGCCGGGCGACTCCTCGGGCGCGACCGAGGTGGCGAACTCCTGGACGCTGCTGGGCGACCCGATGACGACGACGCGGTCGCCGGGTTCGATGACGGTCTCCCCGCGCGGAATCTCGACGGAGCCGTTTCTGAGGATGGCGGCGAACGTCAGCGAGTCGAAGCGGTCGGCCTCCCGGACCGTCTGGTTGGCGACCGGGGACGCCTCGCCGACCTC
>JBEPXT010000201.1:0-4683 GCA_041641795.1 Salinigranum sp.
CGCGGGAACGAGTCGCAGGGTCGCGCTCAGAGGTCCATCGCGCCGTTGACGTCGATGACCTCCCCCGAGATGTACGAGGACTCCTCGCTGGCGAGGAACCTGACGAGTCCCGTGATGTCTTTGACCTCGGCGAACCGCCCCAGGGGAATCTCCGCGAGTATCCGCTCCTGGAGTTCGTCGCTGACCTCCGAGAGCATGTCCGTCCGGGTGAACCCGGGCGCGATGCAGTTGGCTGTCGACCCGGTCGGTGCCAGTTCCAGCGCCAGGGTGCGAGTGAACCCGAACATGCCGCTTTTCGCCGTCGCGTAGTTCGCCTGCCCGAAGTTCCCCTGCTTGCCGACGATGCTGGAGACGTTGATGAGACGCCCCTGGTCGGAGGTCTTGATGTCGCCGAAGAACACCTTCGTGCAGTTGAACATCCCGTTCAGGTTGACGTCGATGACCTTCCGCCACTCGTCCTGGCTCATGCGTGCGAACGAGGTGTCGAGGTTGATGCCGGCGTTGTTCACGAGGATGTCGATGGGACCGTACGCGTCGTGGATTCGCTCCCGCATCGCCTCGACTGCCTCGAAGTCAGTTACGTCCGCCTGGCACGCGATGGCGTCGCCGCCGTCGTCCTCGATCGCCTCGACCACCGCCTGCGCCTCCGCCTCGGAGGACCGGTAGTTGACGGCGACGTTGACGCCCTGGTCGGCGAGTTCCTCGGCGATGCCGCGACCGATACCCCTCGATGCGCCCGTTATCAAACAGGTTCTGCCTTCTAGTGTCATAATTGGGTAGTCGCTCGGTGTGGGAAGCGACCCGTCGGCCGAGTGTTCGCCCGGTCGCCACCTCGGCCGGAGCGAACGCCGGCGGCGTCGCGCTGACGGAATAGTGAGGAGAAGTCCTCAAAAGGATTCGGGTGGAGACCCCGTCAGTCCTGCCGGTCGCGCGCCTGCTGAATCCAGTCGGTGGTCCGTTCCTCGCTGACCTCGATGCGCTCTGCGAGCGACGCGGCGTCGGCCTCGGCGAGGTCCGTGACGGACTCGACGCCCGCCTCGCGGAGTCGGTCGGCGTAGCTCGTCCCGACGCCGCGGATGGACTGCAGGTCGTCGGCCGCGGTGGTCTCCGCCTCCGACACCTCGGCCGCGTCGGCGTGTTCCTCGTGGTCTTCGTGGCCCTCGTGGTCCTCGCCCTCATCGTGCGCTTCGCCCGCACCGGCGTCCTCCTCGGCGCTCTCGTCGGATGCGGGTTCGCCGGGGTCGGCCTCGGACGAGGTGTCCTCCGGCGGTGCCGGCGGGGTGTCGGCGCCCTCCACGGCGCCGGCCGCCTGTTCGCCGTCGTCTGTCGCCGTCTCCTCGACGACGGACCGTTCGGCGAACCACTCGGCGACGGACGGCCAGAGGTCAGTGTGGGACGACCGGGAGACGGACAGGCCGATGTGGCCGGTCGACGCCTCCATGATCTTCGTGTCGTCGCTCCCGATGCGGTCGTTGAAGGGACGACTCGCCTCCGGCGGAATCAGGTGGTCGTACTCGCCGATAATCTGCAACACCGGCATCGTGATGTTCTCCAGGTCGACCGTCCGCCCGCCGATTTCGAGTTCGTTCCGGTAGAGTTTGTTCTCCTGGTAGATGTCCACCAGGAACTCGCGGTAGGCCTCGCCAGCGACGTCGATGCCGTCGGAGAGCCACCGCTCCATCCGGGCGAAGTTCTCGACGAAGTCCTCGTCCTCCATGTTCTCGTACAGGCGGACGTACTTGGTGACGTAGTTGTTCACCGGGTCCATCAGCGCGAACCCGACGTCCAGGAACTCCGCGGGGACGTTCCCGAACGTCTCGGCGAGTTCGTCTGGGTCGTAGTAGTCGTCCTCGCCCCAGAGTTCGAGCACGCCGCCGGTCCCCGAGAAGCAGAGGCCCGCCGCCATCAGCCCCAGGTTCCGGACTTTCTCGGGGTAGAGCGACGCGTACATCGCGCTCATGGTGCCGCCCATGCAGTACCCGAGGAGGTTGACGTCGTCGACGCCCGCGTCGTCGCGGACCTCGTCGACGCAGTTGTCGATGTACCGCGTCACGTAGTCCTGCAGCGAGAGCGACGCGTCGAGCACCGACGGCTCTCCCCAGTCGATGAGGTAGACGTCGAAGCCCGATTCGAGCAGCCGACGGACCACGCTCCGGTCGGGCTGGAGGTCCAGAATGTACGGCCGGTTGATGAGCGCGTAGACGATCAGAATCGGGACGTCTTTCCGCTCGGACTCCGGCACGACTGGCTCGTACCGGAGCAACTGGAGCTTGTTCTCCTCGTAGATTACCTCGCTGGGCGTCTGTCCGACCTCGACTTCCGCCATCGTCTCGATGCGGTCCGGTGACACGGCTGTGTTCTCGACGGTCTCTTCTGCGCGCTCCCAGAACCGGCGCTGCGCGTCGACGGGGAACGTCCAGAGGTTCATTGCTCCTCGAGGAGTCGGTCGAGTTTCTCCTCAATCGCGTGCTGTCGACGCTCTATCTCCACGAGACGCTCGCCGACCTCCCGCACGTCGCCCTCGGTGGCGAAGCCGTAGCCGTGGAGCGTCTCCTCGGACAGCTCGTTTATCTGCTGCCGGAGGTCCAGCATGTCGTCGAGGTTCTGACCCGTGGCCGCGGCGAAGGCGGTCGTCGCCATCGTCTCCTTGAACGCCCGGTTGGCGGCGTTGAGCCAGATGTCGCGGAACTCCTCGAGTTCCACGCGCTCGCCGTCCATCGCGTCGCCCATACGCTCGAAGGACTGCTCGGCGGCGTTCATCCACGCCTCGTAGGCGCGGAGCGACCCTTCGTAGCCGTCCTCGACGTTCTCGTCGGCGAACATCTCCTCGAACGACTCCGACCAGGAGTCGACGAAGGCCGTCTGGGCGTCGAGGTTCTGCTCGACGGCCTGCATGTAGGACTGGGTCATGCGCTCGACGAAGTTCTCCATCTCCGCGAAATCGCTACTCGATTGGTTGGTCATCGTCTGTTATCAAATAGGGGAGTGAGTTAAACTCTGTCCGTCAGGCCTGCTCGACGGACTCGCCGACGTGCTCGACCGATTCGGCCGTCTGCTGGGCCATGGACTCGGCCTCCTCGCTGGCCTCCAGGAGTGCGTCGAACGTCTCGTGCATCATCTCGACCTGCGCGTCGGTCAGTTCGTCGTAGGAGTCGAGGCTCTCGCGGAGGGCCGCCTCGTAGGACTCCCACGCTTCGTCGTGGGCCTCGTCGAGAACCTGGTACTGCTCGTCGACGACCGAGCGGGCCTCGTCGAGCGTCTCGGCCGGCAGCGCACCTTCGAGGGCGTCGAAGTACGCGTTCCAGGCCTGCTTGCTGAGCGCGACGCCGCTCTTCTGGACCGACTTCGTCGTATCGAGACTCTCGACGAAGGCGCTGGACGCCGCCTTCTGGAGCTTCACGCTGCTTTCGACGGCCGTCTGGCCGCTCTTGATCATAGACCGCTGCATCTCGAACATCGCGTTCATGGGGTTCCTGGCGCTCATTGGTATCACCGGTTGCGTTTGATGGGGATGACGATAGTCTGGACGATGTCGCCCTCGTCGATGTCGAGGGCTTCCCGCTCGGCGTCGGGGATGCTGATGCGGCCGCCGCTCTGGACACGCGTCTTGAACATCGCGGTGCCCATGCTCATCGCACCGAGTTGCGAGAATCCGTCGAAGCCGCCTCCGGCACCGGCAGAGAGCATCTTCTTGAACAGTTCGCTCTGCTGCTCTACCATCTCCTCGCTCGCCTGCTGGAACTGCCGTGCAAACATGTTCGGAGGCCACATCGGGCTGCCGGCGGTTTCATCGTCCGTCATCCTTGGTGGGACGAACGGGTGCCACGCGGATAAGTCTTACTTCTGTTACCACTGAAAACCAATGAGAACCAGTCAATACCAAACCCATATGAATCGGGAGTGCGAACCGTCGGTGAACGCCGAACGACCGCACGGCAACGCGTCGTGTGAAAAGACACAACACCTTTACCCGAACACACGGAGACTCACCAGCATGGATGGACAGGAACACGGACCGAACGACCCCGTAGCCGACTTTGCGTCCGCGTGGGTCAGTTCGACGAGGCATCTCACGAACAGTGTCAAGTACATGTACCAGGGCGTCGCCGAGGCCAACCGGGCGTTCTTCCCGATGCGGCGGGCCCAGCACGGCGACGACTCGTCGGGCGACGAGTCCGCCGTCGACGACACGCTCGACTCGGCGGACCGCGGCGAGGGCACCGAGGAACTCGCGTACGTCGAGGAGTCGTGGTCGGTAGAGCGCACCGTCGAGTCGCCCGAACACATCTCCGTCGGCGACCACGTCCGCTTCTCGAAGGTCCTCTCCGACGAGGACGTCCGCGCGTTCGCACAGGTTTCCGGCGACACCAACCGCCTCCACCTCGACGACGAGTTCGCCGAGGACACCCGATTCGGCCGCCGCATCGTCCACGGGACGCTGGCATCGGGGCTCATCAGCGCCGCGCTCGCGCGCCTGCCCGGCCTCACCATCTACCTCTCGCAGGACCTCCGCTTTCTCGCGCCCGTCGACATCGGCGACCGCGTCACCGCCGTCGTCGAAATCGTCGAAGACCTCGGCGACGCGCGCTACCGCCTGACCACCTCCGTCCACGCCGGCGACGACGACGACGACCCCGACCAGGTCATCGACGGCGAGGCCGTCGTCCTCATCGACGACCTGCC
>JBEPXT010000202.1:0-4609 GCA_041641795.1 Salinigranum sp.
GATTACTATGGGCCGCCATACGTGGACAATCGGAGAATTAAACCAGAAAGTCACGGGCGCTCATTGATACGCTCTGACATACGGAGCCGTCGGCGCTAGTCAGCCGGTCGGTCGCACGTCGCGTCCAAGCATCGCCGGCCCGCGTCGGTTTCGAAGACCGGCAGTCCGCACTCACAGCGCTCGACGGCGACGCCGGCGGGTACGGAGAAGGACGCCTCGCAGTCCGGATACCCGTCGCACCCGAGAAAGAGGCCGCCGCCCCGGCGACGGACGCGCAGGCTCTCTCCGCAGTCCGGACAGGTCCACTCGTCGTCGAATCGTTCCCGAACCCGCTCGTCGAGGGGGTCACAGCCCCTGTCGAGACACACCTCGAACGCGCTCCCGCGCTCGACGCGCATCGTCGGGAGCCCGCAGTCCGCGCAGGTCGACGTCAGCACTGAGGCGCCGGACGGGAGGGGATACTGGTCCCCGCAGTCGAGACAGGCCACCTCCCCACCCGTGCGGACGAGCACCCCGCCGCACGCGGGGCAGGGGCCGACGGGGATGCCCGCCGGGGCGGTCGGATACTGGGCCGACCCGAACGTCCGGTGGGCGACCACCCGGAGCGTCTGGTCCCCTGCGCGGGCGGTGATGCCGAATCCCCCGCCCGTGCGTTCGGCGCTGTCGGGGGGCACCGACTCGTCGACCGAGGCGTTCGCCTCGACCGTCAGCGAGTCGGGGCGCGTGAGCCACGCGACTGGCTGATAGCCGTCGGCGTCGTGGACCAGCACCGTCCGGTCGGGTTTGACGAGCACCACCACGTGGCCGTGCTGGGTTCGTTCCCGCGCCCCCTCGAAGATGGTCGTACACTCGCCCGCGAACACTCGCATCACGTCCGTCATGCCGCGGAGTGGTCCCGTCTTCGTACGAAAACCCTCGGAGAACCAAACCAGAACCGGACGGCGGTTGGAAGCGCGAAGCGGAGCGCGCAGGCCCCGAGACGGCTACTATCGCCAGTCGGACTGGCGGAGGCTGAAGGCCGTCACGAGGGCGAACACCACCAGGGCGAGTGCGCCGATTCCGGCCCCCAGTCCGGGCAGGAGGGAACTGGACGCGCCGGAGGTCGTCGGCGTCGAGGAACCGTTACTGTTCTGGACGCGAATCTTGGTGGATTCGTCGCCCGAGCGTGCGGTGTACGTCCCGGATTCGACAATCTGGTGAGAGAACGTGACGGTGCGCTTCTCGTTCGCCGGGACGGAGATGGTTCGGCCGTTCACGACTTCGCCGAACAGGTGGAGCCGAACCGTCTGTTTCGCGGCCGTCTCCTTCCGGTTCCGGACGGTGACTTCGATGTCGGTGGAGTTCCCGGCCTCGACGACCTTCGGCGAGGCCGAGACGTTGGTGACGCTCACGGACGGCGCCGAAACCGTCGTTCCCGGAGTCGACGTTCCGTTGGCGAGTGCCTCGCTCGGGGACGGCGTTCCGGGAGTCGAGGTGGGCGTCGGCGCCTGTGTCGGCGAGTCCGTGGGCGTTGCAGTACTGCGACTGGAATCCCCGCCGGAGGAATCGTCGTCGTCGTCGTCATCGTCCGAGGACCCGCCACCTGACGACGATTCCGTGGCCGTCGGTGTCGCAGTAGGTGACGACGTCGGAGAGTCCGTCGGCGACGATGTCGGAGAGTCCGTCGGCGACGATGTCGGTGTCGCAGTGGGTGACGACGTCGGGGTATCCGTCGGCGTCGGCGAGTCTGTAGGTTCCGGCGTCGGCGTCGGCGAGTCTGTAGGTTCCGGCGTCGGCGTCGGCGTATCGGTCTGCGTCAAAGTCGGCGTCGGCGTGAACGTCGGTGTCGGCGTCGGGGTCGGTGTCGGCGTCGGCGTCGGCGTCGGGGTCGGTGTCGGCGTCGGCGTATCGGTCTGCGTCAAAGTCGGCGTGGGAGTCGCGGTCGGGGTAGGAGTTGGCGTCGGCGTCGGTGTCGGTGTCGGCGAGTCAGTCTGCGTCAGCGTCGGCGTCGACGTACGAGTCGAAGTCAGCGTGGCCGTCGCGGTGAGCGTCGGCGTCGGCGTGAACGTCGGTGTCGGCGTGAACGTCGGTGTCGGCGTCGCCGTCAACGTGGGCGTGGGGGACGCCGTCGCCGTCGCCGTCAGGGTCGGCGTGGGGGTCGGCGAATCGGTCAGGGTCGGCGTCGGCGACAGCGTCGACGTCGCGGTCAGCGTTGGTGTGGGTGTCGGCGTCGGCGTCGGCGACGCCGTCTGGCCCAGCAGGGCCGCGAAACCGGCGGTCGGGGCCTGACCCGCCGTCTCGCTACCGGGGTCGGTCCCCCACTCGCTATCCGCCGTCGCCGCGGCCGGAATCGCGGCCACCTGCCCGACGAGTATGAGAATACATCCGAAAACGACGAGTGAGCGTTTCGGGATAGGTATTCCAGAATCCATTGTGTACGTCTTCGTCTGGACACCAGTCGGATAGATATAGGGTCCGTAACGTTGGAAGAAAATCAAAAGTAGAGTGAATGTCGTACCGAACTGTCGGCGGCAGACCCGCGAATTCCGCCCCTCACGGGTATCTGTGGCGGTTCGAGGGGACGTGGTCCGGTCCGCGGGCCGGGGCCGTCAACTGGACACGCTTTTGACGGGTCGTTTCGAGTGCACCCACATGGACGCAGTCCTGTTCGACATGGACGGAGTCATCGTCGCCTCGGAGGAACACTGGCAGGAACTCGAAGCGGAGACAGTTCTCCCGAAGGCCGTCGCCTCCGGAGACCCGGACCCGGACGTCGTCACCGGCATCAACTACCGGGAGTCGTACGACGTGCTGGCGGAGAACTACGAGATGGCCGTGGACCGAGAGGAGTTCGAGTCGATGTACGAGCGCGTCGCCGAGGAGCTGTACACCGAACGCGCGGAGCTCAATCCCGGCGTCGAGGACCTGGTGTACGAACTGCGGGACCGGGACGTGACCGTCGGTCTCGTCTCGTCGGCGCCGCGCGACTGGATCGAACTCGTCGTCGACCGATTCGAACGGGACGTATTCGACCTGGTCGTCAGCACCGAGGACATCGACGCCCAGGGGAAGCCCGAACCGCACGTCTACGAGTACGCCGCGTCGGAACTCGGTCTCGAACCCGCGGACTGTGCAGTCGTCGAAGACTCCGAGAACGGAGTGCTCGCCGCCGCCCGGGCGGGAACCTACGCCATCGCCTTCCGACAGAGCCACAACGCCGAGTCGGACCTCTCGGCCGCGGACCGGGTCGTCGACTCGGCCGAGGACCTGCGTGCGACCATCCTGGAACTCGTCGACGGCGGCGATTAAGTTCACCTTTTGATGAACGTCTGTCGAGCGTGGGGACTCTGAACCCGCCCCGGTGTCCGGGGCTACCTCACGCGGACCGTCTTCGAGGCGGCGTGCGGTAACAGCGGCAGGTCCGGGAAGGTGACCTCGACCCGGAAGTCGAGGGCGTCGGCGTCGGCCCCGAACACCCCGACCGGAACGGCGGTCACGTCAGAGAGGTAGGTCCGCTTCTGGCTCATCTCGACGTCGTTGACGGTGACGCGGATGCCGACCCGGGCGCCGCCGCCCGCGTTCCGGACGGTCACCTCGCACATCTCGCTCTCGCCCGCCGCGATGGAATCGGGGAAGGCACCCCACTCGACCCGGATGGCCGGCATCCCCCGGGCGCTCTCCACGACGCGTTCGGCGACGCCCTCCGAGAGGCCCGCCCGGGTGAGTTCTGCGGCCCCCGCGTCGACGATGTCCCGCGGAGAGCGGAGGCCGCCGGCGGCGAGTTTGCTCGCGCGAGTGGCGCCGACGCCGTCGACGGCGGTCAGGGCAACGGCGTCCCGACTGACGCCGTGTTCGACCCGGGCTTCGGTTCTGCGAGCGAGGTTCGCCGCGCGGGTGCCGGCGAACCGGTCGAGGAACTCGCGGAGGGCCGACAGCAGGCGGAGCGCGTTCTGCCTGATTATCCACGCGTCGCTCCGGAGTTCGGCGGGCGTCGAGTTCGCCATGCTCGCGTGGAGAATCGCCAGCACCTTCCGGGGGCCGCCCTCCAGCGGCGACTCCGTCCGGCCCAGGACCGACTCGACCGCGTCGAGTTCAGCCTGCCGCGGGGAGACGCTGTGGAACTCCGCGGCGCCGGCGACGGCCTCCAGCACGTCGTCGACCGTAATGCGGTCGCGCTCACAGAGGTCCTTGAACCGGCGGGCGGTCGCCAGCCTGAGGTAGTACTTGGAGGCGAGACGCCCGAGCGTGGTGGCCTCGACGCCCAGGTCGTCGCCGGTGGTGACGAACCCGCGGTCGACCAGCGATTCGAGAGTCTCCCCGACGGAGGTCCGAAGATTCTCGAAGTCGTATTCGTCCGGGCGCGACCGGGCGCGAACGTAGTAGAACGTGGTCTCGAGCCACGAGAGGACGTCGTCGAGATCGCGTATCGTCCCCATCGCTATCTCGGCGTTCAGGTGCGAGTCCAGGTCGGCCGCGAGGCGCGACTCTATCTCGGTCCCCTCGTCCAGGAGGCGGCGGTACCGGTCCGCGTCGGACCGGTCGGCGATGACCCACCCGTACCCGACGTCGTCGTAGCCGGGGCGGCCGGCGCGCCCGAGCATCTGGAGAATGTCCAGGGGGCTGATGTCGA
>JBEPXT010000203.1:0-4599 GCA_041641795.1 Salinigranum sp.
CGGGCACCGAAGTCGACCAGGTCATCATCGGCTCCTGTACCAACGGCGCCTACGAGGACATCCTCCCCTCCGCGAAGATGCTTGAGGGGCGGGAGGTCAACAAAGCCACCGAGATGATAGTCGCTCCCGGGTCCAAGCAGGCCTCGGAGATGCTGGCGCGCGAGGGCTGGACCGCGGAGATGATGGCCGCGGGCGTGAACTTCTCGGAGGCCACCTGCGGGGCGTGCATCGGCATCGGTCACGTCCCCGCCTCGAACTCTGTCTCGCTGCGCACGTTCAACCGGAACTTCGAGGGCCGGTCGGGTATCGAGGACGACAACGTCTACCTCTGCTCGCCGGAGGTGGCGACCGCGGCGGCCATCACGGGCGAAATCGTCGACCCGCGCGACCTCGCCGAGGAACTGGGCGACATGGAGGCCCCCGGCCTGGAGATGCCCGACGAGTACTACGGGTCGGACACCGACATCATCCGCCCCGACGAGGCAGTCGACGACGAACTCATCAAGGGCCCGAACATCGGCGACGTTCCCCTGAAGGACGCGCTCGACTCGCACCTCGCCGGCGACGTCCTGCTCCGGATGGACGACAACATCACCACCGACCACATCATCCCGGCGACGAGCGACATCCTGAAGTTCCGCTCGAACGTGCCGAAGCTCTCCGAGTTCACCCTCTCGCGCGTCGACGAGACGTTCGCCGAGCGCGCGAAGCAGTCCGACGGCGGCTTCCTGGTGGCCGGTGAGAACTACGGGCAGGGCTCCTCGCGCGAACACGCGGCCCTCTGCCCGATGTACCTGGGCATCGAGGGCGTCCTCGCCCAGAGCTTCGCCCGCATCCACAAGGCGAACCTGTTCAACTTCGGTCTCGTCCCGCTCACCATCGACGAGGACACCTACGAGCGAATCGACCAGGGCGACACCGTCGAAATCGTCGACGACGTCGCCGAGGGGGTGCAAAGCGGGAAAGAAGAGTTCACGGTCCGCGTCAACGACGACTGGGAGGCCACGGCCCGCCTGGACGCCTCCGAACGCGAGCGCGAGATTCTGGCCGCGGGCGGCAAACTCTCCTGGACCAAACAGCAGTTCGAGGAGAGCGGCGGCGCCGCGCCCGCGGACGACTGACTGACTGACTGACGACCTCGCGTTCGCGCTCGCGTCTTCTGCGGTCTCCGTTCTCCCTGGTTCTGCGGTCTCTTTTGGCCCGAATCGCTGCGGTCGGGGCTCCCCGATTTCTACGGTCCGAATGCGTCCGGCCCGGCGGTCGCGTACCTCCCGAGACCGCCTCACGCCGTCGATTTCGCGCCTGCGCTCGGGTCGTGGGCCGTCGCGGCTCAGGGTCGCGCCTCGTGGCTGTCGACAGCGTATCCTGCCGCCGGGCTTTTGCGAGTACCCGCCGTAGACTCCCCCGTGTCCGCCCTCGCCGACGTCACCATCCGCCCGGCGCAGCGGGCGGACCTGCTCGCGGTGGTCAGAATCGAGCAGGCCTGCTTCTCCCAGCCCTGGCCGTTCACCGCCTTCGAGCAGTTCCTCGGCGAATCGGGCTTTCTCGTCGCCGAACGCGACGGCGAGATACTCGGCTACCTCGTCAGCGACCTGGCCGCGAACGCCGGCCGGCCCATCGGGCACGTGAAGGACCTGGCCGTCCGCGAGGACGCGCGGGGGAACGGACTCGGGCGGGCGCTCCTCGAGCGAGGGCTGTCCGCCCTCTCGTTCGAGGGCGCGGCGCTGGTGAAACTGGAGGTACGGGAGACCAACGAGGCGGCGCTCTCGCTGTACCGGAGCGCCGGCTTCGAACCGCTCCGGCGCATCTCGCGGTACTACGAGGACGGGGAGGACGCCCTCGTGATGGTCGTCGACACCGCCGAGTGGCACGCCTCCCGGTCGCGGTCGGCGCGCTCTCGCGAGCGCCTGGACGACGAGCCGACGTGACGCCGGGCGGAAACGGGAGCTTTTCCCGCCTGCGCGCCCACCTGCGTTCCATGGGATACGCCTGTCCCGTCTGCGACGCGCCACAGCAGGACGCCGAACACCTGGCGAACCACCTGGCGTTCACCGCGATGCTCCGCAACGAGGACCACGAGACGTGGCTGGACGACGCCGTCCCCGGGTGGGCGCAGGAGACCCCCGAGTCGCTGGGCGACCGGGTGGCCGAGTTCGCCGCGGAGACCGAGTTCGACGGGGTGTTCGAGGACACGACCGACGGGCACCACCCGCCCGTCTCCGACCCGGGTCGGTACGCCCAGGGCGGCGGCCAGTCGCTCGACGCGACGGCCCGGGAAATCCTCCGGGACGCGCAGGCGCTCACCCGAGAACGAAACCGCGCGGCCGACGAGGCGCCGACTGCGGCCGACGACACGGCGGCCGACTTGCCGGCGGACGAGGACGCCGCCGACAGGAAAGACTCGTAACCCGCGGCGCCGACAGTCGGACCATGGAGACGACGGGACTGTACGCCCCCGAGACGGTCGCGGAGGTCAGAGAGCGATACGAGAGCGCTGGTCGCCCCGCCAGGGTCGTCGTCCGGGAGGCGGCGCGGGCGATGGGCTTCGACCGGGCGGAGTACCGCGACAGGGTGACCAGCGACGTCGTCGAAACCGCCAGGGACGCCCTGTTCGCGTCACACCTCCGCGTCCACGTCGGGGACCGCGAGGAGTTCGACGCCTGGTGCGAGGACCACCCGTCCTACGAGGTCCAGCAGACGGGCAGCGAGAACGTCGACCGGATCGCGTGGCACCCGGCGCCCGTCTCGGAAACCGTCGTGGCGGCGACGTTCCAGAACGAACCCGAGGCGGCCGTCGAGACGCTCAGGCGCCAGGCGTTCGGACGGGTCTACCGGGACGTGCTCTGACGGCCCCCGACTCGCCGCTGTCGTCTGTGCCCGCCGATGGCGGCGCCGGACCCGCCTCTATTCGTCGTCGCCCGCCGACGGCGGCGCCGGACCCGCCTGAGACGCCCGTCGGCGAACGAAACCCGTTTAGCGACGCCACCGCAACCCCCGCCGTGCGACAGATAACCCGCCGGGTCCTCGCGGCGTTCGTCCTCGTCGGCCTGGCTCTGCTGGCGCTGGGTGCGCTCCCCTCGTATCTCGGCTCCGGCGACCCGTACTACCTCGCGGCGACGCCGACGAACGAGACGGCCCCCGCCGCGAACGTCACCGGGGTGTCGCCGCGCCGGTACCCGTACCTGACGGCGGCGCTGACTGCGCCGGACGGTCGCTCGGACGGCTACCGCCGGGGACCGGTCGGTCTCAAGGAGGCGTTCACCCACTCGCCGTTCGACGAGGTGGGCGCCCTGGCGACCAGGGCGCCCGAGGCGCGAGTCGACGGGGGCGTCCGCGTCGAATTCAAGGGCCAGCGGTACCGAGTCGAGGTCAGACAGTCATGACCGAGCCACGCCATCCGGACGACGGCCGCCGGTACGAACCCCTCGCCGACCCAGAGTGGACCGTCGTCGAATCGGTCCCGGAGTACGAGACCGGGTGGTTCACCGCCGGGTACGACCTGGTCGAGCAGCCGGACGGGTCCGAGAAACGGTACTACTGGGTCGAACTGGCCACCGCCGTCGTCGTCGTGGCCGTGGTCGACGACCAAGTCCTGTTCGTCGAGCAGTACCGGCCGACGGTCCGCGAGACGCAGCTGGAACTCCCCGCCGGCATCGTCGAGGACGGCGAGTCGTTCACCGCGGCCGCCGAGCGCGAACTCCGCGAGGAGACCGGATTCGACCCGTCGAGCACGGCACTCCTCCAGGAGTTCTGGACCGCCACGGGCGCGATGCGCCACCGCCGCGGATTCGTCTTCGCCGACGGACTCGCGCCCGGGGACCAGCGACTCGACGACAACGAGTTTCTCACGGTCCGGTCGGTCCCCGTCGGGGACGTCGTCCGCGTCGCCCGCGAGAACCCGACCAACGACGCCACCGTCGAGGGGATTCTCCTGGCCCGCGAGGAGGGGCTCATCTGAGCGCCGGCGCCGGTCACTACGTTTAAGCATCGCCACCGGCTGAGACCGGTATGGACGGCGAAATCGACCCGGACGAGGTGGCCGAGCGCATCGACGCCGGGGACCCGCCGACGGTCGTCGACATCCGGTCCCGTCGGGCGTTCGCCCGGGGACACATCCCCGGGAGCCGAAACGTTCCGATGGGCGAGATACCGGCGCGCGTCGAGTCGCTCGCCGACGCGGACCACATCGTGACCGTCTGTCCCCACGGGCAGGCGAGCGTGCAGGCGGCCAGGCTCATCGACTCCTTCGAGGGCACCGACGCCACCGTCGAGAGCATGGCCGGCGGCCTGGAGGCGTGGGACGGGCCGCTCGACCAGCTATCCGAGGACGAGGCGGACGCGACGAACCCGACCGGGTAGCGAGCGTCCTCCGCGGGCGACTGACTCGTCCGCGAACCGCGCTCCGCCGGCGGACCGGAGACCGGCGGTTCGTCCGTCGGTCCGACCGTCCCTCCGAACCAGTCTTCGGGCGTCCGCTCAGCCTCGCCCGAATCGTCCGCGTGCGATCAGCGCGACCGCCAGCACGGCGGCCAGCGCCGCCGAGGCGCCGAACCCGGGGACGGGCGTCGGCGTCGGTTCGGTCCGCGTCCCGGCGGCCGT
>JBEPXT010000204.1:0-4586 GCA_041641795.1 Salinigranum sp.
TCGACAGCGAAGTGCAAGCCCTCTCGGCGCAGACGGGCATCCCGCAGTCGGTCCTCAAAGGTAATGAGACGGGCGAGCGGGCGACGACCGAGGACATCAAAGAGTGGTACGGTAAGGTCGGTGAGATCCGCACCCAGCACGTCACGCCACGACTCGTCCGCCGGCCACTCCAGCGGTGTGTCGACCTCGGTATTCTCCCGCCGCCGGACGGTGGTGGCTTTGACGCCGAGTGGGAGCCACTCGCGGAGGTCTCGGCGATAGACGAGTCCGAGATTCGGGCGAATCGTGGCCGGGCCGCCAAGACGTTCGACACACTCATCCCCGGCTTTACGTCCGAGGAGTGGCGCGAGTATTTCGACACGGGCGAGGTTCCCGATCTCCCCGACGGGGCGGTCGACGATGTCGAGCCCGCCGACGTAGAGGCGCTTGACGAAGAGCAACGCCAGCGACTCATGAACGACGGCGGGCAAGTCGACGGATAGATGGCGGTCGCCGACGCCGCGGCCCCACTGCACAATTCGTCCGATCCGACAGCGACCAAATCACTCCGAGAATCCGAGTTCCGGCCTGCACTTACCCGTCGATTCCGCGCACTCAAGGGGGCGATTCGAGCGACGGTCGGCTACGAATACGACTTCTTCGACCTCCGGGAAGACGCCCAGGCCGAAGTGACGGCGTCGGCGTCTGAGCGCGAGCGCACCCACGAACTCATCGCCGAGGCGGACGACATCGCCCCGGTCGACGAGACCGACTTTGAGACGAAGCGCGACGAGGGTGCGATCCCGGCGTTCAACGCGTGGCTCTCGAAACAGATCGCGGAGGGCGTCCTCGAAGTCGCCAGCGGCCCGACCGTTCGGGCTGGCGGACACTACACTGGCGCGTACATCCGGGCGGCCGCAAAGCGCGGCTGGGACGATGGCAGTCGCCGCCTCGCCCGTGCCGGTGCCGAGAGCGATGTTTTAGAGGCGTCGTTCGACCTCCCGCTTCCACAGCGACAACTTCGTGAGTTGTACACGCAGGCCTACAGCGACCTTCAGGGCATCACGGAGAATCTCGAGGACGAAATCCGGGAGGAACTAACCCGAGGGTTAGTCGCTGGTGAGAACCCACGGAAGATAGCGCGACGGCTGAACAAACGCGTTGACGTCGCGATAACGTGGGCTGAGAACCTCGCTCGGACGAAAGTCATCGAATCGTACAACGAGGAGGCGCTGACTCGGTACGAGGAGTACGGCGTCGAAGGCGTCGCCGCCGAAGTCGAACACCTCACGGCAGGTGATAACCGCGTCTGCGTCGTCTGTCGGTCGCTGGCGGGGTCAACGTACACCATCGACGACGCTCGGGGGCGGATTCCCGTCCACAAGAACTGCCGCTGTACCTGGATTCCCGTCGTCGGCGACACGCAGCAAACAACGCTCGACCGCGTGACATGAGCGCAACTAAAGCGTCGGTCAGAACGACCTCGCGTAATTGGCAAGTATTGGTAGATGAAAATACGACTCGATCACGCACGGTACGGGCATTCAACAGAGGACATCATACTTGAGACCAGATCAATGTCAAACTTAGACACAAAGACGCAGGAGACCACTAGCCCGCGCGACCAGAGTGAGACGAAAGTCATCGTCCCTCAACGCGGGAGTACAGGCGCGGTCCTGTATCGCTTTATCAACACGCTCGACGCCGATATTCACATCACGCTCGAAGGAACGGACGACTTCGACGGAGCTACGTTCGATTATCCCGAGACACTCCCCATCGGTGGTGAGACGAACGACCCCGACGCAGACACCAAGCTCGTCACGGCCGGGGATTCGACCACGCAAGTCGAGTCAGTGTTGTTGTCCGAGGGATGGCCGTGGCTTCGGTTTACAATTACGGCACAGACTACGCCGACGACCGGCGACGTCGAACTTCGGGATGTCAAGAACTTCTGAGTGAGTGATTCATGAGCGATACCAGAGACAGCCATGACCTCCGGGTGTCCGCCCGGACAGCTCGACTGACCGCAAGCACAGATGACGATGACGGCCCGCCGTATCGCTTCGGCGGGGTCGCTGTCGCCGCGGGGGACATCCTCCATATGGATGACGGGACGCCCGTTCTCTTCACGGCCGACGAACTCCGGAAGGCGGCCGACTCCCAAGCGGGCGAGCCGCTGACGGTCGACCACCCAAAAGATGACGACGGGCGTCCCGTCTACCCCCCGCCGACTGAGGAGACGGTCGGGACGGTCCCGAAGGCAGGGTGGGTCGACGAGTGGGAGGCGGTGGGGTACGAGGCGACCACCCACGACCGAAATATCGCTCAGGGCGTGCAGGGGCGTACGTACGACGTCTCGGTCCATCCGGTGTTCGACCTCGGCGACAAAGACGAGGCGACCGGCGCGTATCTCGCGACGAACATCCGGTTTCGGGACCTCTCGGTCGTGTCGAAGGGAGATTCACCGTCGAACACGGCCGAGTGGGGCGCGAATCAGGCGCTCGCCTCGTTCACGGCAGAGACGGACATCGGCGCTCGTCTCACCGCGGACGCATCGGCATCGGCTGATGGGGGCGGCGACACCGCGCAGCAGTCCCTCATCAGCAGCGCCGTTAGCGGCACGCTCCGGGCGCTCGGCATCGACACCGACGCCGTCGCCGACGACGCCGGCACACTGACAGCACAGGACTTTGACGAAGAGGCGGAATCCTCCCGAGACGCAGACACAGACGACTCCACATCTACAATGGACGACAGAGACACGACGATTGACACGCTCGCCGACCACGGGCTCTCGCGGGAGGCGTTGTCCGACATGGACGACGACGACCTCGAGACGCTCTCCAGTAAGTTCGGCGGCGATGACGACGGTACGAGTACCGACACGCCTGCGGACGGAGCGGGCGGCACGACCACCACCGACACAGACACCGACTCGGGCGCAAGCACGGGCGGACAGACCCTCGCCGACATGACCCTCGACGACCTCGCCAGCGGCCTCCGCCAGAAGGGGTTCGTCACCGAGGACTCCGTCGACGAGGCGGTCGCATCAGCGCAGTCGCAGAGCGAGAAGGCCGAGAAGGTCGAGGAACTCATCGCGAAGAGCGACGTCCACGACGACGGGGACCGCGAGACGCTCATGGCCTCCGACGAGTCGCTCATCGACACGGCACTCAAGCAGGCCCGCGGACAGAGCGCCGCCCGCATCCCCGGCGCGGCGGGTGTGGCGTCCAGCCTCACGGCTGACGCTTCGGACGCCGATGACGATCTCGATGCCTACGGGACGGGGGTGCAGGAATAATGATCGCACAGAATCAGTCCGTTCTCGCCCAGGTCAACGGTGGCGAGTCCTACGTCGAAGGCGACGCGGACGCGACCATCGAACCCGGCCAGGGCGTCTACTGGTACGAGGACGCCAACGGCGACAAGCAGGTGAAGCTGGCGGGGGCCGACGACGACACGAAGCGCGTCGCCCGCGAACAGCGCAACCCGCCGCGGAGTCTCTCCCCGCCCGGCGACTCCCCGCTCGACGAGTCGTATGCGTCGGGCGATAACCTCGAGACAGTCGGCTTCGCACGCTACGACCGCGGCCGACTCCGACACGATGGCAACATCGGGACACCTGCGAACTTCGAGGACGCGGAAGTCGGGTGGGACGCGAACGGCTACATCACGGATTCGCCGACGACGGCCATCGGCCGCGGCATCCGTGTGATCGACCGCGACAGTGGAGACGACTTCGTCGTCGTGGAGTTCTACTAATCCAATGAGTACGACAGATGTTTCGACGGACGTCAAGTGGTCCAAAGAGGTCGAATCGAATCTCTCGCTGACCGCTCAACAGGCGTTCTTCAATCCGATCAAGCAGCAGCGCGAACAGGCACAGAAACAGCTCCGAGCGCAGTCAGCGTTCACGGCCGACGAGTGGGACCGCCTCGACAAAGCGACGGGCGTCAAGTCCGACAAGCCCTCGGCAGAACTGACCGCGGACTCGACGCTGAAGGTCGACTCGTGGGCGGAATACGCGGACATGGTCCTCAACGACCAGTTCGTGCAGAGCACGGTCGTCGACCAGCTCGTCGGCGCGGGCTTCGGCGTCTCCTCGTCGCTCGCGCGGTACGCCTACTTCTCGCCAATCTCCGGCGTCCGCATGGAAGCCGACGTCTCGATGAATATGCGGACGCGGAGCGAGCAGGAGATGCCCGGTCACGCCATCGACGGCGTCCCGCTCCCGCTGCACATCGTCACCTACCAGATCGACGCGCGGGAGTTCCAGAACGCACGGGCGTTCGGCGAGGACTTCAACGACTCGGTTGGGACCGAAGCCCGGCAGGCGCTCAACCGTTCGGAAGCGTCGATGCTCTGGGACGGCTCCAGCATGGACGTCCAGACCGAGCGCGGCCTCCTCTCTATCGACGGGCTGGACTCGAACATCGACGAGGTCCTTCAGGCGTCGAACTCTACCGGATGGATCGGAGATGCTTCGGGGATGCTCTCCGACATCGACGAACTCCACGACACCATCGAGGACCAGACGGACGTCGTCGACGAGGATGACGTTCCGCTCGTCTCCGAGACGGGTGCGTGGCTGTTCGTCCCCCGAG
>JBEPXT010000205.1:0-4530 GCA_041641795.1 Salinigranum sp.
GGCCGCCGGCCGCCGCCGGGTAGGTGAGCGCGAAGCTCAGTGCCAGAATCCCGACGAACACGACCAGGCCGATAGCCTGGCTGAGCCGTCGCAGAAGCGGACTCCCGAGCACCCCGATGGAGAACGCCATCCCGAGGACCGTTCCGAGGAGGTGAACCGCCGTAAACAGCGGGAGCAGCAGGACGAGTCCCGCCAGAACCACGGAGGGGGCGTCCGCGCCCAGGGAGAACCCGGCGAGGATGACGAAAAGCGGCACCGAGACGAACGTCAGTAGCTGGAGCGTCTGGTGAGCCAGCGTGCCCAGTAGCACCGCCCGGGTCGACGTGGCGGTGAGGAGGAGGTCCATCCCGTCGGGCGTCCCCTGCTGGACCACCCTGACCGCGGCGAAGGCGACGAACACGGCTGCGAGCGCGAGCAACTGGACGCCCACGTCGGTGACGGGGACGGGCGACCCGCCGGCGACCGTTCGCCCGAACTCGTAGGCCATCCGGCCCCACCCGAGGAGAAGCGGGGAGAACAGGAGGAGAATTCCCAGGGTGTACGCGAGTTTCCGTCTGCTGCCGAACGACGTTCGGAGGGAGCGCCGGGTCTCGACGCGAGCGATTCGAACCGCGTGGCCGACGTCGCTCACCGGGAGACCCCCGACGTCGCTTCCGGCTCCTCGGCGGAGTCGTCGGTGAGCCGGAGGAAGACCTGCTCCAGGGTCCGCTCTCGACCCGCCTGGGCGCGTTCCGCGAGCGTCCCCGGGGCGCCCTCGGCCACCAGGCGTCCGTGGTGCAGGACGCCGACCGTGTCGGCCAGTTCCTCGACCACGAGGAGGATGTGCGTCGAGAGGAACACCGTCGTCTCCCTGTCGGCCAGAGCCGACAGCACGTCGAGCACCGTCCGGGCGGCCCGCGGGTCCAGGCCGCTCGTGGGCTCGTCGAGAAAGAGGACCTCCGGGTCGTGGACGACGGTCTGTATCAGCCCGAGTTTCTGGCGCATCCCCTTGGAGTAGGTCGAAATCTGCCGGTCGGCGGCGTCCTCGAGGTCGAGTCGCGGGAGCCAGTCGTCGATTCGGTCGGCCGCGACGTCGCCCGGGACGTCGCGGAGGAACGCGGCGTACGATAGCTGTTCTCGCCCGGTCAGTTCGTCGTACAGCGGCGGCGTCTCCGGGAGGTAGCCGATGTGCGGGGTCACGCGCTCGCGTTCGGAGATGGGGATCCCGAGTATCGTCGCGGTGCCCGCCGTGGGCGGGAGCAGCGTCGTCAGCATCCGCATCGTCGTGGACTTGCCGGCGCCGTTCGGGCCGAGGAACCCGAAGACGGACCCCCGTTCGACGGTCAGGTCGAGTCCGTCGACGGCGAGGACGTCGTCGCCGAAGCGTTTGGTCAGCCCCCGCGCCTCGATAGCGGCGGCCATTCAGCGACGCCTCCGCTGCGGGGAGAGACCACCCTCGTCGGGGCCGGGCGGTGGTGCAGTACGCGCACTCACCGCCGCCAGTCCGGCCGCTCCAAGACGCCACACGGGGACCAGTTCGTGCATACCGTCCAGTAGCCCAGGAGAACAGATAAAGAATTTCTGTCCCCGATTGCTGTTAGATTTGTGAAACAATCGGTCTGCGGTGCCAGCGGACGAGAGCTGTCAGTCACAGCGACGACGGAGCAATACGTATCAGGATTCCGTTCGAATCGCTCCACATGGTCGAGAGTACGACGGTTCTGTTCCTGGCAACGGTGACGTGGCTCCTCGTCCACGAACTCGACGCCATCCGGAACCGCGAGTGGCGGTTCTTCTTCGGTCGCACGGCCGTCAGCGACGAGGCGGCCTACCGCGCGTTCACGGCGTTCCACGTTCCGGCGGTCGCACTCGTGTTGCTGTCGCTGGACTCGACCGCGTTCCAGGTCGGGTTCGACGCGTTCGCCGTCGTGCACGGACTGCTCCACCTCGCGTTGCGAAACCACCCTCGGTTAGCGTTCGACGGCTGGTTCTCCGGCGCCTGGATATACGGCGGGTCGCTCCTCGGCGGTCTACACCTCCTCGTCCTCCTGGGGTAAGGCGAAACGGCCGAGACAGCAATCGACGAGGTCCGAAAAGTAAGTCACCGCGACCCGTCCGGCGTGCGGGTCGTCAGTCGGCCGCCTGGGCCTTCCCGCCCTGACTCTGACTCTGTCCCATCTCCGCGGGGTTCTTCATCCCCTCCTTGACGCCGAAGTACACCAGCACCGCGTTGATGGGGTACGCGAAGACGAACCCCACCGACAGCGAGAACGCCAGCGCACCCCAGAACAGCAGGTCCGTGACGTGGGCCTGGCTCGCTATCAGCAGGTCCGTTCCGATGGCCGCTATCTCCATCACCGTGATGCTCGGCGTCTCGCTGTACAGCGCATCCAGCATCGCCTCGCCGAACCCGACGCCCTCCTGCATCAGCGGCCCGACGGTCAGCGCGTACCCGAACAGGTACGCCAGTGCGAACGTCCCCAGGGTCACGATGGTGGTACTCGAGAACGCCAGCAACCCGGCCAGCAACACGAACCCGGTCACCTCGCCCGCGCCGCATCCCGAGTAGCAGTGGGCCGTCGAGCGAAAGCCACGGCGCCACAGCGAGTCTCGCGAAATCTGCGTGCGGCCCGAGTACCAGTACACCGCGAGACCGAACGGTCCCGAGTACAGCACCACCAGCGTCCAGACGCCCTTCATCAGCGACGGCAGCGCCTGGTTGCGATTTCGGATGTCCCACCAGACGACGCCGACCGACGCGGCGGCCAGCAGCGCCCAGATACCCATCACTAGCGGGTCAGAGAGGATCGGTTTCATGACTGTCCGAACTGGAGCTAACGCGTGTTCGACCTGTTTGATGAAGCTCTGTGGCATTGTGTCGAGAGTCGATGGATACTGCGTCGATTGGTCGTATTCCGGTCGTGTTCGAGCGAGTGAATTCCGGTCGTGTTCGAGCGAGTGAATTCCGTACACGGGCCGTAGTGGAAGAGACCTTTATTGAGTTGTGGCTACGCTTGCAAAGCGAGAACCGGGTCGACGTTTGGGTTCCCGCGTTCAGTCGGGCGAGACTCTAGTGTCGTAAGGTGCGGGAGGAACGCCTGGGCTGAGGAGGAAACGCCGGGAACTGACGATAGCCCGCCGGTCAGGCGAACTCGTCGAGGCCGGACTGTTCGCTCTCCGCGGGTTCGACGACGCGGGCGTCGTCGACTGTCGGCGAGTTCACGGCCGTCGAAACGGGATAGGCGTCCAGGTCGTCGTCCGGGTAGGGGCGGCACAGGTTGCGGCGCGCTTCGGGTCCGGCGGAGAGCCACGTCGCTTCCTCGTCCGGGCGGAGCACGACCGGCATTCGGTCGTGAATCGGTTCCAGCAGGTCGTTCGGTTCGGTGGTCAGAATGGTCACCGTCGAGACCGACTCGCCCTCCTCGCTCTCCCAGACCTCCCACAGGCCGGCCATCGCGAAAGCCTCGTCGTCGGGCCTGTAGACGCGGTAGGGCTGTTTGGGCCCGCCGTTCGACCCCTTCCACTCGTAGAACCCCGACGACAGCACGAGACACGGACGTTCGGCCCACGCCTCCCGGAAGGACGGCTTCTCGGGGGCCGTCTCGGAACGGGCGTTGACGAGCCCCGAACCGGGGTCGTCGGCCCACTGCGGGACGAGGCCCCACCGGAACTGGTCTATCTCGTCGGGCGCGCGGTTAGTGACGACTTCGAGGGGGTCCCGGGGCGCGATGTTGTACCGGGGTTCGTAGCCGCCGTCCGCGACGAACCGGGCGCCGAAGCGCGATTCGAGGTCCGACAGCGGAACGAACAGCGACGTTCGGCCACACATGGACCGACGTACGTGTCGAGCGCCGATAAGACCGACGCGGGGCGTCCGCCAGAGTTACAGACCGAGAGCCGGGCGACTGCGAGGGATCACACGTCGACAGAGAGGTCGGGCGACCGCCGAAATCACACGTCGACAGAGAGGTCGGGCGACCGCCGAAATCACACGTCGACATCGAGGCCGGGCGCCCAGGCGACTTCCCAGAGGAACCCGTCCGGGTCCGAGAAGTATCCAGAGTACCCGCCCCAGTCGGCCTCCTGTGCCGGTTTGACTATCGTCGCGCCGGCCGCCTCGGCCTCGTCGAGCGCCGCCCGAACGGCCGCCTTCGACCCGACGTTGTGCGCGAGCGTGATGCCCCGGAATCCCGACCCCTCGGCCGGGACGGTGGCGTCATCGGCGAGGGGCGCCCGCGGGTACAGTGCGAGTACGGGCCCGTCCGTCTCGAAGAAGGCGATGGCGCCGTCGTTCCCGTCCTCTCGCCGGGGCCACCCCAGTCCGTCCCGGTAGAACGCGACCGACGTTTCGAGGTCCGCGACGCCCAGGGTGACGACGCTGATGCTCGGTTTCATCGCCACTGATTCGACTGCGGCGGTAATGAACGCGCAGTACGTCCCTCGCCGGGGGAGAAGGCCGGCGTTCGCCGGACGAGCGCGGGAACCGGCCTCGGCGCGGTGGCGCTACTCCCTCCGGTCGGCAGCGAGTTGAGCGTCGAGCCACCCGGCCAG
>JBEPXT010000206.1:0-4435 GCA_041641795.1 Salinigranum sp.
ATGAACATGCCCACGCCACGGACGAACGTTAGGAGCAACTCGACGAGGAACGTGACTATCGGCGGTTTGAACCTGTCGGGGATGTGCGACCACAGTTCGCCCAGCAGGAGGCCCGGGAGCCCGAGTGGGTTGGCTATCACCGTCGCCAGTTTGACCAGGAACCCCAGAATCGGCTCCAGCGAGTCGACCAGCGCCGTGAGCCCGGAGCGGACTCCGTTCATCAGCGCGGCGAAGGCGCCGGTGGCCCACTCGGACAACCGGGTGAACTGCTCGGCGACGTAGCTCGCCGCCCGGGACACCGACTCCAGGCACTCGGTGACGCCGATGCCCTCGACGAATCTGACGACCGCGCGACTCGCCCCGGTGACGGCGTTCGTGACCACGTCGGCCACAGTCGCAATCGCCTGGTCGACGGCCGAAACGCCCGACAGCAGCGGCGGCAGCACCTGCGTGCGGAGGAACTCCTGGGCGGTGACCAGCAGGTCGGCGGCGCTCCAGTTGTTCCAGAGCCACTTTATCTTCTCCCAGACCGGGGCGACGGTCTCCTCCATGGCGGTTATCACGTCCCCCGTGAACTCCGAGAGGAACTCCCAGGCATCGCGCACGGGTGCGAGCACTGGTTCGATCATCGCCTTCAGCGACTCCCAGACGCTCTCGGCCGCCTCTGCGAGCCAGCTTCGCGTGTCCTCGCTGCTCTCCCAGGCGATGTCGAAGACGTCCGTGATCCAGTCCCAGGCTCTGGAGAGGACGCCCGAGGCGGCCTCCCACAGCGGTTCGACCAGTCCCCACACCCGTTCGGCGATGGCGACGACGCCGTCCCAGAGTGCGCCCGCCGCGTCGCCGAGCAGGTTCGCGGCCGGTTCGACGATGCTCTGCCAGATGCTGTCGAACGTCTCCCGGACCGACCCGATCGCGTCCTGGATGGAGTGCAGGAGAGGGATGCCGTAGGTTTCGAGCGCGCCGACGAGCGACCCCATGAGCGATTCGAGGACGCCCTCCTCGGAGGCCGGGGCCTGGGACGGTTGCTGTTGGGGCGCCGCCTGCTGTTTCGGGGCCGCCTGTCCGCCCTCGCCGCCGCCCGTCACCGATTCGAGCACGCCGACGAAGTCTATCGATTCGAGCAGGCCGAACGCGCCACCGACGAGCGCGTCGACGCCGGCGCAGAGTGCGGAGCGAATCGCCCCGACAGGGTCTTCGAGGTAGTCCAGCAGTCCGGGCGCGACTCTGTCGACGAGCGCCCGGCCGACGTCGGCGACGACCTCGATGCCCGCCTCGGCGACGTCGACGGCCGTCCCGAGAACGCTGCTACCGGCGTCAGCTATCGACCCCGCAACGCTGGAAGCGAAGTCGCCGACCGAAAACCGGTGGACGACGGCGGGTTCCGTCGAGCGAGCAACGGTCGGCCGCTCGCCGGTTTCGACGGCGCGCACGGCCGCCCTGGCGTCCCGCTCGGCAGGGTCGGTCGAGCGGCTGACGTGGGTCGGCTCTCCCGCGGGACCGCCGTGGGTGCGCTGCTGGACCACGTGTGCGAGTTCGTGGGCCACGAGTCGCTGCCCGTCCGGGGTCGACGGTCGGTACTGCCCCGCCCCGACGAAGATGTCGGTCCCGTGAGTGAACGCCCGAGCGTCGAGTCGTCGTGCGGCGGCCGTCGACGGACCGTCGGTGTGTACCCGGACGCGGTCGAAGCCGACGCCGAATCGGTCCTCCATGAACCGTCTCGTGGACGAGGGTAGCGGTCTCCCGGCTGTCGGTTCCTGGATGGTGGCAGCGACCTCGGGAGGGAGTCGCCGGCGGCCGCTCCCGTCGCGTCGCGGCCGCGACGTCGCGGGCTGATTGGCCGACCCGGTCTGGTCCTCGGAGGTGCGACCCGCGGGCGGAGACTGCCGCTCCGCCGACGCGTTGTCCGCAGGCCCGGATGTACGCTCCGAATCGGCCGCCCTCCGGCCGCGGACGAGTCGCTGGACGGCCTGGTTTCCGTGGCGCTGCTGGAGTCCCACAAGCGGGTGGCCGTCGCTGGCGGGTCCCAGTCGTTCGCTCCGCGCCGCTTCGACCGCCTGCTGTTCCGTCTGACTCCCCGGGGCCCGGACGTCCCGCCGGGTCGAGCGCTTCGACGCGGAGGCTCGCCGCGTTGCGTTCGTCGCGTCGGCGTCTGTCGTCCGGGTAGTGGTCATCGTGTGTCAGGTGAGCAGCGAGCGGTACTCGCCGAACGCGTCGGGGTCGACGAGTTTCCCGGTCTTCTGGAACTCCCGCCGGGAGGCATCGACCAGGTGTGTCATCTCGACGCGCCCGCCGTCGGCCGCGGCGCGGAACGCGGCCGTCAGTGCGACGTTCTTGATGTTCCCGCCGGCGAACTCCAGCGAGGAGAGGAACGCGACGTCGACGTCGCCCAGCGGTGTCGACTCCGGGAAGACGTTCCGCCAGATGGAGGCCCGCAGGTCCCGGGTGGGGAACTGGAACTCCACGCCGGCGTGTATCCGCCGCATGAACGCGTCGTCCACGTTCTGCTTGAGATTCGTCGTCAGCACGACGGTTCCGTCGTGCGCTTCGATTCGCTGCAGGAGGTAGTCGACCTCGACGTTCGCGTACCGGTCGTGCGCGTCGCGAATCTCGGTCCGCTTGCCGAACAGGGCGTCGGCCTCGTCGAACAGCAGTATCGCGTCCGTCGCCTCGGCGGCGTCGAACACCTCGCCGAGGTTCTTCTCCGTCTCGCCGATGTACTTGCTGATGACGTTCGCAAGGTCGATTCTGTACAGGTCGAGGCCCGCCTCGCGGGCGATAATCTCGGCGGCCATCGTCTTGCCCGTCCCGGACGGTCCGGTGAACAGGACGACCAGTCCCTTGCCGAGCGAGTGCTTCGCGTCGAAGCCCCACTCGTCGTACACCGTCCCCCGGTGGGTGATGCGCTCGGTGACGTCCCGGAGGGCCGCGTACGTGCTGTCGGGCAGGACGATGTCGTCCCACCCGTACCGCGGCGTCGTCTTGCTGGCGAGCGCACCCAGTCGGCGCCCGGACAGTTCCCGGCAGGCGCGGTAGAGCGCCGCCGTGGTGAGTTCACCCGCGCCCCCGTCCGCGTCTGGCGGCGACAGCGTTCGGGCCGTGGCGACGGCGTCGACTATCACCCCCGGCGTCAGGCGGAACTTCGCCGCCAGTCCGGCGACGTCGACTGTCGCGGCCGCGTCCCCCAGCGCATCGGTCCAGATGGCCCGTCGGGTCTCGTAGCCCGGAACCGAGAGGGTAACGCCGACGAACTCGTGGGCGTCCGGCGGTCGCGGAGGGCGCCAGCGCTCCGCCCCGGCGAGGACGACGGCGGCCGGCGCGGCGTCCAGGCGGTCGACCACTGTCCGCCGCTCGAACTCGGACCGGGCGTCGAGGTCGGTCACGAGGAGCGACGCGTCACGGAACAGCGCCTCGCGCCGGGTCCGGTCGAGCACCTCGACGAACCGGTCGTCGTCCCCGTCCGCGGCGATGCGCGCAGCGTCGAGCGTCAGCAGTGGCGTCCCTGCAGCGGTGCTCACCGACTCCGCGACCGCTCGCTTTCCAGCGCCGTCCGGGCCCGCGACCGCGACCATCGGCGGCGGGGCCCCGGGGCGGCCGACGACGCGGTCCAGCGTGCCTCGAACGTCCGCCGGGAGCCAGGACCGGCGCACTCCGCGGCGGGCGGTGTCGAGCGAGACCACGCCGGCGAGTTCGGGGTCGACGTCGTCGCCGCCGAGGACGTACTCGACGACACGTTCGTCCACGACGACCGGCCGCGAGCGGAGCGGTCCGTCCTCCGCCCGCCCGGGAAGCGAAACGAGCCTGTGTCGGACGAGCGGCCCTGTCCTGTCGAACAGGTCCCGGGCCGTCAGCCGTTCGTGTTCGTCGCCCTCGTCGTCCCCGCAGAGCAGTTCGAGAACGAACTCGACCGTCGCCCGGGTCCGTGTCACGTCGTCCTGCAGGTACGAGTAGAGCGTCTCGTACTTCGAGGCGACGTCCGGGGCGAGCGCTATCAACAGCGCGTCGCGTTCGCGGGCGTCGAGACCGAACAGGGTACCGAGGCGGGCGAGGCGGAGTTCGACCCCGGCGTCGGCGCTGGCCGCCCGCCGGTCGGCTATCGCTCTCGCCAGGCGCCTGACTGCCGCCCGCCTGTCGGCGTCCGCGTCGTCGTCCGGGGTGGGACGAGCGGTCGCCGGCCGGACGAGTCGTTCGACCGCCTCGTCGGAGACGTACAGCCCGCGGAACTCGTCGGGTTCGCCGCCGGTTTCGGCCCACCACGACTCCACCCGCCGCTCCAGGAGGAGGTCGAGGTGCCGGAGTTCGTCGAGGAGGTGGTCGACGCTGTCCAGGTAGGGTCGAGGGCGTGGCTCCTCCGGGGGGCGGTCGTCCCTAACGTTCGAATCGCCTCGGTTACTCATGTGAATCGGTCGGGTCTGGCGGGGGTCGACTGTGGGTCAGA
>JBEPXT010000207.1:0-4430 GCA_041641795.1 Salinigranum sp.
CATCGCCCTCGACGCCGCGGAGGTGTCGGCGTCGGGATTCGACGGGCGGGTGTCGGCGACGCAGTTGGACCCGGGAGAAGCGACCAGCGTCGAGATGACGTACCAGGCCGGGGCGGACCGGGCCGAGGAGACGCTCACGATTCCCTACGGTCCCGCGGACGGGGCGGAACGGCGGAACCTGGTCGTCGAACTCCTGGGCGAGGGTACCCAGGGCCTCGCCGCGAACGCGCTGGCGGTGGACTTCGAGGCGGAACCGGTCGGGAGCGACGGCGCCCAGCGCCGCGTCAGACTGACGAACCGCTCGAACGAGAACGTCACCGTCGGAGACGACATCGACAGCGTCGACCCGAACGACGACACCGTTGCGGTCGAAGCGTTCGGGGGCGACGTCGAGGCGCGGGAACTTGGCCCCGGCGGGTCGACCGACCTCGTCGTCACCTTCGCGCCGCAACCGACAGACAGTGGGACCGTCGAGGCCTCGCTCCGAGTGCCCTACGAGCGCCCCGCGGGCGCCGACACGCTCGTTCTCGACCTGTCGGGTGACGCGGGTCCGGCCCTCGCCGCCTCCGCCCCGTGGCTCGATTTCGGGCGCGTCGAACCGGCGGGGGCGACCACCGACCCGCAACCGCTCAGGCTGACGAACCGCTCGAACGCCGAACTCGAGGTCACCGGCGTCGACGTCGTGGATCAGGCCGGCGACCCCGTGGACCGGTTCGGGGTCGACGGTATCGCGGTGGGCGACACGCTCCCGGGCGGTGAGCGCGGGACGGCCGACGTCACGTTCACGCCGGCAGACGAGGGTCGCGTCGCGGCGACGCTCCAGATTGCCTACGAACTTGACGGAACCGGCGTCGGCCAGCCGCTCGAAGTGGGGCTGTTCGGCCAGGGACCGGCGCCGCTGGAAGTCGACGCGCTCCGGGCGACCTTCGAACCGGTCCCCTTCGGCACCGCGGGCGAACTCAGTTTCCGCCTCCACAACCGGTCGGGGGCCGACGTGACGATTCAGGAGGGGAACGTGGTCGTCAACGACGACGGCGGGAACGCCATCGGCGCATTCGCGGCAGAGTTCGAGGCGCCCGCCCTCGCCGACGACGAGCAGACGACCCTCGCGCTGACGCTGAACGCGTCGGCGCTGACGCCGACGGACGTCCAGGCTGTTCGCGGGCACCTCGTGATTCCCTACACCGTCGACGGGGCGCCCGACCAGCCCGACCCGCTGACCGTCACGGTGACCGCCGACGTGGAGGAGGCACTCGACGTCGTCACGAGCGTCGTCGTGGGCACCGCCGCGGCAGTCGGACCGGGCATCTGGGGCCGTAACGTCGTCGTGTTGCTCGAGGCGGGGTCGCAGTACACCGACGACAACCCCGTGTTCCGGATGCGCATCAGGTACTGGGCGCGGGACGAAGACGTCGCTCTCGCCAGGGAACGGGGCCCGTTCTCCGAGAGCCGGGACGCCCCGGCTCCGACCCCGGACGCCGAGGAGATATTCGACAACCTCTCGCTGTCGGACTCGTCGACCAGCTACTTCGTCACCCAGGTCAACGCCGGGTCGACCCTGGTCGAAGTGTCCCGCGAGGGAGCGGCCACTCCGGAGCGGTGGGACGTCGAGCCCCTGTGGCTGGACGGGCAGTTCACGCTTCCAGTCGAGGCAGCCACCCTCGGTCACTACGAGGGCTCGGACGCGCCCGGCCAACGGACGGGCCTGGCCGCCTTCGGCGAGATAGACGAAATCGCCATCCTGTCGGCTCCGAACGAGAACGACGTCGAGGGACTGACCGACGCCCTGGTGGGACACTGCGAGACGATGGGCGACCGGTTCGCCGTCCTCCAGTCGAGCCAGTACGCGGACGGACCGGCGACGCTCTCCCCAGGCGTGACTTCCTCGTACGCGGCGTTCTACTACCCGTGGCTGGAAGTCGTCGACCCCGCGACCAGCATCCGGAAGCAGGTCCCGCCGGGCGGGCACGTCGCGGGCATCTACGCCCGGAGCGACGTGGAGCACGGCGTGCACAAGGCGCCGGCAAACGAGGTGGTCCGCGGAGTCAGCGCGCTCCAGTTCACCGTGACGAAGGGGGAACAGGACCTGCTCAACCCGCGCGGCGTCAACGTCATCCGGAGCTTCAAGGGACGCGGAATCCGCGTGTGGGGCGCCCGGACCACGTCGAGCGACCCCGCGTGGAAGTACGTGAACGTGCGGCGACTGTTCCTCTTTCTGGAGGAGTCCATCGACGAGGGCACCCAGTGGGTCGTCTTCGAACCCAACAGCGAGCGCCTGTGGGCGCGCGTCCGCCAGACGCTCTCGGGGTTCCTGACGACCGTCTGGCGGGACGGCGCGCTCATGGGGACGACCCCGGAGGAGGCGTACTTCGTGAAGTGCGACCGGTCGACGATGACCCAGACCGACATCGACAACGGGCGACTCATCGCCGTCATCGGCGTCGCCCCGGTCAAACCCGCGGAGTTCGTCATCTTCAGAATCGCACAGTGGACGGGCGGCGCGGAGGGCGCCTGAGAGCGGGCGCGACACCGGAGAGATAACCAATGCCAGACAGACACGGCCCATACAGGAATCATCGTTTCCTCCTGGAGATAGACGGTATCAACCAGGCGAGTTTCAGCCAGGCGACCATCCCGGAGACGACCACCGAACCGATAGAGTACCGCGAGGGGACGGACGTGCCGACGATGCGAAAGCTCGCCGGCCTCGTCTCCTACGGGAACCTCACCCTGCAGCGAGGGGCGACGCCGGACTCCACCGCGCTGTTCGAGTGGCGCAAACTCGTCCACCAGGGCAAACTCGACGAGGCGCGCCGAACCGTCGCGGTCGTCCTCCTCGACGAGGAGGGCGAGGCCGGCGCGCGCTGGGAGTTCTCGGGTGCCTGGCCCTCCCAGTACGACGCGCCGGACCTCGACGCCACGGGTAACGAAGTCGCAATCGAGTCCCTCGAAATCGCCCACGAAGGGATGGAGCGGGTCGAATGAGCGACCTGCTGCAGACGGAAGTGGAGTTCACCCTGCCGAGAGGGTACGACGACGACGGCACCCTCCAGTGTGACGGGACGATGCGACTCGCCACGGCGGCCGACGAGATTCATCCGCTGAAAGACCCGCGGGTCCAGGCCAACCCCTCGTACCTGACTGTCATCCTGCTCTCGCGGGTGATAACGCGCCTCGGCACGCTCCCGGAGGTGACGCCCCACGTCGTCGAGAATCTCTTCGTCGCGGACATCGCCCACCTCCAGGACCTCTACGAGCGCATCAACGCCCGCGGCGCCAACGCAGTCGACGCCGTCTGCCCCGCGTGCAGCGAGCAGTTCACCGTCACCGTCGACGACGGGTCCCCCCCGTCACAGACTGCACCTGGGGAGACGGCGAGACAGACTACTACCGGTGAGGCGGCTATTCAGACCCCGTCCGGTGAGACGGGGGTCCAGACCGCTCCTGGCGGGGCGGTGACCCAGACCGCCGACGAGGACGTGACGACGCAGAGCCATCCCGGAAGCGCGGGCGCGCCGTCGTCAGGCGCAAACGACCCGCCTGCGGAATCCAGTCCGTTCGGCCCCGTCGCGTCACCCGGGGACGGCAGCGGCACGGACGGTGATTCGGAGGGAAACCCGTGGGAGTGATCCGGGGGTACCCGCTCGACCGAGTGTACGAAGAAGTCGCGTTCGTGGCCTACCACTTCCACTGGGACCACGACGACATCCTCGAGATGCCACACTGGGAGCGCCGCCGGTGGTGTGCGGAGATTAGCCGCATCAACGAGCGGACGAACGCGACCCGGACAGACGAGGGCGGGGCCACCGTCAGGTCCCTCGACGAGATACGATGACGCTGGCGGCCCGGAACGACCCGTTCCTCGCGTTTCGCTTCGTCGTCGAAGTCGACGGCATCGTCGTCGCCGGCTTCTCGGAGGTCACGGGCCTCGAACTCGAGGTGGAGACGGAAGCTTACCAGGAGGGCGGCGTCAACACCCACACCCACACGCTCCCGGTCAGAGTGGGCTATCCGAACCTGACGCTGCGGCGCGGGTTGACCGACGCCTCGCAGCTGTACGAGTGGACCCACGCCGCGCTCAACGGTCAGTTCGTTCGCAAGAGCGGGCGGATATTCGTCTTCGACGACGCCTACGTGCCGACGTGGGGGTGGACCTTCTACGACGCCTACCCGGTGAAGTGGACCGGGCCTGAACTCCAGGCGTCAGAGAGCGCCGTCGCCATGGAGTCGCTCGAACTCGCCCACGCCGGACTGGAGAAGATACAGGAACTCCCGGCGAGCACGCTCGCCCTGCGGGAACTCGTCTGACCCACAGTCGACCCCCGCCAGACCCGACCGATTCACATGAGTAACCGAGGCGATTCGAACGTTAGGGACGACCGCCCCCCGGAGGAGCCACGCCCTCGACCCTACCTGGACAGCGTCGACCA
>JBEPXT010000208.1:0-4414 GCA_041641795.1 Salinigranum sp.
CCAGCGACTCGCTCACCTTCTCGACCGGCGCGCGGAGCGCACCCACGATGAGGCTCACGAGAAATGCGAGCGTCGCCTCGCGGTTGTGTTCGAGCGCCCACCGCACGAGGTGTGAGATGGTGAACAGGCCCACGACGGCGCCGGTAACGAAGACGGCGACGGTGGTCCCCGACTCGGTCACCGTCGCGAGCGTTCCGCCGTCGAGCAGGCCGACGATGCCGTCCACGAAGCGCTTCAGCGTCCCGACCATGTGTTCGTACTGGCCGAGGATGATGAGCAAGAGCGACCCGGAGATGCCGGGGAGAATCATCGCGCTGACCGCGATGGCTCCGGCCAGAAACGTCACCGGGGCTCCCGTTCCGAGGCTGGCGGCGGCCCGCCCGGAGACGACGAACGCGAGCAGGAACCCTGCGACGGCGGCCGCCGCCCGCCCGGGGGTGTCGAGCGTGACTTCGCTGTAGAGGACGATTGCCGACGCCGCGATGAGACCGAAGAAGAACCCGAATGTCAGCACGGGGATAGCGTCGATGGCCCAGTCGAGGACGCGGGTGATGGTGATGACGGCGGTGGCGATGCCCGCTCCGAGGCTCAGGAGGAACCAGCCGTCCATCTCCCGGAACGCGCGGATTGCAGCCGTTCGGTTCGCGGGCCGCAACCCGCCGAGGACGGACTGTATCCGGCGGGGGTTGATAGCGGTGACCGCGCCGATGAGACGTTCGTAGATACCAGTGATGAGAGCGATGGTGCCGCCCGAGACGCCGGGCACGGCGTCCGCAGCACCCATACAGACGCCCTTCAGGTAGATGACCGTCCAGGCAGTGGGCGACGACCGGGCAGACTCGCTCGACCGGCCGGACTCTGTCGACATAGGTCCCGTTTTGCCATCCCCGTACTCCCGTTTTTCGCTTCCGACACGACGGGGAGTCCCTGCGGGAACCTCACGATATTTCGGGGCGTTTAGTTCGGGAGCGGAAAGTTGAAACGCCGGGCTGGTGACACCCCGAACGATGAAGCTCAGCGTCATCGGAAGCGGGTACGTCGGAACGACCATCGCGGCGTGCTTCGCAGACCTCGGTCACGACGTCGTCAACGTCGACATCGACGAGGACGTGGTCGAGGCGGTGAACGACGGCCGCTCGCCCATCCACGAACCGGGCCTCGACGACCTCATCGCCGAGCACGCTGGGGATTCGCTCCGGGCGACGACGGAGTACGAGGCGATTCGGGAGACCGAGGTCACCTTCCTCGCGCTCCCGACGCCCACGGGCGACGAGGGACGCATCGACCTCTCGGCGATGAAGTCCGCCTCGCGCTCGGTGGGTGCGCAGCTCGCCGAGAAGGGCGGCGACCACCTCGTCGTCACCAAGAGCACCGTCATCCCGTCCACGACCGAGGAGGTGGTCGGGCCAATCCTCGAAGACGAGTCGGGCGGCGAAGTAGGAGAAGAGTTCGACATCGCGATGAATCCGGAGTTCCTCCGGGAAGGGAGCGCCGTCTGGGACTTCCTCGACCCCGACAAGGTCGTTCTCGGGTCCGAGACCGACCGCGCCGCCTCGACGCTTCGGTCCGTCTTCGACCCGCTCGTCGACCGGAGCGAGGACGCGGCCGTCGTCGAGACGGGCATCCGGGAGGCAGAGATGATAAAGTACGCCAACAACGCCTTCCTGGCGTCGAAGATCAGCCTGGCGAACGAACTGGCCAACATCTGCAAGGAGTACGGCGTCGACTCCTACGAGGTACTGGAGGCCGTCGGTCTGGACTCCCGTATCGGCTCCCGGTTCCTCGCCGCAGGTCTCGGGTGGGGCGGCAGTTGCTTCCCGAAAGACGTCTCGGCCATCATCGCCGCGGCGCGTGACATCGGCTACGAACCGTCGCTGCTCGACGCGGCCGTGGAAGTCAACGAGAAACAGCCCCGGCGGCTGCTCGAACTGCTCCGGGAACACGTCGACCCCGCGGGCAAGCGCGTCGCGGTCCTGGGGCTCTCGTTCAAACCCGGCACCGACGACGTGCGAAGTTCGCGCGCGATTCCGCTCATCGAGTCCCTCCTCGACGCGGGCGCAGAGGTAGTCGGCTACGACCCCGTCGCTACGGAGAACATGCGCGAACGCTTCCCGGACATCGAGTACGCCGACTCCGCCGCCGAGGCGCTCGACGGTGCCGACGCCGCGCTCGTGGCGACCGACTGGGACGAGTTCGCCGCGCTCGACGAGGAGTTCGACGCCATGCGGTCGCCCCTGGTCGTCGACGGCCGCCGCATCGTGACCCGTCGAGACGGCATTACCTACGAGACGCTGGTCTGAGTTCCCGGCTGCACCCCCGTTTTCGAGCGGTCGGTCCCAAAACCTCGGCAGTGACGTCGTTCGCTCCTCGGCTATCGTACTTCGGTGCCACGCCAAGCGAGCGGTGCGTTCGAAGAAATCCAGACCGCGCATCTGCCCGGAAATCCGGGTTTCAGACGACCGCTGGTTGCGTTTCGGACGACCGTTAGCTCTGTTTTCAGACGACCGGTGCGGCCGACGCGACCGAGAGCGCCGCGACCGTCGCGGGTTCTACGGCGACGGCGCCGAGCGCGCTCGCGGTCTGCGTTCCCGTCGACCCGTTCGTCTGCTGCCCGGTCGGCGTCGAATCGGTCGGCGTCGAATCGGTCGGCGTACTCTGGACAGCCGTCGAGTCGTTGGTTCCGTCGGGCGTGGTCGCGCTCTCGTTGGTCGACTCCGTCGGCATCGACTCGTTGGCCCCGTCACCGGTCGGCGCGGTCTCGTTGGCGCCCGCACCCTGGCCGCTCTGGTTGCCGGCGTTCTGGTCACCGAGCTGCTGCGACGACCGCTCCAGAGTGACCGTCTTCGGGCCGTCCTGGGCGCCGTTGACGCGCCCCTCGTTCACCGTCAGGTTCGCCGAGTGACGGACCAGGTTCCCGTCTTCGATGGTCGGTGCGGTCTGGAGGACGTACGGGCCGGTGGCGCGAACGCCCACGTTCGTGTATCCGTTGTCCGGCCCGTACTGGTCGTAGCCGGTCGTCGAGTACGGAAGCGTCATGGTGAACTCGCCGTTCTGGTCGGTTTTCGCCTGCTGGGTGTAGACGAACGTCGAGTTGTCCGTCGGCACCTGCATCTGGACCCGCGCCGTTACCGTCGTGTTCGGCGGCGCCCCGCTCCCCCGAATCGTCGCTCCGGGGACGCGCTCGAAGGCCTTGACCCAGTTGTGGTTCGTCTGCGTGAGCGCCCGGTACGGGACGCCGGTCACCTGGACCGTGCTCGCGTACTGGCTCTGGTAACTGGAGGATTCGAGCGCGGTGGCGTTGCTGACGCGGACCAGCCGGTAGTGCTGGAGCGCCGGGACGCGTTCCTGCGGGTACGGTCCGATGCCGCCGACCTGCGCGGTGCCGTCCTGCTGGACGTAGGCGCGGGCCGCGCTCACGTTGTCGAACGACCTGACGGCCGACGCGTTGCCCTGGGGCGCCGTCTTGACCGTAATCTGTCGGCCCGACTGGGTCTGTGCCTGCCGTAGCTCCCAGTCGAGGACGACGGGCGCGGGTTCCATCGCGCTCCCGTGGTACTCGTACAGGCGGACCATCAGACTGTCGTAGTACCGCTGGTTGCGGTACATGAAGTTCCGCTGGAGGTCGCTCGTGTAGACGAAGTCAGTGAACTCGCTTCGCGAGAGGTCGCCGCGACTGTAGAAGGTCACCGGCGCGCCGAACTTCGACCCCGGCGTGACCATCTGCCAGTCGACCATGACGTACCGGGTTCGCTCGCCCTCGGTGCTGTGAGAGGCGAGGACGTCCCGCGCTGCCGTCTCGTTCGGCGCGAGCAGGTAGTTCGCCGCCATCTCCGCGTTCTGCTGGAACGGGTTTGCGTTCGGGATGCGCTCGCCCTCGACGGTTATCCAGTGCCCGTAGTCCCACCAGGACATCACGCCGTACGCGCCGTCGGGATACCTGTAGTCGTCCGTGTACTCGTAGGAACCGTAGTACTCCATGTCGTTGTTCGCTCCGCCGAGGCGGCCCTCCTCGGGCGTCTCGTTGGCCATCCAGTCGAGGGTGCCGTCCCACCTGGTGATGTCGCCCGGACCGTTGTTGTTCGCGGCCTGGAGCGCCGTCTGGCTCTTGTCGAACTGCGGGTTCCCCGTGTCTCGAATCCCGATGGGGACGACGAGGACCGGCGTCAGGACCAGCAGAAGCGCGGCCCCGACGACCATCGCCTGGTACGTGGAGATGTCGGAGACGGACTCGACGACCCCCACGTCGAGGAATCGGAGAAGCTCCCTGATGCCGTAGGCGTTCATCACGGCGACGACGACGGCCAGGTAGTAGTTGAACCGAAGCTGGGTGAACGCGGCCGAGGTGATGAACACCGCCCAGACGAGGACGAACAGGTACTCCGGCTCGTAGTCCCCGAGGACCAGGGCCCCGAGG
>JBEPXT010000209.1:0-4380 GCA_041641795.1 Salinigranum sp.
CGCGTCGGTAGCATCCAGTACAAGCGTCTGACAATTAATGATACCGAAGACGGCGATTCACGCCCGCCGTAAACGGCGGGATTCTCTCGCCTGTATGAAGATAGCTCTGTTGAAACCATCACTGGATGACAGGTTACAGAGTTCGTGCTGAATAGAGAGCGCGAGTCGGTCACTGGCCTATCCGCTGTCTGATGAGGAGACGGAGTGATAGATATAGAGAAAATTTATATTTGTAGCAGAAAGATTAGTGTTGAATGAAAGGAGAGTCTATTCAGCGACTTGCGATTCTATTAGGCGTGATTGCTTGCTTCGGAGCAATCCGAATCTATGGGCAGGGATTCGGCTACGTCTGGCCGTATACCGTTCTGATTTGGATCTCAGCGATTATTGGAATCTATGGCTTCTATTTGTCTGTCAAAGAGATCCCCCCCTGACGACCCGCCTACCTCCGAAATCGTTGGATGGTGTGTGCGGAGTGCACTCCCTTTCTAACGGATGAGTCCGGAGAAATCAGTAAAGTAAACGAACTCATCGTGCTGAACTCACTCTCTGTATGTGTCAGCCACACCTATCAATCTCTGAGGAACTCAACAGAGCTGGTTTTCGATAACTTGTATAGACTGGGTACACCACGAACAGACACCGGCGTACAGGTGCGTGTGACTTTTTGAGTCAGTAATCATCTATCGGCAGTTTCTACAGATGACTATACAAGTGTTTGAGGCAACCTTCTGCTAAAATATGGGCGTTTTGGGGTGTTTTGCGCGTCTCGAAATTACTGCTGTTGTACGGACAGCAGAATTTAGATGACGCGGTTCTGAAGGTAGTCGAGGTGCTTGGCGTTGTAGACGATCTTGACCTCGTCGGTCGCCGGCGATCCGATGCAGGTCAGCCGGACGTTCTTCTCCTCGACTTCGTCGTCGGAGAGAATCTGCTGCATGTCCATGTCGACCTCGCCTTCCTTCAGAATGCCTGCGCAGTTCGCACAGGCGCCCGCCCGGCACGAGAAGGGCCAGTCGTAGCCCTGTGCCTCTGCGGCTTCGAGGATATACTCGCCCTGGTTCACCTCAAGGGAGCCGTAGTCCTCGTCGCTCAGTCCGGCGTCCGCGGCCTTGTCGAAAAGGTCGTCTTCGTCGAGTTCCCAACCCTGGTCTTCCATGACTTCGTAGTTGAGGTATTCTACCGTGGGCATCAACGCAGGGATTCGGAGGCTACCCCATTAGGCTTTGCTGTTTACTGAGAGGTTAGTTCGTCGTATGGTACCAGTATACAACCATCTCTCGACCGCGTCGTCTCGTCCTCTTCCAGTCAAACGTGCGAGGTGAACCGACCGTGCGGTCGAGAGCAGTGAGGGCCGTCGAGCGGTCAGAGCGAGCGTCGGTCGAATCCTCCCTCGGGCGATGACCGGATTCACACGGGCGCGAGCGAGAACAGCGCGTAGGAAGTTATCGCGGACACGGAAGGAGTCAACAGCCAGAAGAAGATGACTCGCCCGGTCGTTCCGGGGTCGAACAGGTCGTTCGCCGTCAGGGTGGCCTCGTCTTCTTCGCCGATGCGGGGGATTTCGGTCCCCGGTTCGGCCGCGAGCGCGTTCACGGATACCTGCGGGCTCTCGCCCCTGACGGCGTCCCCGAGAGTGACCGTCCGGGTGGCTCGACCCCACCCGAGACCGACGATGCACATCGTCGCACTCACGGCCAGACTGGCCGGGATGCCGAGCGCCGACAGCATGGCGATGATGCTGGCGCTGACCGTCTCGACGATGAGCGCCGCCAGAATCGGGAGCTGGGTGAGGTCGTTCCCGACCGTCTCCAGCGTCCGGCGGGCGATGGTGAACGCACCGAGGCCGATGGCGCCGCCCGCCAGGAAGATACCGTTGTTCATGCCGAGTTCGCCGCTCCCGACGAGCGGCGCGACGGCGTTGGCCACGTTCGACGCCCCCGCCGAGAACGCCATGTAACAGGCGATGACGACCACGAGGACGACACTCCCGACCTCGGACCAGGTGGACCCGGGACCGAGCGCCGGTCGCGGGAGCGACCCCGACCGGTCGAGGGTCACGAGCGACCCCTCGCTCCGTTCGATGTCGATGCGCGCCTCCAGGTACGGGTAGAGGTAGCGACCGATGACCGCGCTGACCCAGAAGGCGATGACCGGGGCCACGATCCACCAGGAGACGATTTCGAGCATCACGTCGGCGTTCAGGGTGTCCGAGGCGAGTCCGAGGCCCGCGATGGCCCCGACTGCGGTCATCGACGTGGACGCCGGGACGCCGAAGACGTTCGAGATGAGCAGCGCGAGGCCGACGAAAAAGAGGACGGCCACGCTCGCCGCCAGCGTGAACTGGTCCTGCGGGACGATTTTCCCGCCCATGGTTTTCACCACCTCTCGCCCGACGGTCCACCCGCCGAGGATGGCGAAGGCGGTCATCAGCGTCGCTGCAGTTAGCTTCCCGACGACGTCGCTTCCGACGGCGGGTCCGAACGCCACGCCCGTCGAGGACCCACCGATGTTGAAACCGACGAAGACGGCGACTACGAGTCCGACCGTGAGGAGCGCTTCGACCACGGGAGGGCTTGCCGATGGACCGAGTTAAACGCACCACTTTCTCGTCGCGGGCGCACCGACCCAGAGGAGGGCTCTTTCACATTCTGAAAAAGCATACTTATAGGGTTTTTCGTCACGAGAAAACGATGTTCTCTATTGATTACAGATGCGGCACGTTCTGTGATTATGGACCTCGAATCGGCAAGAAGAGGCGGCGAACGTCCGCGGGAAGTGCGAACGCACGTGGGGAACTACGACGACTCCGTCGTGGTGACGGTGGTAGACGCCGTGGCCGAACTTACGGGCGAAGACCCCGCCGACATGTCCGTCGTACTCGCAGACGTCATCGACCCGGACGCGCTGGAGCGACTGGTCGACTCCGGCGGGATGCGAGACGGGAGCGTCCGGTTTTCGTTCTCTGGCTGCCGGGTCGTCGTGCGAAGTTCAGGGGCGGTCCGCGTGAGCGACTCGGCGCCAGGCCGGGGGTGCTGAGCCCTCAGAGCGGAACGTACCTGAACAGGAGGTACGCCGCCACCGTGGCGATGGCCGGGACCAGATTCTGGAGAGCGATGACCCGGGCCGTCGTCATCGGCCGGTAGAGATCTGTCACGTCGGGGCCGTCGGCGTCGATGGCGGCCGGGGCGTCCCCCGCCCCGATGGGGGCACCGACTTCTGCCGACGACACGTCCGGGTCCCCCGGGAGCGACCCGAGGCGGGTGGCTCGCCCCCACCCAAGTCCGACGATGCTCATCGTCGCGATGACGACGAAGCTCGCGGGGATGCCGAGTACAGAGAGGAACGTGACGAGCGACGCGCTCACGACGGCGATGACGAGGGCCGCCGCCAGCGGCAGTTCGGTGAGGTCGTTGCCCATCGTCTCCAGCGTCCGGCGCGCGATAGTCAGCGCGCCGAGGCCGATGGCGCCGCCAGCGAGAAGGATGCCCGCGTTCATCGACAGCGAACCGTTCCCGACGAGCGGCGCGACGGCGTTGGCCACGTTCGACGCCCCCGCCGAGAACGCCATGTAACAGGCGATAGCGACGACGAGGAGCGTCCCGCCGGCCTCTCGTCGGGTCGCGCCGTCCGCGAGGGCCGGTCGGGGGACCGTTCCCCCGGTGGCGAGGCGAAACGTCGCGCCGGGCGAGCGGTCGATGGCGATTCGCTCGGCAATTTCCCGGTAGGCGTACCGGCCGATGACCGCGCTGACCCAGAAGCCGATGACCGGCGCGACCAGCCACCACGAGACGATCTCCAGGACGACGGGGACGTTGACGCGACCGGTCGCCAGGCCGAGTCCCACGATGGCCCCGACGGCGGTCATCGACGTGGACGCCGGGACGCCGAAGACGTTCGAGACGAACAGTGCGAGGCCGATGAAGAACAGCACCCCGATGCTACTCGCCAGGGTGAACGGGTCGCCGGTGACGATGTCCGACCCGAGCGTCGTGACGACGCGGCGGCCGACGGTCCACCCGCCCAGCAGGGCGAACCCGGACATCAGGACGCCGGCGACGAGTTTGCTTACCGCGCCGCTCCCGACGGCGGGCCCGAACGCGACGCCCGTGTTCGAACCGCCGATGTTGAACCCGACGAACACCGCGACGAGGAGACCGACGAGGAGAAGGGCGGAAACCACTACCAGAGTCGAGTCCGCGCGAGGAAAAAAGCGCTCCGCTCTCGGCCGTGGGCGGCGAGGACCTGAATCGGCGGGGTGTTGGACGTCGACCCGGCGAGTTCGACGGCTACGTCGACGCCGCCGCGATTGCCTGGTCCAGGTCGGCGACGATGTCGTCGGGCGACTCCAGGCCGACCGAGAGGCGGACCATGTCGGGC
>JBEPXT010000210.1:0-4340 GCA_041641795.1 Salinigranum sp.
GAGCCGGGAGAGAACGACACGGGAGTCCACACCGACGGGACGACGCCGCCGGAACGCGACTTCTGTCGCTTCTACGCCGGCTGGATGAGCGTCATGACGCGGTCGTAAACGATGTATCCGAACACGACGAGACCGAGCATCGTGACGAGTTGCAATCGCCGCCACCACGACGGCTCCGTGTACGGCGGCGCGAACAGCAGCGTGACGCCGAGGAGGCCGAGGAGGCAGACGATGAAGTAAAACTCGGGCGTGAGCATGCCGAAGGCAGTGAGCACCACCAGCGACAGGAGCATCCAAATCCCCTGCGTCTGGATCGTCCACTGGCGTCGGTTCGAGACCATTGTCGTACCAACTGCACCTGACCTACTTAGCAATTGGGTCGGTAACCGCCGCGAGTTCCATCCAGCGACCCAGAGCCGGGCGGTCCCGGGTCGCATCGTCGTCCGAGACGTCGTCTGCTCTGTTCCGGATTTCCAGGCCGTGTCGGCGGGGAATTGCCGACGTTAACTACTCATTATTCCCGACAGTGGCCGGGAGCCTCCAGTCCACGGCGGTCAGAGGGGACGATTCTCGTCGCGCACCAGATGGTCCGGGCAGGTGGCCCAGGACGAACCAGCCGACTGCCGAACGCGATGGCGACGCCACCGTTCACTGGCCGTGCGGAGCGTCTCGGCACGGATCGAGGGCGGTCAGACCTACACCCCGCCTAACTATGGCGGCGGACGGACTGAGTCACGGACAATGGGAAGCGTGGTTATCTCGCTCGACGCAGAACTCGCGTGGGGGTATCACGACATGTATCCGCACACTCCGGCGCAGCGGCGACGCGTGCAGGGCGCTCGTCGCGCCTGGGAGGAACTCGTCGCGATGTTCGACGAGTTCGACGTCCCCGCCACGTGGGCCGTCGTCGGGCACCTCCTCACCGACGGCGAGGGATTCGACGACCGCCATCCGGCGGGTCCGGAGTGGTTCCAGTCCTACCGGGAGCGCCGGGGCGAAGCGCCGGACCGGTGGCTCGGCGAGGACCTGGTCCGGGCGACGGCGAACGCCGACGCGAATCACGAAATCGGCAGTCACAGTTACTCTCACGTCGTGTTCAGCGACGCGAGCGAGCAGGTCGTCGACGCGGAGCTACAGTTCAGTCAGGAGCTGTCGGAATCGGGTGGCTTCGAGTGTTCGTCGTTCGTCTTCCCGCGGAACCGAGTGGACCACCTGGCGTCCCTCGGCGACCACGGCTTTACCTGTTACCGCGGTCAGCAACCGTTCCAGGGGCCGGACGTGACCGGCGGGCACTTCGCAACCATGCTCGCCGGCTACCTCACGGGCGTCACGGCACCGCCCATCGTGACGCCCGAACGGGACGAGCACGGACTGGTGAACGTGCCCGCGTCGCTGTTCGTCGGCGGGTTCCTGGACGGTCCGTGGTCGCTCGTCGAACCGCTCCGCGGCGACCCCGTCGTCCGACTGACGAAACTCGGTCTCGACCGCCTCGTCGACCGCGACGGAGTGTTTCACCTCTGGTTTCACCCGAACGACGCAACCGACAGCCGCGTGATGGACCGGATGCGGACGATTCTCTCGCTGGTCGCTGAGTACCGCGACCGGGGACAGATACGGGTCGAGACGATGGGCGACGTGGCCCAGCGCGTCCAGCGGACGCAGCCGGTGTCGCGGACCCGGTGACGCCGACCCCGTGTCCGGGGCGAGCGTTCGCGCGAGGGGGCGTCAGAGACCCAGATTCAGGTCCAGGTCGGGCATGGAGTTGGCGCCGACCTCCTCTTTCAGCGGGACGTTTAACGATTCGATTGCGTCCCCGACCAGGGTCGCGCCTTCGGCGCTCGCGTTCAGCGCCTCCTCCGAGACGTTCTCGACGATGTTCGACACGGAGAGATTCCGTCGCGAGGGTCCGTTGAGGAACCCCGCCGCGTTTCCGGCGTGGATGTACATGTCGACCTCCGACGGGTCGGAGCTGTTGTAGAACAGTCCGAAGCCCGAGGCTGCGTCGTAGGAGAGAATCCGGTCGGCGTTGAGCGACGCCGACTCCAGGACGTCGATGTTGCCCTGTGACCGGCCGCTGCTGTTGTTCCGTCGAGAGAGAATCGTCCCGATGTCGTACTTCACGTCGCCCCCCAGCGAGAACCCGGTCCAGGGGTGGTCCTCCGAGACGATGTTGTCGAGCGTGATGTGCATCGGGTGAACCTTCTGGTCTTTCGGGTCGCCGTTGAACCGGAATCCGATGTTCGTGTTCGCCCTGAACGTCCCGTTTTTGATGATGGACCGCGTGGTGGGCCACGGCACCTTCATGCCGCCCTGTCCGTTGTTTTCACACCAGAAGCCGTCGACGGCCGCCACGCCCGAGTTGTGGTCGACGCCCAGGCCGACGTTGTTCTCCGCGAGCACGTTCGTCAGGACGATGCCCGGCCGCCTCGTGTCGTACCAGGGGCCGATTCCGAACCCGTGTCCGTCGTTGTTCACGGAGGTGCATCTGTCGACCAGCACGGTCGACCCTCGGATTCGGAACCCGCTGGCCCCGCAGTTGCGCGCCGTGACGTTCCGAATCGAGATGCGGTGTCCTTTCCCCCCGGGCCAGAAGTTGAATCCCGTCGGGTTCCCCCGCCCGGGACGCTTCGCCCGAACGTTGTTCTTCTTGTTCCCGTCCACGACGAAGTCCCTGAACTCGAGGCCGGTGATGGTTCCCCGGTCCATGGGCACGCCGAACACCCAGCTGTTTCGCGTCTTGTCGACCCCGCCTTTCATCTTGACGACGGACGACGGACCGGTGCCCGCGAGCGTGATTCCCTGTCCGTTCGTGTGGTCGATTTCTATTGCGGCGTCGTACCCCGTCTGCGGGAAGACGACGGTCGTCCCTTCCGGGAACAGCACAGTGTCGCCGGGCGAAGCGGCGTTTATCGCGTCCATGACTGCTTGCGTGTCGTCGGTCGAGCCGTCGACTTTCGCCCCGTAGTCACGGATGTCCCGCACGACCGGTCCCGTCTCTGTGGCGGTCGCTGTCGGCGACTCCCGGGCTGGAGTCGGTTCCTCCGGTTGCGAACCGTCGAAGAACGAACTACAGCCAGCCAGCCCCGCCATCAGGAGGGCAGTCGAACGGAGGAGGTGGCGGCGAGAGGGAACCATGACTGAGACTATGTCGCGGGGAATATACAAGTTTGTATGTCTTTATTGCTATTCGTAATTGGTGGAAAGACAATCTGTGGGGTCTGTACCCGAATTTTTCACCAGAATTTCGCCGGAGAGAGATTCAACGACGCGTCTGACCTGGTGAAACGCGGGTCGACTGTTCCCAGTGGACGCGGTTCGACGGACAGTAGAGCGGTGTGCGGCGGACCGTGGTGCGCCGCGGGACGCACCGCCAGAATCGACCGGCGGTCGCCATCGCCGGGTCGTGACTCCGCCAGCACGCGTCCGGAATACCCGCGTGCGACCCCCTCGTCACCGATTCCGCCGCCGTCGAATCCATCATATGGACGCAATAAATAAGTAATTCTCCCGACTGGCACTGGCTGTGGCAGAATCATCCGAACGAGCTCCGTTGGTCACCGTGGTGATTACGACGTACAACCGCCCGTCCTATCTCCGCCAGGCGGTCGAGACTGTCCTCGACCAGACGTACGAGCGAGTCGAACTCGTGGTCGTCGACGACCACTCGGAGACACCCGCTCGCGAGGCGCTCAGGGAGGTTCCGGTGGACTCGTTCGTCGAATTCAACTGCATTCGACACGCGAGAAATCGGGGCGTCAACGCCGCCCGGAACACCGGCATCGAGGCCGCGACGGGCGAGTACATCGCGTTCCTCGACGACGACGACCAGTGGGAGCCCGAGAAGCTAGAGCGGCAGGTAGAGATGTTCCAGCGGTCGGCCGGCGACGTCGGCGTCGTGTACACCGGGTCCCGGATAATCAAAGACGACACGGAGGAGCTGTTCATGCCGGACGTCGAGGGCGACATGACGAAGGCGCTGCTGTGCCGTAACGTCGTCGGCACGATGTCCGTCATCATGGTCCGCGCCGACCTCGCCGCGGAGAATCCCCTGGACGAGCGATTCCCGGCCTGGGCGGACCTGGAGTGGTACATCAACCTCTCCACCGAGTGTACCTTCAAGCGCGTCTCCGAACCGCTCGTGTTCTACAAACAGACCTCCCACGAGCGAATCACGAAGGACTTCCAGACCTCCAAGGAGAGCTATCAGCTCTTTCTGGAGGAGTTCGAACCGCTCGCGGCGCAGTACGGAACCCGCTTTCTGCGGAAGATGCGCGGCTGGACCGCCTTCCGCGTGGGGACGAGCGCCTTCTACTCCGGGAACTACGACTACGCCCAGCGGT
>JBEPXT010000211.1:0-4235 GCA_041641795.1 Salinigranum sp.
CGGCCGCCATCTACGCCGCGTCCCTGCTCTGCAACGAGAAGAAGACCCAGCGCGAAGTCGCCGACGTCGCCCAGGTGACCGAAGTCACCATCCGGAATCGCTACCAGGAACAGATCGAAGCCATGGGCTTCAGGTAGGGCCGCCCGTTCTCGCAGGATTTCGACCGCGCCGGAGAGCGACGGGGCCGTCCGTCTCGCCGTCGCTCGGGGGCCCGCTAATCGCGTTCTCCCTGACGAAGACGACGACCTTCCGGTTCCAGAGCGCCAGTCTGTAGGTGGTGGGGTTGTGAGTGCGGAGGCGCTCCGCGACCGCCCCCCGTTGCTCCGCGGGCGCGACGACCACCGGCGTCGCCCGACGGTCGATGTCCGACGGCGTCCGCACGCTCGCCGTCTCCGCGTCCGCACGCTCTACGTACCAGGCGAGCGGGAGGCGGTTCCCCCAGGCGTCGGGGACGGGGGGTGCGTCGGCGCGCGATTCACGGCCCACGAAGAACTCCTCGCCCACGTAGAGGACGTCCACCCCGTCGCTCCGGGAGGCGGCCTCGACGGTCGCGGCGAATCCGTCCAGGTCGTCCGCCGGCTGGGCGTAGTGGGCGAGGGAACTCGTCGGCTCGCTCGGGCCGTAGACGTCGTCTGCGACCACGACGCCGGCCTGGCTCGCGCCGGCCAGCACCAACAGCAGGACCGCCCCGACCGACGCCGCGTCGCCCCGGGCGTACGCCCCGCCGAGCGCCTGTCCGACGCGGGCCAGTCCGACCGCCGCCGGGACGGACAGCGGAACGAGAACGTGAACAGCGACCCACGGGGCGTTGACTTCGGTGACGACGGCGAACACGGGGATTGCGAGGAACCCCCAGTACGCGTGGAGGGCGACGACCCGGCGCGGCCCGCCGGCGGCGTACCGGTCCCGGACGAACGTGTAGGCCGCGAGGAGGGTGGTCGCCAGGCCGCCGGTCAGGAGCACGCCGACCAGGTCGCGGACGTAGGGAACCAGCGGGTGGGTGCCGCCGAACCGGCGCGTCGCGATTCGGACGCCGTAGAACTTCTCGACCGCCCCCATCGACTCCGCGAGGACGCCCGGCAGCGTCGAGAGGGTGGTGAGGTCCGGTCCGCCCCCGGGTCCGGCCCGGGGGGCGAACGCGAACAGGAAGAGTCCGGCCGCGAGCAGGAACGCCCGGGCGAGCGGCGTGGCCCACCGCGAGGCCGCGTCTCGCACGTCGTCGCGGTCGATTCTCCGGGGTCGCCCGCCGGAAACGAGGGCGGCGTGGTCGAAGACGAGCCATCCGGCCACCGCCCAGCAGAGGAGGTACCCGGCGACGAACCCCGATGACGCGAACGCCAGGGTCAGCGCCGCCGCAAGCAGGTACAGGTACCGGCGCTCGCGCGTGTCGTGGAAGCGCACCGCCGCCCCCGTCACCAGCAGGCCGAAGGCGCCGAGGAGGACGTCGCCCCGGAGGAACCGCGAGTAGTACAGGAGGACCGGGTTGGCGGCGAGCAGCAGCGAGAGCGCCACCGTCTCGCCGTCGCGCAGGCGGCCCCTGAACAGGAGGGCGGCCAGCGGAAGCAGACCGCCGCCGACGGCGACGGCCGCCCGGGCGCTCCAGTCGGCCACCGGCAGCATCGTAAACAGGTGGCGGTTCACCACGTACAGCAGCGGACCGCCCGCGACCGGGCGGTACTGGAACGCACCCGTCTCCAGAAACCGGAGCGTCCAGTAGCCCACTCGCGCTTCGTCCCAGTGGAACGGCCGGTCGCCGAGTGCGACCAGTCGCGCCACCATCGCGCCCACCCCCAGCGCCACCACGGCGAGGGTCACCCGGTCCGCGTGGAGCAGCGGACCGGTCGCCCGGTCGGCGTCGCCGTCGCGGGCGGTGCCGGCAGGGGATTCGGGGGGCATCGTCCACTCATGCTGCACGGGGTGGCAGAAACTTTTCGACTCGCGGTCGCCCGCCGGGGGCCGCTTCGTGACGGGTGCAGACGCACGAGTTCACGGACACGTTCTAACCACGGGGGCGCGTATCTGACTGTATGTACGAGGAGATACTCGTTCCGACCGACGGGAGTCCGACCGCCGAGGCCGCACTGGAACACGCCGTCGACATCGCCCGCCGGTACGACGCCCGCATCCACGCCCTCTACGTCGTCGACACCAACGTGTACACCACCCTGGAGACGGGCACGGACATGGTCATCCGCGCCCTCGAGGACGAGGGTCAGAAGGCCGTCGAACGGGTCGAGTCGGCCGCCGAGGCTGCCGACCTCCGGGTCACTTCCTCGGTAGTGACCGGCGTCCCGTCGCGGGACATCGTGTCGTACGCCCGCGACCACGACGTCGACCTCGTCGTCATGGGGACTCACGGGCGCACCGGACTCGACCGGTACATCCTCGGGAGCGTCGCCGAACGGGTCGTCCGCAGGGCGGACGTTCCGGTCATGACGGTCCACCACCCCGACTCCGAGCGGTGAGGGCCGCCCCGGTTCCCCCGTCCTGACCTCCGAGAACCGACTAAACGCGTGATAAAGAGTTTTGCCCGGTAGTTCCGTAACGAGTCGTATGCCTGAGTACACCGTCGAGTTCGTCGGGACCGGAGAGACGATGTCGGTCTCGGACAAGCAGACGATTCTCAAAGCGGCCATCGAGGAGGGCATCGCCCAGGAGTACTCCTGCCGGGTCGGCATGTGCCTCGCCTGCTCCGCTGAAATCGTCGAGGGCGACGTGGTGCAACCCGCCGCGCGCGGCCTGACCGAGGCGGAGGCCGAACGCTACGCGCTGACGTGCATGGCGCGCCCCCAGAGCGACCTGAAACTCGACCGCGGGAAGTACCCCCCGAGCATCGAAACTGACGCGGCGGCGACGCAGTCTTCCGCGGCCGACGACGACTGACGGTCCGTCTGTCTTCTACGCGTCCGGTCTGTCTGAACCGGTGCGGCGAATCCACCCGCCTGAACCGCCCGGTCAGGTGGGCGAGACGGCGCAGTTGTTCGGCCCGAGTTCGATGTCGGCGGCCTCGTCGTCGGCCACCGACTCCAGTCCGCGGTTGACGGCGACGATTCGCTCGTAGTTGGCCGGTCGTTCGGGCAGGTTCGAGCCGACGTACTCGACGAACGCCGACTCGTCCATCGAGAGCGCTTCGAGGCGGTCCCGGAGTCGCCCCAGCCTCGCCGTGTAACTCCCCTCGTCGCTCGGCACGGGGATTTCGGCGACGTGCCCGGGCGCAACCACCGTCGACGCGTCCATCGCCCCGATTCGCCCGGTGAGCGTCTCGTACAGCGACCGCGCGAGTGACTCGACGCCGGCGGCGCCCGCCTCCAGGTCGGGTCGACCGACGCTGTGGAGAAAGAGCGTGTCGCCCGTGAAGAGGACGTCGCCGACGCGGTAGCCCGTCGAGTCGCTCGTGTGGCCGGGGAGCGACACCGCCTCCAGTTGGAGGGCGCCCACGTCGAGCGTCTCCCCGTCCCCTATCGGCGTCACCTCGTACTCGAGGCGGCGCTCGACGGTCCCGGCGGGGAGAACCGGCGTCGCCTCGGTCTCCCGGGCGACCCGGCGAACGCCGCTCAGGTGGTCCGCGTGGAGGTGCGTGTCCAGCACGTACGTCAGGTCGGCACCCCGCGCCGAAGCGTCCGCCGCGTACCGGTCGGCGAACGCGCGAAGCGGGTCGAGTACCGCCGCCTCCCCGTCGCTCAGGACGAGGTACGCGAGGCATCCGGTCGCGGGGCGGTGGTACTGGAGTACCGTCCCGTCGTCGAGTCCCGCCCGGGTCACCTCCACGGCCTCGTAGACGCGCGCCCAGGCGTCCATCCCGCCGGCGAGGTTGCTGGCGTCGAACCCCGCCTCGTTCAGGTGGTACGCGACGTTCGCGCTGGCGTCTCCGCGGCCGCAGACCGCCAGGACGGGCCTCTCGACGTCGACGCCCAGGTCCTCGAACAGCGCCGGGAGGTCGTCGTTCGCCTTCGCCGCCAGGACCTGGTAGTAGGGAACCTGCACCGTCTCGACCCCGTCCCCGGCGAGTCGCCACTGTTCGTACTCGTCGCGGTTGCGGACGTCGAGGACCGTCACCTCGTCCGCCGACCGGAGGAACGCGGCGAGAGCGTCGGCCTCGACCGACGGGACGTCGGCCGGTGGGTCGTCTGAGTCGGTCATGGTACGGTGTAGAACCGCGGGGAGAAAAAGCGCGCCGCCGACGGTCGTCGCCGGGAGGACGGCGACACTGCCGCACCCGTTCGCCCCGAGCGGGG
>JBEPXT010000212.1:0-4234 GCA_041641795.1 Salinigranum sp.
CCCCGATTTTCTCCTCGAGGAGGTCCGAGAGCGAGTACTCCGTCAGCACCCCTAATCCGGCGTCTGTGAACGCCTCGCGGACGTGGTCGACGGCGTCGTCGTGGTCCATGTGGAGGGTCGCTCGCTTCTCGCCGTAGTCCGAGGGCGACAGGGCCGCGGGGTCGATTGGTAACGCCATGCCACTCGGAGGGCCGGAGAGCGTAAAAATGATAGCACCGGGGTGGTCGGGAGACGGCCGCGCGTCGACGACTGGGACCGGCGAACGGGTCGGGAGACGGCCGCGCGTCGACGACTGGGACCGGCGAACGGGTCGGGAGACGGCCGCGCGTCGACGACGCCCAGGACCCGCGTCACACCGGCACCGGGAGTGGGGAGAGGAGGCGGACCACGACGTGCGAGGGGAACACGGGCGGTTGCATCACCAGCCAGTCGAGGAGTGCGAGCCCCAGGCCGTGGGCGACGACCGAGGGGAGAATCGAGTTCGCGTCGTAGTCGACGGCACCGAACAGGACGTCGGTCGGCCCCGAGAGGACGAGTTCAATCGGCGGCTTGTGGACGTGGTGGAGGGCGTAGACGACCGGACTGACGAACACGCTCTTGAAGCCGACGTGACGGACGCCGACGCAGAGCAGCCCCCGGTAGTACGTCTCGGCGGCGACGACAACGACGAGTTGCTTGAGCGCGTGCGGGAGGAAGGCGGGGAGCGCCGGCGACGTCTCCCACATCGGGTAGTAGGCGCGGATGGTGGGGAGCGTCGACCCGACGAGGTAAAACGGGACGACGAACGCGGCCAGCGCCGCCGTGTTCCGGAGCGCCCGACGGTCGACGCGCCACCCGACGTGGCGGCCGTGAGTGACTGCCAGCGCGAGTGGCGCGACGACGAACAGCACCGTGTCCCGGACGACTCGGAGCGTCAGGTCCCCGCCGGGGTGCGGCCAGACGCTCCAGAGGACGGTGAGAACCAGTCCGGCCAGGAGCGAGCGTCGGACCCAGGTGCGGTCCGAGACGGCAGCGCTAGAGAGCCGGGCCCCGGGCACCTATTCCTCGGCGGTCGGTATCGGACCGGTCCCGACGACGCCCTGGACGGCGTCGACGAACTGTTTTCGGGTGGTGAAGTACGTGTCCGACGTCTCCTCGAGCACGTCGTCGAGTCGTCGCGGACCGTCCGGCGTCCTGATGACGGCGTCGCCCTCCTTCCGGAGAACGAAGCTCTTCTCCTGGGGCCAGGTGAGCCGCGAGGCGATTCTGGCCAGCGGCGCTCCCTCGACGGTTTCGTCCGGACCCAGTTCGACGGTGGGTTCTTCCTCGTCTTCCTCGTCGGCCATGACTCTGTTTATCCGACCGTCGCTCATAATGGCTTCGACCCGTGAGTCAGCCGAGAGTGACTGTCGGGTCGGCCGAGGCGCTCCGACGGGCACCAGGTGAGTCGTCGCACCGCCGACAGACGCGCGACGTCACTGGCGCCGGTCAGTCGGCCGACAGCCGTCCGTTCGGAAATTGCGGATGCGTCATCCGGACGTCTGACGTAGGGTTTTGTGTGAGGGATTGGTATCTACAGGCATGACCAGTCTCTCGGAGGTGTACGAGGGTGACGGACAGGGTCCGGGCCTCCGGCGGCTGTACCTCGGGGTGGGGCTGTTCTTCGCGGGCGCGCTGCTGGTGGTCGCGGGTATTATCGTCGCCTCGACGGACGTCCTCGTCCAGGCGGGGATGACCGTCGCGCAGGTGCGAGAACTCGGCGGCGTCCTCGGCGGCGTGGGCGTCCCCGCGGTGTTCCTCGGCATCCTGACGGTGCTCCCGGCGGACAATCGGACCCGGGTCGCTGCCGGAATCGGTGCGAGCATCGCGCTGCTGGGTGTGTTCCTCTTCGTTCACGCGTACCCGTGTCAGTGGACCGGGTCGAACTGCGGTGCGGGGCTCCCGAACCTGACGCTCCCGACGGTGGGAACGTACTTCCTCGGCGCGATAACCACCTTCTGGTACCTGTTCGTCGGCGTCGCCAACTTCAAGACGCGGAACGACCCCGGCGGAACCGTCACGATGGAGATAACCACGAAGGGAGAGACCCGCGTGGTCGAAGTCGAGCGCAATCGCTTCGGCGGCCTCGGGGGTATCGGCCTGCTCGGGAGCGACCCGGACGGGAACGTCGACACGCAGACCAACCGCCCGCAGACGGCCGGGTCCGGAACAGTCAGCGACGGGGGCGCGACGACGCAGGACGTCCGCTCGCCCCTCGACGACCGCACCGGCCGCTCGCAGTCGGCGGCCGCCGACCGACCGCGACGCGTCGAGGACACGTACTGCGGAAACTGTTCGGAGTTCGAGTACGTCCGCACGGAGCGCGGCATCAAGCCCTACTGCCGGTACCACGAGGGACTGATGGACGACATGGACCCCTGCGACGAGTGGAGCCCCCGGCGGTAGCGAATCGCCACCCGCATTTTCCGTCGACGCAGACACCGACCGTCTCGTCCTCGCCGTCACCGACCGTCTCGTCCTCGCCGTCACCGACTGCGTCGGCGACGTGCCAGCCTCGAACCGTTCCGCATCCTCAGATGTCCGACACCCGCCGGCCGACGTCGGCCCAGTGGCTCCCCTTCCAGAAGTGCTGTCCGCACTCGGTACACCGCCAGACGGGAGCCGCGTCGTCGGGGACGTAGGCCGGGCGGTCCGCGTCGACCGCGAGTCGTTCCAGCGGGGCGTTACAGCGGCCACAGCGGGCGGGCGTCGTCAGCGAGATGTCGAACCCCGTCGCCGAGAGCTCCCGCAACTGGTCGGTGACCGCCCGTGTCGTCAGCAACACCCCGTCGGTCGTGCGGGCGGCCAGGTGTTCGTCGCGGGTGACGATTCGACGTCGCTCCGCCGCCGCGAGGGCCAGGAGGTCGTCGTCGTCCTCGACGCCCCGGTCGAGCGCGTACGCGGCGTCGTACCCGCACATGCGGAGGTATCTGGCGAGTTTCCCCAGCATCGCGTCCAGGAGGAGCGCTTCTCGACGGGGGCCGGAACCGTCCGCCGGGGCGTCCGGGGCCATCAGTGGAGGAACTCGCGGAGTCGAGACAGCGTCCACGCGTTCAGCACGTCGTCGGCCTCGGCCCACCCCCGGCGGGCCGTGTGGACGCCGTAGCGCATCAGGTCGAGTTCGTCCGGCCGGTGGGCGTCGGTGTCGACGGCTATCGGCACGTTCGCCTCCACGGCGACCCTGACGGCCGCGTCCCGGACGTCGAGTCGGCTGGGGTTGGCGTTCAGTTCGAGGGCCGTCCCCGAGGCGGCCGCCGCCTCGACCACCCGGTCGACGTCCACGTCTAGCCCCGGTCGCTGGTTGATGAGGCGACCGGTCGGGTGACCGAGCACGTCCACCGACGGGTGCTCGACGGCGCGCACGAGGCGGTCGGTCGCCGCATCCGGGTCCTGGTCGAGGGCGGCGTGGGGCGAGGCGACGACCACGTCGAGGTCCGCGAGCAACTCGTCGCTCAGCCCGATGTCGCCGTCCGCGTCGACGTTGGCCTCGACGCCGTGCAGGACGGCGACGTCCGCCTCGGCCGCGACGTCGGCGACCTCGTCCATCTGGTCGCGGAGGTCCGCCTCGGTGAGTCCGACGCCGCCGACCATGCCGGGGCCGACGGCGTGGTCGGAGACGCAGTAGTACTCGTACCCACGCTGGGCGGCCGCGGCGACCATCTCCGCGAGGGTGTTGTCGCCGTCCGACCGGTCGGTGTGGGTGTGCAGGTCGCCGCGGAGGTCCCCGCGGTTCACCAGGTCCGGCAGGTCGCCGTCCCGGGCCGCGTCGATTTCGCCCTCGTCCTCGCGGAGCTCTGGCGGAATCTGGGGCAGGTCCAGCGCCGCGTACATCTCCTCCTCTGTCTCCCCGCCGATGCGGTCGCCCACGCGCTGGCCGGCGTCGGGGTCACCGACGCTCGAGACGTCGAAAATGCCGTACTCGTTCATCTTCAGCCCCCTGTCGATGGCGAGGTTCCGGAGGTGGACGTTGTGGGCTTTGCTCCCGGTGAAGTACTGCAGGGCCGACCCGAACTCCTCGGGGGCGACGACCCGGAGGTCGATTCGGACGCCGGCGGCCCGGACGCTCGCTTTGCTCGTCCCGGCCTCGATGACGTCGTCGGCGCTCGGCCAGTCGGTGAACGCCTCGACGACCGTCTCGCCGTCGTCCGCCGCGACGAGAACGTCGACGTCCCCGATGGTCTCGCGCCACCGGCGTATCGACCCCGCCACCTCGGCG
>JBEPXT010000213.1:0-4133 GCA_041641795.1 Salinigranum sp.
CTTCGGGAGAAGGGGACCATCTACCTCGACACGCCGGAGGTCATCTGGCAGGGTCCGTTCAGCACGCCGAGCGGCCGGCTCGAACTGTACGACGAGGACGCCCCGAGCGAGAAGGGCATCTCGCTGCAGGTGCCCGTGCCGATGGAGAGTCGGACGGCCGACGACTACCCGAACGCGGAGCAGTATCCGCTGATGTTCCTCCAGAAGCACAGCCGGTACCGCATCCACTCGCAGTTCGGGCGGATGCCCTGGCTGCGCCGGATGGACCCCGAGCCGATGCTCGACATCCACCCGGCGGACGCCAAATCCCGGGGCATCGCCGACGGTGACTACGTCCGCGTGTTCAACGACCGCGGGGACGTCGTCGTCCGCGCGAAGTTCAACGAGGGGTACCGGCCGGGCCTGGTCAACGTCAACCAGGGCTGGTGGGGCGACGACTACGTCCGGGGCCACCACAACGACCTGACCCACCTCGACACCAGCGAGGCCATCGAGAACTTCGCGTTCTACGACACGCGCGTGCAGGTCGAACCGGCCCCCGACGACGTCGACACGAGCATGTACACGGACCCGACGCCGGACGACTGGCTCGGGGCGGCCACCACCGGAGGTGAGAACTGATGACGAAGTACGGAATGGTAATCGACCAGGAGCGCTGCATCGGCTGTCACGCCTGCATGACCTCCTGCATGGAAGAGAACAACGTCGGGCTCGACCACGTGTGGAACCGGGTCCTCACCGAGGGCGGCGACAACATCGACACGCCCGCCGGGTCGTATCCCGAGGACGGGAGCGACGGCAGTGGAACGATGTCGATGCTGTACCAGCCGACCGCGTGCCAGCACTGCGAGAACGCGCCGTGCGTGAAGGTGTGCCCGGTCAACGCGACGTACACGCGCGAGGACGGCATCGTCGAAATCGACTACGAGAAGTGCATCGGCTGCCGCTACTGCATGGCGGCCTGCCCGTACAACGCGCGGGTGTTCAACTTCGACGAGCCGACGCACGTGCCGTCGGCCGGGACCGGGAACGTCCCGGAACGGCCGCAGGGCGTCGTCGAGAAGTGCACGTTCTGCACGCACCGCGTCGAGGCGAACCTCGACCCCGCGTGCGTCGTCGCCTGCCCGGCGCAGGCGCGCATCTTCGGCGACCTGGACGACCCCGACAGCACCGTCTCCCGGTACGTCCGGAAGTACGACCCGGTCCGGCTACTCGAGGAACTCGAGGCCCACCCCAAGACGTTCTACGTCCGCGGGGAGATGACTCCCGGCCGGCCGCAGGTCGGGGCGAACCTGGAGGGCACGCCGAAACGTCTCACGTCGGTGCCCGACGGAGGTGAGCAGTCGTGAGTACCAGGACCCCCGAGCCGACGGCCGAGCGGTTCGGAACGCTCGGGACGGCCTGGATGGGCCTCCTGGTCGCGCTCGTGGTGGCCGGACTGGTCGCCTGGGGCTACCAGATACGCGAGGGGCTCATCGTCACCGGGATGGACAACGTGTTCTCCTGGGCGCTCTACATCATGCTGTTCGTGTTCTTCGTCGGTCTCTCGGCCGGCGGGCTCATCATCTCCAGCGTGCCGAAGTTCTTCCACTCGGACCGCTACGACGCGTTCGCGACGCTCGGCGTCCTCGTCAGCTTCGCCTGCATCGTGGTCGCCGGGCTGATGATCCTCCCCGACATCGGCCGTCCCGAGCGCATCTACCAGTTCCTGACCACGCCGGACGTCCGGTCGCCGATGGTCTGGGACTTCGTCATCGTGGTCGTCTACGGGGCGTTCACGCTCGCGTACCTCTGGCTGCTGACGCGGCGCGACCTCGCGGCGAGCGGGTCGCGTCTCGCCCTCGGCGCCGAGGACACCGAGGCGGGGCGGAAACGCGACACGCGGCTGGCGTTCTGGTTCGCCGCGCTCGCGATTCCGCTGGCGGTGGCGCTCCACTCCATCACGGGGTGGATATTCGCGCTCCAGATCGGTCGCGGTAGCTGGTTCAGCCCGCTGGTCGCACCGATGTTCATCATGAAGGCGCTGGTCTCCGGGCTGGCGCTGTTGCTGGTGATTGCGATACTCGCCGACCGGGTCACGAGCTTCGAGCTCCCGCGCGAGCAGGTGCCCGAACTCGGGAAGCTGCTCGGCGTGTTCGTCGCCGTCCACATCGTCTACCTGCTGGGCGCAGAGCGCCTGCCCGAGGCGTGGGCCGCGAACTTCGAGTTCTGGTCCATCACGAGCGGGTTCCTGGTCGGAGACACGGTGTTCTTCTGGCTGTGGACCGTCGTGGGCGGGGTGCTCCCGCTGGCCCTGCTGGTGGTGCCTTCGGTGCGAAAGCGCGTGGGGGCGGTGTTCGCCGCGAGCGTGCTGGCGATAACGGGCATCCTCTTCGAGGGGGTCAACCTGATATTCGTCGGCTACACCGACCTCAACATCGGCGCGGCGCCGGGCGTTCCAACCGGCACCGACTACGTCGGCACCGGGTCGAACGTGTGGGCGACCGTCGGAGCGTACACCCCGACCGCCGTCGAACTGGTCATCTCCCTGGGGCTCGTCGCCCTGGGCGCGCTCATCGTCACCCTCGGGCTCCTCTACTTGCCGATTCAGTCCGAGGCGGCCGTGACGACGAGGAGAGCACAGACGCCGGACGAGGACGCCGCCGTCACCGACGGCGGCTCCGGGTCCGACCGCGGAGACGAGTGAGATGACCGCGAACGACGTCACGACGGGGCCGGAATCCCGGCAACTCGCCGACGGGTACGCCGTCCTGGCCCAGTGCTGGCGGCACCCGACTGACGAACTCGTCGCGGCCGTCGCGGCCGGTTCGCTCGAGAGCGTCGTGCCCGGCGTCCGGGACGTCTCGCTCGCCGAGCTGCGAGTCGAGCACGCTCGACTGTTCGTCGGCCCGGCCGACCCGCCGTGTCCCCCCTACGAGAGCGTCTACCGGGACGGCGCGGACGGCAATCCGGGACCGGTGCTCGGCGCCTCGACGCGCGACGTGGTGTCGTGGTACCGTCGGTTCGACGTGGGCCTCACGCCCGACTGGACTGACCTGCCCGACCACCTCGCGACCGAACTCGAGTTCGCGGCCCTGCTGCTGGCCCGCGGCGAGACGGACGCGTGCGAGCGCTTCCTCGACGAGCACCCGCGACAGTGGTTCGACAGCTTCGCGGCGCGGGTTCGGCGGAGCGACCCGCCGGCCTTCTACCGCGAACTGCTGGCGACGACGGCGGCTGCGATAGCTGCGGTCGAGGCCCGACCGGACGCCGCGTAGCGATGCACGCGGCTCCTCGATACCGGTACGAGGTACAGTACGACGTGTCGCCGCGACGCCAGCGAGCGTACGACCGGTGGATATCGACCGCCATCATCGAGTGGGTCGGTCTGTCAGAGTTCGATGGGTTCCAGACCTTCCAGAGCGACGGGCGCTCCCCGTCGGCCACGAAGCTCGTCTTCGAGTTCGCCGACCTGGCGGCGTGGGACGCGTTCGTCGAGAGCGACGCGCACGACCGGATTCTGTCCGGACTGGGGTCGCTGACCGCGACGCTGGAGACGACCCTCTGGAGACCGAGCGTGATTCCGCTCTCTGGTGACGACGACCGGCCCGAATCCCGCTCGGCGCTGGGCGACGAGTCGGAACGACCGGGCGAGCGGAACTGACGCGGCGCTCGCGGCGACTCTCCTCCTCGTCCGACGCCCGTGTGGATTTCCGCCCTCGAAAATTGTATGCCGGGTGACACCATAACCCGGTGCATGCCGACAGACGAGACGATGCACGCGATAGCGGTCCCGGCCGCCGGAGAATCGTTCGAGTCGGTCGAGCGTCCGATTCCCGAACCGGGTCCGGACGAGGTCAGAATCGACGTCGAGGCCTGCGGCATCTGCCACAGCGACGCCTACGTTCGCGAAGGAACGTACCCGGGCGTCGAGTACCCGCGGATTCCCGGCCACGAAATCGCGGGCCGAATCGACGCCGTGGGCGACCGCGTCGAGATGTGGTCGGCGGGCGACCGCGTCGGCGTCGGGTGGCACGGCGGACACTGTTTCACCTGTGACCACTGTCGACGGGGCGATTTCCAGGGCTGCGAGAACGCCGAGATAACGGGCCTGACGCTCGACGGCGGCTACGCCGAGTACGCCACGGTTCCGG
>JBEPXT010000214.1:0-4124 GCA_041641795.1 Salinigranum sp.
AGGGACCGTTCGACGTGGTGGACGTCGACCCGTTCGGGACGCCGATGCCGTTCGCCGACGCAGCGTTCGCCAACGCGCGGGACCTGGTCTGCGTCACCGCGACCGATACGGCCCCGCTCTGCGGGGCGCACTTCAACAGCGGCGTCCGCAAGTACGGGGCGGTCCCGCGGAACACGGAGTACCACCCGGAGATGGGGCTCCGCGTGCTGGTCTCCGCGCTGGTGCGGACGGCCGCCCGGTACGACGTCGCGGCGACGCCGATACTCTCGCACGTCTCGCGCCACTACGCCCGCACGTACCTCGAACTCGACCACCGGGCGACGAGCGCCGACGACGCTATCGGACAACTGGGGCACGTCTACCACTGCGAGGACTGTCTCCACCGGGAGCACGAGCGCGGACTGCTCGCGGACGGCCCCGGGGCGTGCCCGGCCTGCGGGAGCGAGCGCCTCGTGACGGCCGGTCCCCTGTGGCTCGGTCCGATTCGGGAGCGGGCGTTCACGCGTCGCGTCCGGGAGTCCCTCTCCGGGGAGATGGGCGAGGCGTCGAAGGCAGACCGCCTCCTCGAGACGGTGGCGGCGGAACTCGACGCGCCGACCCACTACGACCAGCACCGACTCTGCAAGGAGTGGGGACGCCCCGCGTCGGCGATGGACGAGTTCCTCGACGCCCTCCGCGACGCCGGGCACGAGGCGTCCCGCGCGCACTACTCGGGCACCGCGTTCAAAACCGACGCCAGCGTGGCCGAGATTGCGGCGGCGACCGGCGACTGACTGCGCCGGCGACCGGCGAGTGGCGACTGCTCGCGTCGGTGGCCAGCGTCCCGCCCGGGGTACAGACGTTCCGTCACCGTCCGTTGCAGGTGCCTGCCACTGGATTAATGTCTCAGTTGAACGAAAGGTATCGCGTGTCAACGACCAGATCACCCGGGCTGCGGGACCCAGTCGGAACCGCCCGCGCAGTCGTCTCGGAGATTCAGGCCCGAGAAGTGACGTTCATGGCCGCGGCCATCTCGTATTACACGTTCGTCTCGCTGATTCCCTTGCTCGTGTTGGCCGTCGTGGTGGCGGTGTTCGTCGGGGGCGAACCGATGCGCCAGCAGATACTCGCGCTCGCCGAGGCGAATCTCGTCCCCGCGGGCCAGCAGTACGTGGAGACGGCGCTCCAGGACCAGACGGGACAGGGCGGCCTCGGCCTGGTGAGTCTCCTCCTCACGACGTGGGGGGCGCTCAAGATATTCCGGGGCGTCGACACGGCCTTCACGCGCGTCTACGGGTCCGGGAAGTCGGGCATCGTCGACCAGGTGCGGGACGCCCTCGTGACGCTCGTCTCCATCGGACTCGGCCTCGCCGGTGCGGCGGCGCTGACGGCGCTGCTGGCGGTCATCGACCTCCCGTTCGCCCGGTTCCTCGGCCCCGTGTTGTTACTCGTGACGCTGTCGCTCGTCTTCTTCCCGTTCTACTACGTCTTTCCGGACGTCGACGTGGGGGCGAAGGAGGTGCTCCCGGGCACCGTCTTCGCCGCCATCGGATGGACGGTGCTGGGCGTCGTCTTCGGCATCTACGCGTCGATGACCAGCAGCGCCGCCGGGGCGATGGGCGCGATTCTCCTGCTGGTCACCTGGTTCTACTTCGCGGGGATACTCTTGCTGACGGGAGCCGTCCTGAACGCCGTTCTCGGGGGGCGACTCGTGTGACCGGGGGAGCGGCCAGCGACACCTCCGGACGACATACCGGCAACTACAACACCCCGGCGAACGACATCCCGGCAGGACGGACATGAGCGAGGACCGAACAGACGAGTCTCCCCGACGGGACGCAGACGACGTCGAACCCCGCGGGGCGGCCGACATATCAGAACTGGAATCGCGCGTCGAGGAGCTCCGCGCCGACCTCGACAACTTCGAGCAGGACGTGACCGACCGGACGGTCGAGAAGTCGTCCCTCGAAGCGGAACTCAAACAGTACGTGCGCCGTCGGATGCGCCGGGGGAAAGCCCGGGGCTGGGGACCGTACCTCGTCCTCCTCTACGGCACCGTCATGACTCTCGGTGCGTTCTACTTCCTCAACGGAATCTGGGCCATCCTGGCGATGCTGGTCCTGTTCCTCTCGACGCTGGGACTGTACGTGCTGTTCATCATGGTGGGCATCGGCCTGAACGCCATCGAAGTTCCGGGACGCGCCGTGGACGTCGTCCGGAAGCGCCGCCGATAACGCCGGCGATGACGCACAGCGCGTCCACGGCACGGCAATGAGAGGCGTCGGCGTCGTCCGCGCACTGAGCGAATTACCGACAGCCGTCGTCGCCGGCGTCGCGGTCCTGACGCAACTCGGCGACGCGTGGTTCCTCTTCGTCCTGCTGACGCTCGTCTACTGGTTCGGTGAGGGCCGTCTCGCGCCCGACCACCGCCGGGTAGGCGCTCTCGTCGTCGCCATCACCGTCGGCGGACTCGCACTCACGCTGGCGCTGAAGACGGCCTTCGCACTGCCGCGACCCCCGGGTGCCACGGCGACGACGGTCCCGCCGTGGGTACCGTCCTCTCTCGGCCCGGCGTACGTCGACGCCGCCACGGGGAGCGGGTTCGGGTTCCCCAGCGGACACGCGCTCGGGTCGACGGTCGCCTACGGCGGCTTCGCGCTCCTGGGGACGTGGGCGACGCGCCGGGCGCGGTGGGCGACGGCGGGTACCGTGATTCTGCTGGTCGCCGCGTCGAGAGTCGTCCTCGGGGTGCACTACCTCGTCGACGTCGTCGCGGGCGTCGGGGTCGGTCTGACGTTTCTCTGGGCCGCCGCCCGCTTCGCTGACGGCGACCCGGCCCGCGCGTTCGGACTCGCGGTGGTCGTGAGCGCCCTCGCGGGCGTCGTGGCCGGCCTCGGGGACGTCCCGTCGGAGGCGCTCGTCGAGTCGGTGAGCGTCCTCGGGGCGTCCGTCGGGGGGCTGGTGGGGTGGCGGTTGGCCGACCGGACCTCGGGGCCGCCCGGTGCTGTGGGGGCCGGCGTCGGGTTGTCGCTCGCCGGCGGTCTCTGGGTCGGCGTCACCGCGGTGACGCTCCCGCACGTCGGGACGTTTCTCGCCACCGCGGCCGCAGTCGCGCTCGTGCTCGTCGTCCCCACCGCGGCCGCGCGACTCGACGGAGGCGACGCGCTCCGCTGACGAGCGTAGGTCGTGGAGCCCCGGCAGAAATCGCCGTCCGGTGGCGGGTCGGAAAAAGCGAGAGGGGTGTCGGCCGGTCAGAACGTCTCGAGGTACCGGTCCAGTTCCCACTGGGAGACCTGGGTCTTGTACTCGGAGTACTCCTGGCGCTTGGCCTGGACGAACTTCCGGGCCGTGTGCTCGCCGAGTGCGTCCATCACGACGTCGTCGGCCTCCAGTGCGTCGACGGCTTCGCCGAGGTTCCCCGGCAGCGTGTCGATGCCGTACTCCTCGCGTTTCTCCTCGTCGAACTCGTAGATGTTCTCGCGGACCGGGTCCGGCGCTTCGAGGTCCTTCTCGATGCCTTCGAGTCCGGCCTGGAGCATCACGGCCAGCGCGAGGTACGGGTTCCCGGTCGGGTCGGGCGACCGGAGTTCGATGCGGGACGCGGCGGGGATGCGCGCGGCCGGTTTCCGGACGAGCGCCGAGCGGTTCACGTCGCTCCACGCGACGTAGACCGGCGCCTCGTAGCCGGGGACCAGGCGCTTGTAGGAGTTGACGTTGGGGTTGCAGACCGCCGTGATGGCGGGGGCGTGTTCGAGGATGCCCGCCAGGAAGGCCTTGGCCGTCCCGGAGAGGTTGAACTCGTCGTCGTCGTCGTGGAAGGCGTTCTCGCCGTCCTCGGTGAACAGCGACAGGTGGGTGTGCATCCCGCTGCCGTTGATGCCCGCGATGGGCTTGGGCATGAACGTCGCGTGCAGGTCGTGCATCTCGGCCGTCGCCCGCACCACCGACCGGAACGTGGCGATGTTGTCGGCCGTCGTCAGCGCGTCGTCGTACTTGAAGTCTATCTCGTGTTGCCCTTCGGCCACCTCGTGGTGGCTGGCCTCGACCTCGAAGTCCATCGCTTCGAGGTTGTAGATGATTTCGCGCCGGAGGTCGCTCGCGAGGTCCTTGGGCGCGAGGTCGAAGTAGCCGCCCGCGTCGTGCGT
>JBEPXT010000215.1:0-4046 GCA_041641795.1 Salinigranum sp.
GACAGCCACGTCGAACAGCATCAGCGCGAAACTCGCGACGACGAGGCTCAGCACGAACCATCCCGCGAGCAGCGCCAGGAGCACGTCGAGCCGTCGGAGGAGGCGTTCGTCGACCATGTACTGGTATTGCTCGCCGAGAGGATACGCGTAGAGTCGGCCGTCACGGGGCGTCGCCGTGAACCGTGAGCACCGGACACGGCGCCGTGCGGACGATGCGCTCGGCGACGCTGCCGAGCAAGAGTCGCGGGAGTCCGCGCCGGCCGTGTGTCCCCATCACGACGATGTCCACGTCGTTCGCGTCGACGTACGAGAGAATCGTCCTGTGCGGGACGCCGACCCGGAGCGCCGTCACCGAGTCGACCCCCGCTTCCTCGGCGCGGGCGGCCACGTCGCTCGTCGCAGCCGCCCCCGGGTCGCGCAGCGACGGGTCGAGGTCCCCGACGTCGACGTCCGTGGGCGTCCGGAGGCCGAGATGGGCGACGTCCACCACGTGGATGGCGTGGACCGTCGCGTCGTACCGGGAGGCGATGTCGATGGCGTGCGACGCGGCGGCCCGCGCCGCGTCGCTCCCGTCAGTCGGAACGAGGATGGTGTCGTACATGGGGAATCAGCCGCCGGAGCGTCCGGCGTGTCACCGAGCCGATTCGTCGGCCGGGCGCAAATAGATTGGCCGCTCGCGGTCGGGCGAGGCGAGGCAGGGCGGAGACGGGACGTCCACCGCGGCGACGTCACCCGGACGGCGACCCCGGCGACTCGGCGGCGAGCTCCCGGCGGGCGTCGGTCAGCAGTCGCTCCCAGACGCCGAACAGGCGACTGTCGAGCCCGTAGGTCTCGTCGACGCGCCGGACCCAGCGGTCGTCGAGAAAGAGGAGTCGCTGGAAGCGGCGCACGGTCGGCGAGAGGTCGCCCCGCCCCGCGTAGAAGGCGGCCGTCTCGTCGAGCGTGCGGTCGACGAGGGCCTGCGGGACGTCGATGCCCGACTCGCGGGCCACGTGGACGAACCACTCGACGTGGAGTATCGCGTCGGCGAACACGAACCGGGGGCCGAACCCGCTGACCCACGCGGTGGCGGGGCGGCCCTCGACCAGCACGTCGCGGGGGCGGCTGAATCGAGGGACCGATACGCGGTCGAGGGACGCGGCGTACAGGCTGGCGACGCGGCGCAACCGGTAGGCGGCGTACGTGAACCCCGGCGCGAGGCCCAGTTCGTACCAGAGCGGCATCCACTCGCAGAACGGGGCCGAGTAGACGGCGTCCGCCAGCAGGTCGGCCGCGATTGACCGGGCGAGTTCTGGGCGGACGTCGACCCGTCCCGCCCGCATCGCCGCCGTGGCCTCGGTGGCGCGTTCGGGAAACGCTCCCACGTCGAACTCCATCCCCTCGGCCACGTCGAGGACGTAGTCCGCGCCGATGCGGTACCAGTCGGCGAAATCGGCGGGCGTGGTGAGCGAGAGGAGCGCCAGGACGGTCACGACGCACCTAGCGGCGGCCGGTACTTAGCTGAGTCGCCGGCGCCGGCACCGAGAAAAAGGCGAGAGTCCCCGCAACCGGTGAACCGACTACTCGATGGTGAACGCGATGGGCGTCGGGTTCCCGAGGTTGTCGCTGACCGGGCACCGCTCCTCGACGACTTCGAGCCACTCGTTCAGGTCCTCCTCGCTGGCGTCGCACTCGACGTCGATGTCGACGCGAATCTCCTGGAGGCCCGCGCGGGGGTCCATGTCCTTGCCCATGAACTTCGCGGGGTTGACGTCGCCCTCGATGTCGATGTCGAGAGACTCGATGTCGATGCCCATCTCGCGGGCGACGGTGTGGCCGACGACGTTCAGGCAGCCGCCGAGCGCGCCCAGCTGGTACTCGAGGGGGTTCGGTCCCTGGTCCTCGCCGCCGAGGCTCTCCGGTTCGTCCACGACGAAGTCGAATCCGCGGGCCGAGACGGCCAGGCGGGTGGCTGTCTCACTTTCACCGGACACCGAAAACGTGGCAAGTTGCTGTTCGGACATGATTTCCGACTTCTACTTGGTTAGCGATGGGATAAACACACAATGCTGGTTGCCAGTCCCTGAGAAAAGCAATATTATTCGTGACATATCGTCGCCCGCGACCGGTCGGGCCCCGCCGCCGTGGAGAACGCCGGGCCGTGTGATTGCGGGGTGCTCCCCCGTGTGACGACGTGTTCTGTACCGATACGGCGACGTGTCCTCGGCGGGTTCGACGGTCGCTTCTCGGTCGAGACCGGTACTGACAGCAATCTTTTACGAACGCCGGAGTTCGTCCATCGTTGCTGTCGGTGCGAGACGGAGTCGACTGGGTCCCCGGGAGCCGTGGGACAAGTGACTCTCGTACCCTCCTGAAAGCACTTTTCGCCGGCGCGACGACGACCAGTATGGACCGGCGTCGATTTCTCGCGCTCTGTGGGGCGGGCGCGGGGTTCCTCGCGGGGTGTGCCACCGATTCACAGCGGAAGCGGACCGACCCGTCACCCGGCGCGGCGTCCGGGGACACGTCCCAGCGTTCTCCGGGGCCGCCGCTCGAAGGCGCGTGGGACAGTTACCAGCACGACGCCGCAAACACCGGAGCCGCTGCCGACCCCGGGCCGGTGGCGGAACCGGTCGAACGCTGGCGGCAGACTACCGCCACCGGTTCGCCCGCGACCGGGCCGGCGGCGGCATCCGGAGCGTTCGTCGTGGCGACGAGGACGGGCGTGCTCTACGCTCGCGACGCCGTCGACGGGAGCGTGCGCTGGAGCAGACCGGCGACCGACGACCCAGTGGTCGCGACCGTCCTGACCGGAGACGCCGTCGTCGTCGCCGGCGGCCGGACGCTGCTCGGTGTCGGGGTCGAGACCGGCGCGGAACGGTGGTCGCTGTCTGTCGAGGACGCGGTACTCGGACTCGCACCGGGGACTCGGGGAGTCGCGGTCGCGACCGCCTCCAGCGTGCGGTCGGTCGCACCCGACGGGAGGACCCGGTGGCGGCGCCGACCGAGCGAGCGGGTCGTGACACCCCCCGGGGCCGCGGGGGACAGCGTCGCGGTCGGTCTCGCGTCGGGCGGTGCGCTCGCTCTGGACGCGGGGACCGGTCGCGTCCGGTGGGACGCGCCCCTCCCTGCCGAACCGACGTTCGCCCCCGCCGTCGACAGCGACCGCGTCTACCTCGACGCTGGGTACCGAGTCGTCGCCCTCGACCGAGACGACGGCGACCCGGAGTGGCGCGTCGAGACCGAGTTCCCGTTCGCCGCGTCGCCGGTAGCGACGGCCGACGCCGTGTACGTCGTCACCCTCGACGAGAACGCCGACCCCGCTTCCGAGACGCCGCACGCGGATGCCGACCGAACCCGGACGCCGGCCGCCAGGGACACGCTGTGGTTCGACGCCGACGTGTTCGCACTCGACCCAGCCGACGGGAGCGAGCGGTGGCACGTCGAGGTGACGGAGACGTACAACTTCACCAGCGGCCCGCCGGGCCGTCTCCCGCTCGTCGCCGCGGACGGTCGACTGCTCGTCGGCCTCGGCGGGAGGCTCCGCGCCTACGACGCCGGAACCGGCGACGCCGTCTGGTCCGCGAACGCCGGCGGCGTCGCCCCGGCGGTGACTGACGGCGTGGTATCGACCGGGCCGGTCGGACTCGCTCTCGACGACGGGGCGGTGCGGTGGCGCTTCGGCGCGTCCGACGGCGTCTCGCCGGCGGCAGTCGTCGGCAACACCCTGTACGTCGGAAGCGACGACACCTACCTGTACGCACTCGCGGCGAACGCGGGGACCGTCGAGTGGAGTGCCCGCGCCGATGGAGCAGTTCGGGCGACGCCGGCGGTCGGCGACGACGCCGTCTACGTCGGAACGCTGGAGGGGACCCTCCACGCCGTCGAGAGGGGCGACGGGACGGAACGGTGGTCGTACGACGTCGGGGGACAGGTCGAGGCGCCGGCGCTGGCGGACGGGACCGTCTACGTCGGGAACTTCTCGCCCGCGATTACCGCCGTCGACGCCGACGACGGGACGCTGGAGTGGCGAACCGAGGTGCCGCGCGACGAGGCTGGCCGGTTCC
>JBEPXT010000216.1:0-3991 GCA_041641795.1 Salinigranum sp.
ACAGGTACTGCGAGGGGTCACCGAAGTACGCCCCGCCGTAGCCGGCGAGCAGGTCGTGGAAGAGTCCGCCCGGGTAGTCGCCACCGCCGGTGTCGAAGAGGAAGCCCGCGACGCCACGCTCGGCGCGAACGTCCCGCAGTGCCTGCGCGAAGGTCGGCCAGTCCGGCGGGTCGTCGTCCCAGTCGGCGACCGGGTAGCCGGCCTCGGCCACCCAGTCCTGCCGGTACGCGACGACCGAGGGAATCGCGAACACCGGGAGGCCGACGAGACCGCCGTCGACCGTCATCGCCGCCCGGCCCATCCGGAAGGCGTCCTCGCCGAACGAGGGGCCGACGACCGACCGGAGGTCCGGGAGGTCCCGTCGCCGGGCGAGGAGGCGGAGCGTCTCGCCGCCCGTCCCCCCGCCGGAGACGAGCAGTTCGGGGTCCGGGTCGCCGTTGCGTACCGCGTCCTCGAACATTCGCTGGTTGTCGCCGAGGAAACTCCCGCCGACCGAGACGTCCACGTCGTCCGGGAGTCCGGCCTCGTGCAGGGCGTCGCGGACGAGGTCCGCCCGGCCGGCGGCACGGCCCCACTCGACCCGGACGTGGGTCGTCGTCAGCGACCCGAGACAGCCGGTCGTCGTGGCCGCGGCGGACGCGAGGAGGGCACAGGCCCGGCGTCTTCCGATTCGGGACACGGCCGAGCGGTTCGGTCGGCTCGCACAAGTGTTTTTTCGCCGGGAGTCGCTACCAGGAGCGACCCTGCCGTCGCTGCGGGGGCCCGGCTTTTTCACCCCGGCGGCCGTCTCTCAGGGTCATGGCTCGCGTCATCTGCGTCGGACACGTCAACTGGGACGTGACGCTCCGGGTCGACCGCCTCCCCGAACCGGACGGCGAGTCGCTCATCGAGGAGCGCCGGACCGCCGGGGGCGGGAGCGCGGCCAACGTCGCGGTCGGCCTCGTCGGACTCGACACGCCGACGACCCTGCTGGGGAGCGTCGGCCTCGACGACCACGGGCGCTCGGCCCGGCGGGAACTCGTCGCCGCCGGCGTCGACTGCGGGCCACTCGTCGTCACCGACGAGGGACCCACCGCCGTCAAGTACCTCGTCGTCGACCCCGCCGGCGAGGTGATGGTGCTCTCGCGGGGCGGCGCGAACGAGGCGTTCTCGGCCGGTGACCTCCCGGCCAGAGCGCTGACCGACGCCGACCACCTCCACCTGACGAGTCAGGACCCCGGCACGGCCGCCGAACTCGCGCGTCGGGCGCACACCGAGGGCCTGACGGTGAGCATCGACCCCGGCCGGCGGGTCGCACAGCGGGACTTCGACGCCGCAATCGCAGCGTCCGACCTCGTCTTCCTGAACGACCGCGAGGCGGCGTCGGGCGGCGTGGACGACCTGCTCGGAGACGGGCGGGCCGTGGTCGTCAAGCACGGCCCCGAGGGCGCGGAGATACGGCGCGAGTCGGCCTCGCCGGTCGTCCACGGCGGGTTCCCGGTCGAGTCGGTCGACACCACCGGCGCGGGCGACGCCTTCGCGGCCGGCTTCCTCGCCAGTCGCCTCGGGGGCGCTGACGACGAGCGAGCGCTGGCGGTCGCCAACGCCTGCGGCGCACTCACGGCCGCGGAGACCGGTGCCCGCAGCGGCTTCGACTGGGACGCCGTAGACGCGATGCTCGGGGGCGAGTAGGTCGAAGCGGGCGGCGGCAGAGAGCAGAGACTCAGAACTCCGAGGGGCCGTCCGGCACGTACCGGAAGTCGAGGCCGGCACGGCGCGCGGTCTCCTCGTCGCGGCGGGAGTCACCGACGAACAGCACCGGGTCGTCGCGGGCGAGGCCGAGTCGGTCGACGGTCGTCAGCAGTGGCTCCGGGTCCGGTTTCCGGGTCGCCACCGAGTCGCGGCCGACGACTGCCCGGACCGCCTCGCGCAGGTCGTGCGTCGAGAGCGCCGCCAGGCAGGCCGCCTCACAGTTCAGCGAGCAGACGCCGACCGGAATCGTGTGTGGCAGGCAGTCCGCGAGTTCGAGTCGCTCGGAGGTGCGTGCCCCCTCGCGTTCGTGTGTCGAGAGGACGGCCTCTATCTCGTCGCGGAGCCCCGTCTCGTCGGCCAGGTCGAGCATCGACCAGAGGTCACCGTCGGCGTCGACGCCGTGGTCGGCGAAGACGCTCGCGGCCTCCCGTTCGGCGGCGGCCCAGTCGACCGCGAGGCGGACGAGCGTCCCGTCGAGGTCGTACACGACCGCGTCGTAGCCGGTCACGTCGCAGGTGTCGACTGTCACACCCGACAGTGGGTGTGGCAGAGGCTTCGGTGTGACGGTCGCCCGCGTCCCGCCTCACGAGCGTCGACGCCGGTGGGTCGTGGGCGGTGGCTTCGGAGCGTGAGAACGCTCGGCCCGTTTTAACAGGAGTCGGCCCGTCGACGTGGTATGTGCCGACTCGTCGGGTCCGACGTCGTGTTCGCCGCCCGGCCAGAGTCGCCGGTGGGCCACGAGGCGGGTCTCGCTGCCGGCACGACCGACGTGCTCTCCGGGTCGCCGCTGGCCGGCCACCCCGCCGTGCTGTTGCTCGCGCTGGTGACGGTCACGGCCGCGGGACTCGGCCTGCTGATATCGCTCCAGGCGTACCGGGGCTACCGACAGGCCCGGAGTCGACGGCTGCTGTATCTCGCGGTCGGCGTCGTGCTGCTGACGCTGGTTCCGTTTCTGCTGACGGTCGCCGCGGCCGTGGTCGCCGGGACGACGACTCTGACCGACCTCTCGTACCCCGTCGCACTCGTCACCCGGACCGCCGAGGTGCTGGGACTGCTCGCCATCCTCTACTCGCTCCAGCAGGGGTGAACTGCGAGGAGAGACGCACCGGAGAGGGAGGCCGAGGCGTCGGCTCCCGCCGACGCCGACGAGGCGGCCGACCGCTCAGTCCAGCAGGCCGCGGGCGATAATCTTCTTCTGTATCTCGGTGGTCCCCTCGTAGATGGTCGTTATCTTCGAGTCGCGGTAGAAGCGCTCCACGTCGAACTCCGACATGTAGCCGTAGCCGCCGTGAATCTGGACCGCCTCGTTGGTGATGTCGACGGCCGCCTCGCCGGCGAAGTACTTGGCCATCGCGGCCGCCGTCCGGGGGTCCTCGCCCGCGTCGTCCAGCCGGGCCGCCTCCCGGACCAGCAGCCGTGCGGCCTGTAGTTGGGTGCCCATCTCCGCGAACTTGTGCCGGATGCTCTGTATCTCCGCGATGGGCTGGTCGAACTGCTCGCGGTCGTGGGCGTACGACTTCGCCTCGTCGAAGGCCGCCTGCGCGAGGCCGACCGCCTGCGAGGCGATACCGATGCGGCCGCCGGTGAGGATGGAGAACGCCGCAGACAGGCCCTTCCCCTCCTCCGTCAGCCGATTCTCCGCCGGGATGCGCGCGCCGTCGAAAGAGAGTTGTGTCGTGTCGCTGGCTCGCAGCCCCAACTTCTCCTCCTTCCGGCCGACCTCGACGCCGTCGGTCGACTTCGGGACGAGGAACTGGGTGATGGAGCCGGGGTCGTCGCGGTCGGTCTTGGCAAAGAGGATGCACACCTCGCCGCGCTGGCCGTTCGTTATCCACTGTTTCTCCCCGTCGAGGACGTACTCGTCGCCCTCGCGCCGGGCGACCGTCTCCATGGCCGCCGGGTTCGACCCGGCCTGTGGCTCCGAGAGGGCGAACATCCCGACCGGGCGGCCGTCGACCATCTCCGGGAGCCAGCGTTCCTGCTGTTCGTCGCTGCCGAACTCCGCGATGCAGGAGGTGGCGAGACAGTGGACCGACAGCGCGGTGGCGACCGCGAGTTGGCCGTAGGCGACCTGCTCGTTGACGATGCTGTAGGTGGTGCGGTCGGCGTCGAAGCCGCCGTACTCCTCGGGGACCGTCAGGCCGGTCAGGTCGAGGTCGGCGAGGCCGTCCCACACGTCCTCGGGGAACGACTCCTCGGCGTCGGCCTCCCGTGCAGTGGGGCGTATCTCCTCGACGGCAAAGTCGTGTACCACGTCGCG
>JBEPXT010000217.1:0-3948 GCA_041641795.1 Salinigranum sp.
AGGATAGGAGTAACGGTAGCGTGGCCCTGCCAGCATCCCGTCGGGTGTCAAACCGTAAATCTCCCAACTCAGCAAGCCTCGGCTTGTGGGAAGCCCCGTCGTTTACGACGGGGAGGAGGTCACCTCGCCCTCGCACTCGCAACCGGTCTGTGCTGGACCGGCGGACTCAAACTCACCCTCCACGTCGGACATCGATTTCCAGCGTACGCCACGGGAGCGACGTGGGCCGACAAACGGTGGACTGGGTTCAGCGCTGGACTCGTCACACTCGCCGCTCTCGTCGGTGTGGGTCCGACGTTGCCGGTGTCGGACGAACTTCGGCTCGGACTCGGATTCCTCGTCGTGGGCGCTGGACTCGTCGCGTACGCGGCCGGTACGCTCGCCGTTTTAGAACGAGTAGACGGCAGCTCGAACGCCCCCTCCTCGACTCCTGGTACGTCGCACTCGACCGACGACGAATGACGCCCTCGACGGCTACGCGCGAGTTTCGTACACTTCTGGACCGCTTTCACAGTCCGTGTCCGACGTGCGTCGCGTTCCGTGTTCTCCGGGACTAGAAACTGTCACCGCTTGCGGGCCCCGATTCGGCTGCAGACGGCCGATTCGGTATCTCCACCGTCGCCAACTGGCGGTGTATCCTCCCCCATCGACCGGCGGCGATGCGTCTCCAGAGAGCACTGCGAGGGCCGTGTATTTCGCGAGGAGAAGACGCGGACGCGTTCGCTACAGGTAGCCGAGGTCCTCGAGTCGCCCCTCGAGTTCCTCGCTGTCAACCTCTCGCTGTTCGTCGCTCGGTCCCTCGTCCTCGACGATCTCTTCGAGGACGAACAGGACGTACTCTTCGAGCGAGTCGAACTCCGTGTCGCGAATCCGGTCTCGAAGCTGTGCGTCCAGGTCGGACGGCAGGTCGATGGTGAGCGTTTCCATTGTAGTGTCTCCGTCAGATAGCGGTCGGGTACGCGTCGGTCGACGCGGTCGGTGCGGTCGGTTCAGCGACGGACGCCTGCGTGCTTCCGGTCGGCGAAGCCGGTTCGGTCAGCGACGCCTGCGTACCGCTGGTTGGTTCGGTCGGTTCGGCGAGCGACCCCTGCGAGCCACTCCCGGTCGAGACGTCGAACCACACGTGGAGCGACCGATACGCGTTGTCCACGGAGGGATTCGCCGGCGGCGGTCCGGTGTAGAGGAGGTACGTCAGCCGGAGTCGGTCGCCGGCGATCGTGGGCTGGATGGCGTGTTTCTGTCGCCACGTCTCGTTGGGCCCCAGTTTCGTTCTGAACTGGTGCAGTTCGCTCTCCTCGAGGACGGTGGCTTGCTCGCCCGACGTCCGGACGCGCTGTATCTCGACGACCACCGTGTAGGACATCTCCTGGTGCTCCTGGTTAGTGATTCCGACGAACATCGTCTTCTGCTGGCCGCGCGTCAGCTGCTTCGGGTAGTTGTCGGCAACCAGCTTCCCCGATTCCGGGTCTTCGGTCATCAGGTAGAACTCCGTGTACGTCTCACCCTCCTTGGGGACGGCGATGGCGTAGACGGCGCCCGTCGCCGCCAGGACGACGACTATCACGAGCGCGATGTTCAGGAGCGATTCGGACCAGCTACTGCCGCTCGCCATCCAGCTTCCGCCCTGCGTGACCGAGTTCCGGACGGGAAGGTGGAACCGGCGGTGTGCCGGCAGCCGCCACCGTCGGACCGCCCCGACGATGGCCAGCAGTACGGTCACCAGAGCGACGGCGATGTGCGCCGATGCGGAGTGGATGCCGCCCGGCGTGAAGTTCAGGACCAGCCCGATGAGCGGAACGAGCGCCAGGCTCAGGCCCACCGAGAGTACGAACCGCTCTGCGCCGGTGATGTCGGACAATCTCCCGCCGAATCGGGTGGAGATGAATTCGATACCGTCGTGCTCGTCCCCATCGGTCGCCGGGAAGAGCGCGGCCACGAGCGCGTACCCCGGCACGAAGAAGACGAACAGGATGCCGAGCGCGACCTGGAGCGCTGACGTCCCCGCGGACGTGAGCGAAACTGCCAGCGTGGCCAGCGTGAGGGCGACGACCAGAATGAGGTCGAACGGAACGCTGTTGCCCGAGGACGGCGACCCGAGCTCCCGGGACGAACTGTCAGGCATAGCGTCCGATTGACCGAATAAAGATAAAAATACACGGTGACTAATCGGCGTTTTGGCCCGGTTTGCCCCGATACCTTGACTGAGCACCCCGCGAATATCTACTGCAGACGCTCGCTTCGTGCGTGTTTGACTCTCGCACGACTCGGGCCGTCGGCTCTGGCGTCAACCCTGACCGAGACCACCGGTCTGGTTCGCTCTCCGTCGACCCGACCACTCGTTCGCGCGGTCCCCCCACCGAACTGATTCGGAGTCGCGCCTCCTCCTCCAATCGCAGGAATGTGCCGGAATCTCCGGAAACCGACGTCTCTACGCTCTCTCTGGACCCCGTTCGTTACTCCCTAACTAGCGGTTTGTCACCAACTATATTTACCCAAAGAGTACGAACTGACGTTCAATAGAACCGTACTTTCAGCAATCGATACATCAGCCATGAAATCTCACACCAACCCAGCACACGTTCGACAGACCGGCGTCGGCCGCAGTCTGGACCGGGGACCGCCTCGGTCTGTGGTCTCCCCGGCCCGGTGGGAGCCACGACGACTGCCCGTCCTCGGGGGAGGTGACCCGTGAGTCAGAACGACCTCGAATCGGTCCACGACCCCGGCAGGAACGGCACACCAGTCATGAACCGAGACGCGCCCGACGACACGACGAAGAAGATAGCTCTCCTCTCCGAGGAGAACCAGCGCCTGCAACGGGAGTACGAGCAGTTCCGACAGCAGACCACGAGCAAGCGGTGGAGCAAAATCGCGCTCGGATTGCTCGTCCTGGCCAGCGTCGACGCCCTCGTCGCCGCCTACTTCTACCCGGCCATGGAGACGCAGCTGCTCACGCTCGGCGGTGCTGGGCTGTTCCTCTCGCTCCTCGTAGTCGCCCTGCGTCCGGGGCGAACGGCGGGCGTCGACGAGAGCGTGTTCGGGACCGCGAGCCAGAACTGCGCCGCCATGGCGAGCGAACTCGGACTGCAGGGCGACCACGTGTTCGTTCCGACCGAAGACAACTCGTCTGCCCGCCTGTACGCGTCCGCCCGCCCCGACTTCGACTTCCGGCAGTACGACTCGGTTCCGGACCTCCGGTCGGACCTCCAGCGAGACCCGGCGCTGGTCCCGACGGGCGTCCCCCTGTTCTACCGGTACGAGGAGTTCCGCGCTGGCTCGCTTCCCGCGGACGCGGCGGAACTGGCCGGGAGCCTGTGCGAGGCACTGGCCGACGGGTTCGAGATTGCGGACGACGCACGGTCGGTCGTCGACGCCTACGACGGGCGTGCGACCGTCCGATTCGACGGGACGGCGTACGGGTCCGTCGACCAGTTCGACCACCCGGCGCGGTCGTTCGTCGGGGTCGGGCTGGCCGTCGGCCTGGAGACGCCCGTCGTCCTCGACTCCGTCACTCGGACCGACGACGGCGGATACGAGGCCGTCTACCGCTGGATTCGACGGTAGCGACTGCGCTTCTCGCTCGAAGAACTGCGGTGTGGGCGGTCCGCCGCGACCGCCGCGCGCCGATTCGGCGCCTCGTCGGTTCGCCGTCCGCTGACCCGGTGGCCAGTCGGTCTAGTGGTCTGTCGGTCCGCCGGTCCGTCCGTTCCTCGGTCCGCCGGGCGACTTCCCGGAGTCGCCCGTGGCGTCGCTCTGCTCCCGGGGCGCGACTATCTCCCGACAGCGAGGCGCGTCTCCGGCAGTGAGTACTCCTCGCCGTCGACGGAGAGGGCGGCGAGCCGGTAGTTCTCCGTCCTCGTCTCGGTGACCGCCTCCGGCCGGTCGCCGGGCGCGACGTGGAATCCGAAGGCGGCCGTCTCGTTGCGGTGTTCGTCGACGCGCATCGCG
>JBEPXT010000218.1:0-3906 GCA_041641795.1 Salinigranum sp.
CGCAGGTCCACCCCGGTGTTCTCGGCGATGTCTGCGAGAATCTTCTCGCGGTACCGTTCCCGAATCTCCTCGGTGTCGGTCAGGCCGGCGGCGACGGGCACGAGGACGAACAGGTTGCTGTACCCCTCCGGGGCGACGTCGTCGTCGGTCTGGGAGGGAACGCACAGGTAGTAGGCGGGGTCCGCGGGCCAGGCTGGGTCCTCGAAGATGGTCTCGAAGTGCTCGGACCAGTTCGTCGGGAGGACGAGCGTGTGGTGGGCCAGCGGGTCGACGTCGCCCTCGACGCCCAGGTACAGCAGGAACGCGGAGGGCGCGTACGTGCGGGAGTCCCAGTAGTCGGCGTCGTACTGGCGCTTCTCGGGCGGGAGGAGGTCCTGTTCGGTGTGGGCGTAGTCCGCGTCGCTCACGACCAGGTCGGGGAAGTACTCCTCGCCGTGAGCCGTCCGGACGACGAACCCGCCGCGACGGCCGCGGATGTCTGTCACCGGGGCGTCCGTCTCGAAGGTGACCCCGAGTTCCTCGCCCATCTCGACGATGCCGTCGACTACCGCGCCGATGCCGCCCTGCGGGTAGTAGACGCCGAGGTTGAAGTCGACGTGACTCATCAGGTTGTACAGCGCCGGGGTGTTGGTCGGCGCGCCCCCGAGGAACACGAGGGTGTACTGCATTATCTGCTGGAGCTTGGGGTGGTCGAAGTACTTCTCGACGTGCCCCTGCATCGACCCGACCAGCGACAGTCCCCAGGCGTTGCGCAGGACGTCCGGGTCGACGTAGTCTCTCAGTTGCGAGCGGTCCTCGTAGACGAAGTGTCGCATCCCGATTTCGTAGTTGCGCCTGGCTTTCTGCAGGTACTCGTCGAGCGCCTCGCCGGCGCCGGGTTCGTACTCCTCGAACGCCCGCCGGTTCTCCGCCAGGTCGGGGACCATGTCGACCCGGTCGCCGTCCTTGAAGAAGATGCGGTAGTGGGGGTCCAGCCGGGTCAGCTCGTAGTAGGCTGACGGCGTCCGGTCGAAGTGGCCGAAAAAGGACTCGAACACGTCGGGCATCAGGTACCACGACGGCCCCATGTCGAACCGGAACCCGTCGGCTTCGAGTCGGCTGGCCCGCCCGCCGAGCTGTTCGTTCTTCTCGAGCACCGTCACGCTGGCCCCCGCGTCCGCGAGATAGCAGGCCGTAGAGAGCCCGCCGAAGCCGCTACCGACGACGACGACGGACTGGCCGGAGAGTGAGCTCAGGTCCGCAACGTTTCGCATACCGGCTGAGTAGTGCCCGACGCGTATAAACTGTCTGACCTATGTGTTCGATTCGCACACTGTGACCGACCGATGACGGCACCCTCGGCGCGCCCCCCGATTCACCCAGCGAGGAGTCATGTCGTCTCGACGACGTGGCGGTCGCCTCCGGCGTCCACCCTTATGCCCGTGGGAGGACGAACCCGCCGTCCACCCTTATGCCCGCCGGGGTCGAACCCGGCGTCCGTGACTTCCGAGAAGGAGAAGATGCTGGCCGGGGAACTCTACGACGCCGCCGACCCGGAACTCGAAGCCGAGCGGGCGGAGGCCCGGGCGCTCACTCGGTGGTACAACGGGACCACCGGGGAGGAGGGTCCGACCCGTCGCCGGATTCTCGGTGACCTGTTCGGCGAGACCGGCGACCCGGTCACGGTCGAACCGCCCTTTCGCTGCGACTACGGCTACAACATCAGCGTCGGCGACGGCTTCTACGCGAACTTCGACTGCGTGGTTCTCGACGTCTGTCCGGTTACGGTCGGCGAGAACTGCCTCCTCGGCCCCGGCGTCCACATCTACACGGCGACTCACCCGGTCGACCCCGTCGAACGCGCAACGGGACTGGAGTACGGGGACCCTGTCACCGTCGGCGACGACGTCTGGGTCGGGGGCGGCGCAATCCTCAATCCGGGGGTCGACGTGGGCGACAACGCCGTCGTCGGGTCGGGTGCAGTGGTCTCCGCGGACGTCCCCCCGAACGTCGTCGTCGCGGGCAACCCCGCGCGGGTCGTCCGGGAGCTCGACTGACCGGTTTTCGCTGTCGTCCCGCCTTTCGGTGCGCTCGCCGCGGCGCTCCTCTCGACCGTACGTTTAGGTTCGTGTCGGTCCAGGTGGAGGTATGAACGACAAGACGGTCGTCGTCACCGGCGCCAGCCGCGGCATCGGGGCGAGCGTCGCGCGGGCGTTCGCGGCCGAGGGCGCTCACGTCGTCGCCTGTAGCCGGGACGACGACGAACTGGCGTCGCTGGACGCGAGCGAGGAGGCAGCCGAGGGCACGGTGACTGGGGTCAGGGCGGACGTCCGCGACGAGTTCGACGTCGAGCGACTGATGGAGTGGGCCGCCCGGGCGGGCGGCGCAATCGACGTCGTCGTGGCAAACGCCGGCACCGTCCACGGAACGCCGGGAGAGATGCCCCTCAACGAGGAACCGTACTCCCGGTTCGACGACACCTTCAGGACCAACGTCCGCGGGGTCTTCGCCACCGTGAAGGAGGCGATTCCGCACCTCGCGCCCGACGCCCGCGTCCTGATTCCGTCGGGGTCGGTCGCCAGAGAGGCGAAGCCGAACATGGGCTCGTACGCCCCGTCGAAGGCCGGGGCCGAAGCGCTCGCCAGGGGGTTCGCAACGGACCTCGACCAGGCGGTCGGCGTCGTCGACCCGGGTCTCGTCGCCACCGAACTCACCGGCGGCGAGGGCCGAGACCCGGACGACGTCGCGGGGCTGTTCGTCTGGGCGGCGACGGACCTCGACCCCGCCGAACTCGACGGACGGACGGTCGACCTCCGCGCCTGGCGGAAGGCGACGCGGTGACGGGTTCGTCGCCCCGCCCGGGTCGCGCTCCGCGTCCCCGTCGGAGTCGCCGGACCGATGGAGCTATTAACGGCAGTCACGAGATTAATAACAGATGGGACTCTCGTCGACGTCCGACGGTGTGCTACCGATGAGGAGACGCTCCTGGGTTGGACCGTCCGCAGTAGCGGTACTCGTCGTGCTGTCGGTGGTCGCGCTCCTCGCCGGGGACCGCCTGACGAACACCTGGAAGCTGCTGGGCATCTCCTGGGTGGCCTTCGCCGCGATGGCGATAGCCATCCCGCTCGGCGTCAGGGCGCGCCGCGAGGAGCCCTGGTACCTGGTCTGGGGCTACGGCCTGGCCAGCGGGGCGATGGTCGTCAGCGCGGCGGTGTTCCTGGTCCCGCAGGCCATCGCCCACCACCCGCAGTACGGCGGGTTCGGCATCGGGCTGGGACTGCTGGTCGGGTTCGCCGCCCACACCATCGGGCACCGCCTCTCTCACCTCGACCTGCCGCTGGACCGCACCGTGGCCGAACTGTCCGCCCACGCGTTCGCGGCGGGCGCCACTATCGGCGTCATCTACGGGAACATGCCGGACCTCGGACCGACGCTCGGACTGGCTATCGTCTCGCACAAGGGGCCGGCCGGGTACGCCGCGGCGAGTCGCCTCCGGGGGTCACAGCGCGAACCGTGGGTGATGCTCCTTCCCGCGGCGGGACTCGGCATCGCCGCTATCGGCGCGAGCATCCTCCAGTTGCCGACCGACGCGGCCCTCAGGGGCATCGTGTTCGGGTTCGCGGCCGGCGTCTTCCTCCACGTGGCGATGGACTTCCTCCCGCACTGCGAACTCGGGAGCGACATCCACGACCTGCTCTCGACCGAGGGCGAGGCCCACCACGTCCTCGACAGGCTCAGGATGCACGCCGTCGTCAGCACGGGACTCGGGGGACTCGTCGTCTTCCTGGCGTGGCTCGTTTTCGGCTGAGCCCCACCGCTCACTCGCCGCCGAGCCCGGTCCGGCCGGCCAGCCGCCGGAGCTGATACGAGATGCCGAACGCCGCGAGCAACAGCACCGCGAGGTTGAACGCGGCCCGGAACGCCGGC
>JBEPXT010000219.1:0-3894 GCA_041641795.1 Salinigranum sp.
CTCGCTATCAACGGCGAGGTGGCCCTCGACTCGGCGGCGTTCCGGCGGGCAGTCCCCGACGACTCCCGACTCGCCGACGCACTCGACGCCACGGAGTGACCGCCGATTCGGGGGTCGCGGCGGCCGAACTGTCGCCCTGTGGGGTGGCCGTCGCCCCCACATACGGAGACCGTCGTCGCCGTGAAAGGCGACACAGTCTCGGTGTAAGCCTACCCTCGACTCCGTGTAAGGCGGCCTTACACCGGCGTACTGGGTGAGTATCTAAGTGTAATCCCAGAACGATATCGGTATGTCGGTCCTCCACCCGTTGACCACGGCGTCGGTCGAGAACGTCTACGTCTTCGTCTGTGACGCGTTGCGCCGGGACGAACTCCCCGCGTCTGTCGCGGACCTCGGTGTCACCGTGCCGACGCTGGCCAACGCGCTCTGTACGCCACAGTCCATGCCGACCATCCTCTCCGGACTGTACCCACCGACCCACGGCGTCGACTGGTTCGACCAGTCCCTCCCGGCAGACGTCCCGACGCTCCTCGGGGGCGGCGACGACCACGCGGACCTCACCGTGGGCTACAACGAACTCGTCTGGGGTGGCAGTCCGATAACGGGTGTCCTGCGTGACCCCCCGAGCGTCGACCTCGCCTCGCTCGAACCGCCGTTTCTCGTCGTCGAACACGACCACGGCGGCCACACTCCCTATCCGGGCGAGATGGACCGCTCGACCGCCGACCTGCTGGACGACATCCCCGACACCGAGACACTCCGACGCCGCTACCGCGAGGGCGTCGCCGAGAGCGTCGGCCGGTTCCACGACCGACTCGACAGACTGGCCGAACGCGACCTGCTGGCGGAGACGCTGGTCGTCTTCACCTCCGACCACGGCGAACTGCTCGGCGAGTACGGCGGCTTCGTCGGACACGCGTACCCGGTCACCCCCGAGGTCGTGTCGGTTCCGACCGTCTTCGTCCACGACAGACTCCCGGCCGGCGAGACGCGCGCCGGCCCCGTTCGGCACGTCGACCTCGCCCCGACCGTCGACGACCTCCGGCGCGGTCCACCCCTCCTCGACGGCCCGACCGACGGCCGTTCGCTCCTCGACGGCACGCCTGCGGCCCCGAGTTACACCCACGCACACGTCCCGGCGAACGACCCGTTCCGGGGCACCGTCCTCGACCCGATATACGACGCGCCGAGCGTCTGGGACGCCGGCGGCGGACACGTGTTCGTCCAGAGTGGCCCGGTCCACCGGACCGCGATGGCGGCGTACGACGCCTTCGAGTCGGCCTACACCGGGGCGTTCAACCGGGGGCGGAGACGCCTCGGTCGTCTCCGCAGGTCGCTCGGGATGTACTGGCCGACGAGTCGTACCTTCGGCGACCCGAACGTCTCCCGGTCGGCGGCCCGCGAGACCGTCAGGTCGGTTCGGGCTGGCACCCGGTCGACGGAGACGCGGGAGTTGGACGACCAGACGCGCCGGGACCTGGAGGCCCTCGGCTACCGCTGACTCGGCTCCGACCGTCCACGAGAACGGTGGCGTCGGGTCAGTCGTCGGCAGTCGCGGACACGTCGAGTTCGGCCGTGACGGCCGCGAGGACGGCGTCGACGTCGGCTTCGAGGTCCGGCCCGTCGACCCGGCACGGCACGTAGCGGTGGGTGAGACCCGCCTGACTCGCCAGCACCCGGTAGGCTCGCGTGTTCGGTCGTCGTCCCCGGCAGAGTTCGACGACGGTCGCGTCGTCCGCAAAGAGGATGTCCGTCAGTCCGGCCCCGTGGGGAGCGACCACGATGTCGGCGTGCATCAGCAGGGTAATCGTCTCGACGGTGCTCATCCGCGCGAGCAGGTATCGCTCGAAGCCGAGCGGTCTGAGTTCGTCCAGCAGGGCCGCCTCGTTGCTGACCTGCCGCCGGTCGGCGTCGTCCCGCGAGACGTACACCAGCCGCGAGAACTGGTCGGGGTCGACACGACCGGCGACCCGGGTGCGCACTTCGTCACGGAGCCACTGGACGCGCCTCGGTGATATCTCTCCGCGAGGGGTGTAGAACTCGCGCGGGGAGGAGGGAACGACGAGTCGGTCGACCCGGGCGCGTCCCACGTCCCACTCGACCCAGTCGTCGGGACCGTATCCGAGTAACTCCAGTGTCTCGCGCTGGAATCCGTCGAAGTCCGGGCCGACGATGAGTGTCGGACGGTCGCCGGTCCGGTCGGTGTAGGCCTGCACGCCGGCCAGTCTCGGGAGCGTCTCGGTGACCCAGTGGTAGTACCCGCGGTTCCAGCAGTTGTACAGCAGAACTGCCGAGTCGAACGCTCTCGTCCGTCTCAACCGGGGGACGTCGAGTGGGTCCGAGGCCGCGTCTCCGGCACCGTAGACGAGGTTGAGGAGGGCGACGATCGGCGAGACGGTGGCGTCGAGGACGACGCGGTCGTCGACGACGGCGAGTGGGTAGGGGCCGACGAGGGTGGCGTCGTGGAGGACGCCGACGAAGGGCCGCGGGAGGGTGTACTCGCCGGCGACCGCGGCGAGGTCGGCGGGGTCGTCTCCCGGCGGTCGCTCCACGACGAACGACTCCGAACTGCCGTGGAAGTAGAGGTCGCCGCTCCGTCTGGCGCGTCGTTGCAGGTCGTCGTCGTCGAGGAACAGCCACGGGACGTGTCGGGGGAGGCCGTACGCCAGCGGCTGATAACTCCCGCGTACACGCTCCCAGATTGCCCACCACAGGCCCTCGATGAGGCCTTTACGCCGGATTGCGACGCGAAGCCGGTCGAACATGAGATGGTGGGACTCCACCGCACAGTTTACTTATTGCCCGTCTTAGCGAGTCGTCGGAGTCGATGGAGCGACCCTTACGCGGTTAAGAGAGCACTATTCCAGCGAGAGCGTGAAGCCCCACTCGGCCGACTCCCCCTCCGTGGCGAGGCGGTCTGGGCCGCGTGCGACGCTGTACGTCGACGTGAATCGGAAGTTCCCGACCGGGAGACAGGCGTCCTCGCCGGGGAGTGCGTACAGGTCGAGCAGTTGTGAGGTCGACTCGCCGGGGCCGAGTTCCGTCGTCCGGTACTCCTCGGTGACGGCGATTCCCTCGGTGAGTCGCCAGCAGCCAGCCTCCGCGGGGTACTCCTCGCCGGCCGGCAGGAGTTGCAGGTGGCCGTCCTCGTCGGCGACGTAAGCGAAGACCACGTCTCGGCCTTCGCCGATGCTGAGCGTCTCGTCGGCCTCGTTCGTGACCGTCACGCGAAGCTGTGGCGGGGTCTCATCGGTGGCCGCCTCGGTGACCACCTCGATTTCGGGGCGGACTGGCAGGTCGGGGGTCTCGTCTGTGTTGACGATACTGACGCCGGGGCCGCCGGTCCCGGACGGTCGGGTGTCGCCGGAGTCGTCGGTCGGCGAGTCACCCGGCAGGTCGTCGGTCGGCGAGTCGGTCGGCGACCCCGCCGGGGTACCGTTCGAGAGACACCCGGCGACGAGTGCGGTCACACTCAGGCCGGCGGTTCGGAGCAGGTCGCGTCGTGTCGGGGACATACGGACAGAAACGTCGGCTCGGGGCTTAACAGCGACTGAGAGTCAAAATCTCACTTGTGTCTTCGGCGGGACGGCGTCTCGACTGTGGGACGTGAGAACGGGAGAATGCTCCGGCAGGGATTTGAACCCTGGTCATCACCGTGAGAGGGTGATATGATTGGCCGGACTACACCACCAGAGCGCACTCACACCTACTGGGGAGAGTAATAAAACGGTTGCGCTTTCCGACTGCCGTGTGGCGAAATCGCACGTTACCCGGTCACTCGCCGGCGGACCTACTCCTCGTCGTCGAACGGCGACCCCGCGGCCTCCGGTTCGTGGCCAGCCAGCGAGATGACGTTCTCCCGGCCGACCCGGAGTTTCGAGATGGTCCCGTCCT
>JBEPXT010000220.1:0-3867 GCA_041641795.1 Salinigranum sp.
CCGGTCGCCAGTTTGACGTTCGGGACTGGAGTGCCCTTCACGCCCTCGTCGCGCAGTTTCAGGCCAATCTGGCTCGGGTCGTGGCCCTGCTCTGCGAGTTCGACGACGCGGTCTTCGATTGCCTCGGGGTCGACGTCGCTCCACTCCGGGGGTTCGTCTGCCACCGGCTTGTCCGAGTCGGACGAGCCGCGGCGGCGTGTGTGCATTCGTGCCATTGTTTGCTGGTTGGAACGCACAGACCGCAGGATAGCGTGACCGACGCCCGCGCGACTCGCGGTTGGCGCGACCGGGGGCGTCGATGCACTTCCGCAATCCCGAGTCCGCGCGTGCGGACGAGTCAGATTTGCGGCCGTGCTGTTCCCGTGTGTGCATCTCCTCCCGCCGGATTAAACGGTTACGACTCGCGCCCCGGGAAAGTCGAAGCCCTTATTACCCACTCAGGGTGTACGATGTGATGCGTTCGAGGGCTCGTAGATCAGGGGTAGATCACTCCCTTGGCATGGGAGAGGCCCCGGGTTCAAATCCCGGCGAGTCCACTGCCTTTTCGCGGCGAACTTCGCGGCGAGCACCTCGTGTGCTCGCCACACCGTAAGCCGCGTGAAGTCGTGCCTGTTCGAGGCGGAATTTGAATCCTACCAGTCGCAGCACCCTCGCTTCGCTCGGGTGATCGTCTGGGTCTGATTGACAATCTCGGCGTCCGCGCGAGTGAAGCGAGCGCGGGCACGGAAGACGAACGGAGTGAGTCTTCCGGCGAGTCCACTCGTCTCGCTTCGTTCGTCTCGTTCCCTCGCCGACGTCCCACTCGCTAGCGCTCGCTCGCGGGACTTCCGGCGAGTCCCTGCTGCAATACGGCGACGTTCTACCCCCTCTTCCAGTGTGACGTCGCTACGGTACGGCAGTTTCTGAACATATCCGACGTCTCCCGACCGAATATACATGCTTCAATCGCTGACCATTGATTTATCGTACTCTGCAGCCATTTTTCAGGCGGATGAATATCGAAGGGGTAGAGAAGGTGCCCACGGGGACTCCCGGACTCGACCACGTTCTCCACGTCGGGTTTCTCTCGGGTCGGGCGGCGAAAGCCGTCGGGGGCCTGGAACTGGCAAGCCGATTCTCGCCCTCCAGTTTCTCGCGGCGGACCGGCAGAGGCCCTACCTCGGGTTCGAGAAGCGCGAACCCGCGGCTATCGACCCGACTCGGGTTGCGCGGGGACGACTCGCAGTTCCAGTTGCCCCGCGAACGCCACGCGCTCTGCCGGTACCTGAAGCGCATGGGTGTGACGGTGGTCCTGGTCGAAGAGATTCGGAACGGCTCCGGCGAGTTCACGCCGACCGAGCAGCAGACCAGCTACCTCGCCGACACCATCGTCTTCCTGCGGTATCTCGAGGTCGAGGGCAGTATCGAGAAGGCGATCGGCGTGCTCAAGAAGCGATACGGCGGGTTCGACAGGACGCTTCACGAACTGTCCTTCGATACGGACGGGCTCCACGTCGGCGAGCAACTTCGGGGCTTTCGCGGCCTGCTGCAGGGAATCGTCGAGCCCGTGGACGATGCGTAGCACGAAGCCGACGGAGGACGCCAGGTGAGCGTCGTCGTCGAACGCGGGACGTCCCGCGTGGCGCTCCGGGTGGCTCTCGAGCGGAACCGGTCGCTCCTCGGAACGTTCCTCGCCGAGTACGACGTCGTCGAAATCACAGACACGGTTCCGACCGACACAGACCTCTGTATCGTGGACGAGCGGGGGTTCGCTCGCGTCGGCGACTCGCTCGTCCGCTGGAAGCGCGACCAGCGGCCGTCGTTCGCACCGGTGCTCCTCCTCGCCAGGCAGGGGAGACTTGACCCCTGGGAGCGACACGCCGACGCGCTGGGGAGCCGAATCGACGCCATCCACCCGATTCCCGGGTCGAAGGCCGCGATTCGGTCGCGCGTCGAGTCGCTCCTGGGCGCCCGCCGCTATTCGATGAAACTCGAGGCCGAGCGACGGCTGGTCGAGCGCATCTTCGATACCAGCCCGATTGCCAAGGTTCTCGTCGACCCCGACGGCAGTATCGTCCGGGCCAATTCGCGGGCCGAGGAGATTTTCGACGCGCCGGCGGGTGAGCCGATTCCCGCCGCGGACACATCCAGGTGGAACATCGTCGACGAGAACGGCGACCCGATTCCGAGCGAGGACCTGCCGTTCGATCGCGCCGTGGCGACGGGAGAACCCCAGTACGCCCGCGAACTGTGCGTCGAGCGGCCGGACGGCGAGCGGATGTGGCTCTCGGTCAACGTCGCGCCGCTCCAGGACGATGCTGGAGCAATCGAGTATCTCGTGTGCGCGCTGGAGAACATCACCCAGCGGAAGGAACTCGAACGCACCCTCGAGAGCGCGCGCGACCGCTACGAGTCGCTGTTCAACAGCATTCGTGACGCGCTTCTCGTGGCCGACACGGACCGCAGGATAGTCAACTGCAACCTGGCGTTCACTGACCTCTTCGGCTACTCGCTCGACGAGATAGCGGGCAAGCCGACGAAGCACGTCTACGAGAGCGAGGCGGAGTTCGAGGCGATGGGGGAGTTGATTCGGGGCCACGTCGGCGACCCGCGGTTCGTCCAGACGGTCAGCTACGAGAAGAAGTCGGGTCAGGTGTTCCCCGGCGAGACGAGCGTGTTCTACCTCCGCGACGGCGGCGGACAGGTCACGGGGTTCATCGGGTACATCCGGGACGTGTCGGAACGGGAAGCGCGCCTCCAGCAGTTACAGGTCATCGACCGGGCGCTCCAGCACAACGTTCACAACGACGTGAACATCATCCAGGGGTACTCCGAAACGATTCTGGAGGACGTCGACGGCGCGGTGGCGGAACACGCGGCGGTGATACGCGACACGGGGGCGAAACTGCTGAACACCATCGAGAACGAGCGCGAAATAACGAAGTTCCTGGCGAACCCCCCGCCGCTGAAGACCATCGACGTCGACTGGGTGGTCGAACAGGTCGTCGGAGAGGTCCGGACCCGGTATCCCGACGCCAGGATACGCGTCACCACCCCGTCGCCGGTTCCGGTCACCGGGACAGTCTACCTCGACTACGCTATCGAGGAACTCCTCGAGAACGCCATCGTCCACGCTGGGCACGACGCGCCGACGGTCGAGGTGACGGTGACGACGGACGAGGACGCCGTCCGGGTTCGCGTTGCGGACGACGGTCCGGGGATTCCCGACATGGAGAAAGACGTGCTCCTCGGCGACGCCGAGATGCAACCGGTGTACCACGGCAGTGGCTTCGGTCTCTGGCTGGTCCGCCTGATCGTCCGCCACGCCGACGGGACACTCGCGTTCGACGAGAACGACCCTGTCGGAAGCGTCGTCACGATTTCCCTCCTCGCGGCGGAGTGACGACTCTCGCTGCGAGTCGGCCGCGCTGATTCGGACCAGGGTCCCTCGTCGCCACCCGCGGGATAGCTACCCGCGCGAATCCGGCGCTGGTCGTCGCCCGCGCCGGTCTTAATTTTCTTAAGATGGCGTACTGAAGCAGAGCTATGACAGATTTACGGCGGACTCCCCTCGATGCTCCGACCCACCGTCCGCTGACCGAGGGCGGTGTAGCGGTCGACGCGCCAACCGTACACGTTCGTCACGAGGCGTGATTCGCGTGGCGGACTCGTATCCGGAGCGGCCGTCTCTCGCGTGGTCCGGGGTCGACTCTGTCGACGCCCTGGTGGACCGCCTCGTCGAGCGATACGCCGACCGGCCTGACCACGACGTCATCGCAGAGCGCATTCGAGAGCACGGCCCCGACCTGTGGGAGGCGTTCTCCGCCGTCTACGGGACTGACGACGACGCCGTCGAATGGCTCGTCCGGGCCGTCGACGACGCAGTCG
>JBEPXT010000221.1:0-3752 GCA_041641795.1 Salinigranum sp.
GACTCGGTTCTCGACGTCGAAGCCGGCGGCTTACCGGTCGCCGAAGAGTGGTACGACAACGCGAAAGACGCAGCGACCAGCATCCACGCGACTGCCACGAAACTCGCCGGACAACGAGAGACTGCACTCGACACCGTCACGGAAGTCGGCAACCCGGCACGGGCGATTCTCGAATACGCGCGTGACCACGACGTCGACCAGATCGTCATGGGCAGCCACGGCCGGTCAGGAATCGACCGGACGCTCCTCGGGAGTGTCGCCGAGACAGTCACCCGCCGAGCGCAGATTCCAGTGACAATCGTCAGTTGAGTCACACAGACCAGATGAACAGAACCCCCGCGAGTGGGCTAGGTACCCGCTCTCGAATGCGGTCAGACGCGGAGACAGTGAGCATGCCGGCGATGCAGCATCAGCACAGACAGCACGGAGAGACCGCGTGACCGTCACTGACTCACCCCCGCTGTCGACGTGTACCCTCCAGATAGAACGCCGGGGCGGTCGTGGAGAGGCGGGAGCACGAGCACTCGAACGACACCTCCGGGAGACGCCCGGCGTCCACGACGTCGACGTCTCGTTCCGAACGGGGAGCGTCCGAATCACCTACGACGAGAGCGTCACCACAGCGGACCAGCTTCGAGACGCGGTCCGGGGGCGAAACGTCTCGGTGGAGGACGACCCCGACACAGCACCCGACGAGGCGACCTCTCGCTCGGAACTCAGACAGGAGGCGGTGTTCGTCGGGTTGACGCTGGTCGGCATGGTGACCGGCCTGGCGACCGGGTGGCTCGGTGGGCCGTCACTCCTGCTGTGGGTCGGCTACGGTGTCGCGTACGTCTTCGGTGGCTGGTACGGACTCAAAGGAGCCATCGAGACGCTCCGCCACCGCGCGGTCGACATCGACCTGCTGATGATCGTCGCTGCGCTCGGTGCACTCTCCATCGGAGCGCCGTTCGAGGGCGCGATGCTCCTCTTTCTGTTCTCGCTGTCGAACACGCTCCAGCACTACGCCATCGGTCGCTCGCGCCGGGCCATCAAGTCTCTCGTCGAGATGCGACCGGACGAAGCGCAGGTGCTCCGCGACGGCGAAGAGGTCACGGTCCCCATCGACGAGGTCACCGTCGGCGACGTGTTCGTCGTCCGTCCCGGGAACAAGATTCCACTGGACGGCATCGTCACGTCCGGCGAAGGGACGGTCGACCAGGCTTCGCTCACCGGCGAGTCCGTCCCCGTCCCGAAGGAACCCGGCGACGAGGTGTTCGGCGGGACGATAAACGAGAGCGGGAGTCTCGAAATCGAAGTGACGCGGCAGGCCCACGAGTCGGCCATCAACCGCCTCATCACCATGGTCGAGGAGGCACAGAGCGAGAAGGCCCCCACACAGCGGCTCATCGACCGTCTCGAACAACCGTACGTCCTCGGCGTGTTCGCACTCACACTCGCGGCTATCGGGATTCCGCTCGCGCTCGGGAGCGAGTTCACGGGGACGTTCTACCGCGCGATGACGCTCATGGTCGCCGCCTCGCCGTGTGCGGTCATCATCTCGACGCCCGCCGCCGTCCTCTCTGCAATCGCCTCCGGTGGGAGGCAGGGCGTGCTGTTCAAAGGCGGGGAACACGTCGAGACAGCAGCACGCATCGACGCGGTCGCGTTCGACAAGACCGGCACACTCACGCAGGGCGACACGCAGTTGACCGACGTGGTCGTCCGCGAGGACTCGTCGGACGGGACACTGACCGAGGACGGACTGCTCTCGCTCGCGGCCGCAGTGCAGGCCCGCTCGGAGCACCACCTCGCTCGTGCGACCGTGGCGGCGGCCGACGAACGGTCACTCGACACACCCGACGCCACACGATTCCAGTCGGTCGCCGGGAAAGGGGTTCGAGCCGACGTCGACGACGAGACCGTCCACATCGGCAACCGGAGTTACTTCCAGACGGTCCTCGGAGACGCGTCGGTCGAGGGGCTCGACCCCGGCGTAGACCGGCTCGAAACCCTCGAGGCAGAGGGCAAGACGAGCGTCCTCGTCGCCCGGGAACGACACGGTGAGACGGTCACTGTCCTGGGGTGGCTCGCCTTCACCGACACCGTTCGCCCGAACGCGGCCGAGATGATAGCGGACCTCCGCTCGCTCGGCGTCGAGCACATCGTCATGCTGACGGGCGACAACGAGCGCGTCGCACGGCGCATCGCCGACGAGGTCGGCATCGACGAAGTCCAGGCGGAGTTGCTGCCGGAGGAGAAAGTAGCGACCATCGAAGACCTGGTCGCACGACACGAGAACGTCGCGATGGTCGGTGACGGCGTCAACGACGCGCCAGCCCTCGCCACGGCGACCCTCGGCATCGCGATGGGCGGCGCGGGCACCGACGTTGCTCTCGACACTGCCGACGTGGTCCTGATGGGCGACGACCTCAGCAAGATTCCCTACGTTCTCGGCCTCGGCCGCAAGACCCGGCGTACGCTCACTATCAATCTCGCCATCGCCTTCGGCGCGATTGCACTCATGGTCGGTGCGATTCTCCTCCGGGGAATCCCGCTTCCGCTCGCAGTGGTCGGTCACGAGGGCTCGACGGTCCTCGTCTCGCTGAACGGCCTTCGGTTGCTGGGCTTTCGTCAGTGAGACGGCGACAGGTGGGAAAGTGCTGTGAGCGACACCGAACGCGAGTGATTCGTCGACGACACCCGGGTCCGATGAACAGGAGCGAGCGGAACGAAACGGACCGTGACGACGGCTACTCGCGGGGCGGTTCGAACGGCTGTCCGTCTGGTGATAGTCGATACGAAAGAGTCGAGCATCGTGGGCATCACACGACCAGTCTCGGCGCTCTGTACCCAGACCGCTGCCGTCTGTTGTTCGAGAGCGTGCCCTCTCCGAGAGGGATTCACTCGGTTAATGAAAAAGATATGCTATATAAAAACACGCGGGGTTCAGTGACTGGGGCGTCGTATCACCTCGTATGAACACGGAAGTCACGCCGACCTCGTTCGATTCTCACCTCGACGCACTGGGTCACGTCGACCGACGACGGTTGCTTCTCGCACTGCTGCACGCGTCCACGGAGGGAGACCTCCCGGTCGAGGTCGAACAGCCGAGCCAGACTACTGCCGAGACCGTTCCCTCACTGTCGATGCATCACGTTCACCTCCCGAAACTCGACGATCTGGGCTTCGTCGACGCCAATCTGGACCGGAACTCTGTGACTCCCGGCCCTCACTTCAACGAGATACGGCCGCTTCTCGAACTCCTGGACGGGAATCGGGAGCGGTTACCCGACGACCTGCTCTGACAGTCCTGAGGCGTGATGCCGCCGGCCGCGAACGACAGCGTGGACAGCACCACGTCGACGAAACACGTCGCCTCGTACTCTTTTGACCGAGTTGCTGGAGTACGTCGACCGCGTCTCCGACTCTCTATCTGTGCTCGTGTGTCCCAACTCGTCTCCGGGAGCAGTCGGTGTTCTCGGACCCGTCCCTGCCGGTGGCCGAGGCGTCGTCTCCCGTCGAGGTGCGCTTGGCTGGTGAACTAACGCTCTCGTGCCCGTACTGCTGTGTGGATAACCGTTTCTCCACCGCCACGCCAATGATGTCACTCGTAAAGGAACAAATATAGATGAGGAGAACGTAATGACTCTGGACGGACTGCAAACGGTCTCTGAACTTTCACCCGGTTAATCACAAAAAAGATATTAAGGCCGGGGCAGTACTCCGACTCCGGCACGTATCTCGGAAGCTGTGTCCCAACCACATCTGAT
>JBEPXT010000222.1:0-3644 GCA_041641795.1 Salinigranum sp.
CTCGCGGCGTCCGGAACCCCAGCGCCGAACCGAAAGGTGAAAACCCGTCTGGCACCTGCCGCAGACGATGGAACGGGGGACACTCCCGCTCACGGATTTGGCCGGCGCCTTCGACCTGCAGGCTACCTTGGAGAGCGGCCAGACGTACATCTGGCGACGCGCCGACGGCGGCACGTACGAGGAACTCCACGCGCGGGGCGGGTCCCACTGGTACGAGACGGTGGTTCCGCGCGACGGGGTCGGCGACGACCACCGGGAGGTTCTCCGCGTACGCCAGGTAGACGGGCGACTGGAGTGGGAGTCGACCGCCGACGGCGCGGCCCTGCTGGAACGCCTCCTGCGACTCGACGACGACCTGGACGCGATACTGGCGTCGACGCCCGAGGACCCGTTGCTCCGGCGCGCCTACGGGGCGTACCCGGGAATGCGACTGGTCCGGGACCCGCCGTTTGCGTGCCTGATTTCGTTCATCTGCTCCGCCCAGATGCGGGTGGCCCGCATCCACCAGATGCAGGTCGACCTCGCACGCGAGTTCGGCGACACGGTGACCGCCGCGGGTCGAACGTACCACGCGTACCCGACGCCCGACCAGTTGGCCGCGGCCTCGGAGAGCGAGTTGCGCGACCTGCGACTCGGGTACCGGGCGCCGTACGTGAAACGGACCGCCGAGATGGTCGCGACGGGGGAACTCCACCCCGAGGCGGCGCGCGGGTTGCCGTACGAAGCGGCGCGCGAGCGCCTGACCCAGTTCGTCGGCGTGGGCGAGAAAGTGGCCGACTGCGTGCTCCTGTTCTCGCTGGGGTACCTGCAGGCGGTCCCCCTGGACACCTGGATTCGGAGCGCCATCGCGGAGCACTACCCCCACTGCGACGCCGGTTCCTACGCCGAAACGTCCCGGGCGATTCGAGACCAGTTCGGCGGGACCTACGCCGGGTACGCCCAGACGTACCTCTTCTACTACCTCCGCGCCGGCGGCGAGTAATCGGGCGTCGAGCGCCCGGGCCCTCTCTCCGCCGCTGCACGTCGGCCCCGTGTGACGTCTCGCCCGTCGAGCCCCGTGATACCACAGTGCAAGCACGGGCGGCGCAGACGACTGTCGGCGAAGTGAAATTGCGTCCGTTCAGCTCTCCGATATCGGCAGACGTGATACCACCAGCCCGGTCTCGAAACCTGTCACATCCCTGCCGGCCGAACCTTCATGACGGTGGGCATACAACATTCGCTCGATATGGACTGCAGAGTCGTCGTCGAGGCCGCGGTTCCGGTGTACGACGTAGAAACGGAGGACGAAGCCATCCGTATCGCCATCGCGAAGACCGGCGAGATGTTGAACCCCGACCTCAACTACGTCGAGATAACCATGAGTTCGCGGACGACGCCGTCGGGAGAGGAACTCCCGCCCGCGTTCATCGCTGCAGACGAGGCGCTCGTCGCCCTGGAACTGGAGATGACCGTGTTCAACGTCGAGCAGGAGGAACACGCGTCCCGAATCGCCAGGAAAGAGATCGGTCAGCGCCTCGAGAACATCCCGCTGAAGGTCGTCAGCGTCGACGTCGTCGAGGACGACGACGCGGCGGAGACGACGGACGACGAATCGACGTCGTCCGGCGATGGCGAGTCCCAGGACGAGGAACTCCTCCCCGAGTTCGAGGACCTGGTCGACGAAACGTAGCGTCACTCCGTTCCACGCCTGCCGGGCGGCGACCGGTCGGTGGCACCGCCTCTCACGACGTTCTCGACTCCACGCACTGCAGTTCGGGCCCTCCCGTTCGACGAGCGACGGTCTCTCCCTGGAACGTGTCCTGTACGAGCAGTGGTCGTCTCGAGGCCAGTGTTCGAACCCTCTCGGCGTCGCCCGGCGGCGCCGCTACGGGGTGTCGGGTTCTGCGAGGACTAGGTTGGACGCCGAGTTAGTCTGCCTTGGGTGCGACGCGTTCGGACTCAGTTTCGTCCATCACCGACGTGATGCCCGTCGCCAGCTTGAAAACAGCGCGCTTGTGTTCGGTTTTCGACTTGTGAATAGATGTCGGCTGGACCCCGAGCTCCTCGTACTCACTCGCGTCGACGTCTCGCTCGTCCCACGCTTCGACCTGATTTCGTACCTCTGCGAGCAGTCCGTGCAGGTGAATGAGCTCCTGCTTTTTCATAAGCAAACGCTGTTTGCGGTTGGAGGGTTATATTATTATCTTGAGCCGCGTTAACATACAGCCGCCGTAAACGAGCGCGTCGGGGCTTGAATCCTCACATTTGTTCATTCAGGTATCCATTATTTCCAGACTGTCCCGACTGAAGTATATCCACGTATTCGTGAACGCGGTCTCGAGTCCGATTCGGGTTTCACCTCGGTCTTCCTCACCGCGGACTGATTCGCCGACGCGCGTGTCATGAACGTTTTTAGCCAGGAGCCGACACGCTCAGATATGGACTACGAAGACCAACTGGACAGGGCACTCACGGAGACGCCGGACATCGAGGACACGGGAAGTCGCTTCGACGTGCCGGAGGCGAACGTCCGGACAGAGGGGAACGCCACCGTCTACGAGAACTTCCAGGAGACTGTGGACCGCCTCGGGAGGGACGAGAACCACGTGATGAAGTTCCTCCAGTCGGAACTCGGAACCAGCGCGCAGATAGACGAACGGGGACGGGTCCGCCTCACCGGGGATTTCAAGCAGGGACGAGTCGCCGACGCACTGGAGTCCTACGTCGAGGACTTCGTGCTGTGTCACGAATGTGGCCTCCCCGACACGAAACTGATGACCGAAAAACGGACGACCGTTCTCAAGTGCGATGCCTGCGGCGCCCTCAGTTCCGTTCCCGACCTCTGATTACTGTAACTGCTTGAGCGTCTCGAGGTCGCGCTTCGTCCGCACGAACTCGGAGAGTCGTCTGGTGGCGTGACAGGCCGGACAACTGAAATTCTGACGCGGACTCGGCAAATCGCCCGGCGCGGTCTCCCAGTCCTTGCGGCATTCGGGACACAGTAACCGCACAAAAGCCTCGACCATACCCACCCGGACACGTGGAACCGGCAAAAGGTTTTCCCGGTTTCGACTGGACTCGTCTACGCGAACAGTCCCTCGTCCTCGGCTTCGAGGAGTTCCTTGTACCGGTTGCGGATGGTGACTTCGCTGATGCTGGCGACGGCCGACACCTGGCTCTGGGTGACCTTCTCGTTGGTGAGCAGCGAGGCGGCGTAGACGGCGGCGGCCGCGAGGCCGACCGGACTCTTGCCGCTGTGGACCCCCTTGTCCTTGGCGTTCCTGAGGAGCTCCCGGGCCCGACGTTCGGCCTCGTCCGAGAGGTCGAGGTCGGAGGCGAACCGGGGGACGTACTGTTCGGGGTCGGCCGGTTTGATCTCCAGTTTCAGCTCCCGGACGATGTACCGGTAGGTCCGCGTCAGCTCCATCTTGTCGACGCGAGAGACGGCGGCGATTTCGTCGAGACTGCGCGGGGTTCCGGCCTGGCGGGCGGCGGCGTACAGCGAGGCGGTGGCGACGCCCTCGATGGAGCGCCCCGGCAGGAGGTCCTCGCCGAGCGCGCGGCGGTAGATGACCGACGCCGTCTCCCGGACGTTCTCCGGGAGGCCCAGCGCCGAGGCCATGCGGTCGATTTCGCCCAGCGCCTGCTTGAGGTTGCGCTCC
>JBEPXT010000223.1:0-3621 GCA_041641795.1 Salinigranum sp.
GTCGGCGCGAACGCGCCGTTCATCAAGACCGGGACGGTCCAGGGCGAGCGCACCGCCAAGCTAAACGAACTCATCCGAATCGCCGACGACGCAGTATGACACATCCAGCATGAGCGAAAAGGACAACGAAGCAGTCGAGGTCGCGTCGGACGAGGCCGACGAAGCCGACGAGGCTACCGACGCGGCGGCCGACGCGACCGACGCCGAGACGACGGACGAACCGTCCGCCGAGGCGGCCGACGAGGCCGCCGAGGCCGAGCAGCCGACCGAAGCGGAGGCCGACGCCACGGAGGCGGCAGCCGACGAGGCCGCCGACGCTGACGAGGCGGCCCCGGAGGCCGAGGAAGAGGGGACGCCCTTCGACGAGGACGTCATGCCCGACGACGAGGCGGACCTCCTCATCCCGGTCGAGGACTACCTGGGCGCCGGCGTCCACATCGGTACCCAGCAGAAGACCGAGGACATGGAGCGGTTCATCCACCGCGTCCGCGACGACGGTCTGTACGTCCTCGACGTCAGCCAGACCGACCAGCGCATCCGGACCGCGGCCGACTTCCTGGCCGACTACTCGCCGGAGCAGATTCTGGTGACGTCCTCGCGGCAGTACGGTCGCTTCCCCGCGAAGAAGTTCGCGGACTCCGTCGGCGCTCGCGCACGCACCGGGCGGTTCATCCCGGGAACCCTGACCAACCCCGACTACGACGGGTACATCGAACCCGACGTGGTCGTCGTCACCGACCCCATCGGCGACGCCCAGGCGGTCAAGGAGGCCATCACCGTCGGCATCCCGGTCATCGCGATGTGCGACTCGAACAACCAGACGAGCAACGTCGACCTGGTCATCCCGACCAACAACAAGGGTCGCCGCGCGCTGTCTGTCGTATACTGGCTGCTGGCCAACGAGACGCTCGACCGCCGCGGAAGCGACACCGTCTACGCCCTCGAGGACTTCGAGGCCGAGATTTAACGGCCCGCGAGCGTTTCGTTTTTCGCGGGGCCCCGACGACGCGCACGTCGAGAGACGACTCGCTCTCGACGGCGCGGAACCGTCACCGCGACGGCGCGACGGGGCGATTCGAGGGTTTTTGTCTCGTCGCCCCCTTCGAGACGTATGAACCTCTTCGAGAGCGTCCGGGCGGTCACTGGTGCCTCGGGGACGGGCCACGTGGACTGGGTGGCCGTCGCCGACGCAGCGAAAGCCGGAACCGACCCCGGATCGATCGCGCTCACCGCGGCGGAGAAAGAGGGCTACGCCAGGGACGTCCGGGAGGCCCGGGAGCGCCTCCAGCGAATCGGCGAGGTGTCGTTCGACCTCCCGCGGACCGTCGAGGTCCAGAACCGCCACCACTGGGTCGACGCCAACATCGCCACGTTCGAGCGGGTGATGCGACCCCTCGAGGAGCACGGCCCCGAGGTGTTCCCAGGCGTGACGCGGGTGCTCAACACCGGGTCGCTCGCGTTCATGCTGTCGTTCCTCGCGAAGCACGTCCTCGGGCAGTACGACCCGCTGTTGCTGGCCGACGGCGACGAGGAACACTCGCTGTACTTCGTTCACCCCAACATCGTGCGCGTGGCAGAGTCGCTCGGCGTCGAGTACCCCCGGTTCAGGCGGTGGATCGCCTTCCACGAGGTGGCCCACGCCGCGGAGTTCGGCGCGGCGCCGTGGCTCCCCGGGCACCTGGAGACGCGCGTGGAACGGGGCATCGAGGCGCTCACGGAGGGCACCCTCGACAGGGACGCCTTCCGGGAACTGGACGTGGCGATGACGGCCGTAGAGGGGTACGCCGAACTCCTCATGGACCGCGCGTTCGACGAGGAGTACGCCGACCTCCGGGAGAAACTCGACGAGCGACGCCGGGGCGGGGGGCCGATAGCCCGCCTGGCACGCCGCCTGCTCGGCCTGGGCCTGAAGCGCCGGCAGTACGAACGCGGCGCGAAGTTCTTCCGCGCCGTCGCCGACGCACGGGGCGTGGGCGCAGCGAGCAGAGTGTGGGACCGCCCCGAGAACCTGCCCACCGACGCCGAACTCGACCAGCCGTCGCTGTGGCTCCGCCGGGTCGAGTGACCGCTCAGGACGCCGGCTAGCGGCCGGGCGACGCCGCCCGGGGCGGCCCCGAACGCTGCGACGAGTGGGCCTCGGGGGCCGACTAAACACCTACAGCGACAGGTACGGAATCGTCGCCAGGTCGCTCTCGGTGTACGACAGCGCCGCCGACTGTGTCGTGTCGTTGGGGACCACCAGGTCGACGACGTTCGGGTCTTGAGTCCCGTCGGTGCCGCCGCCGAAGACGTTCGGGCCGTTCGTGGCCATGACCGGTCGAACCCGCCCCTCGCTGAAGCCGTCCTGGCCCAGCAGCAGGGGCGACACCTCCATGTCGCGAACGTCGGCGTCGAACGCCGACTTGGGGACGTCCACCTTGATGGCAGAGGCGGGCGGCGCCGCGGTGAGTTCCACGTCCCGAGTCACCGGGGACCCGTCGGCGGCCTCGACTCGCGGCTGGACGAACCCCTCGGCGAACACCCGGTAGTGGTACGGGTCCTCGAACGTGGCGTGGACGCCGGTCCGCGCCGCCGTGGTGCCGCCGTCGCGGTCCGGGTTCCGCAGGTAGACCTGGAGGCTCTGGAGCGATATCGGGTTCCCGCCCCACGGGTTCGTCACCGGGCCCGCCAGGCGGTAGACGAACTGGTAGTCCTCGTCGGTCTCGTAGATTTCGAAGCTCGTCACGTCGAAGACGCCGTCCTCGTAGACGGCGCCGGTGGGGTAGGTGTACGACCCGGGGCCGGCGTCGTCGCCGGCCGGGTCGTCGAACGTCGCCACCTCCTCGCCGGTGACGAACCCCGTTACGGACCCGCGGCTGACGGTGGTGGGCGCTTCTGTGACCGGCGGCCGGTCGCCCCCGCCGACGGCGACCACGGTCACGGTGTTCGGCCCGTCGTCGATGGGAACCTCGACCGAGAACTCCCGCCCGTCGAGCGTGCGGTGGACCGTGCCGGCGGTTGTCTTCACCACGAGTTCAGACCCGTCTGTCGCTCCGGTGACGGTGACTGCCTCGCCGGAGACGACTCCCTCGGGGAACTCGACCGACAGCGACGGTCCCCCGGCGGGCAGGTCGCCGGCGGCGTAGCGGTCGGCGACGAACTGCGGGCGCTCGACCGGCGCTCCGGCGTCGAGACTGTGGGCGAGACGGACGAACTGTGCCATGCTCCAGGAGAGGGGCGTCGCGGACCCGGTCCCCTCGCCGAACTCCCACTCGAACTCGGTGGGGTCCGACCGGTCCCACACCTGTTCGGGAATCATCCGCCCCTCGTTGGCGAACTGGGCCATCGTCTCCAGCATCGCCGCGGGGTCCTCGTCGCCGTCGTCGACCAGCAGTTCGTACTCGGCCCGCTCGCCGGTGAAGATGGGCCAGAGGCGGCCCTGACCGCCCATGTCGGGGTCGTCCAGGCGTTCTCCCTCGGGCGTCACCTCCGCTCCCCAGGGTGCGCCCTCGGGAAGTCGGTCGCTGTCGTCGTCGCCCTGTTCGCCGTAGCCGTCGCCGTTGTAGCGGTAGAAGGCCGTTCCGTGGGGCGTCTCCACCCGTATCGTGTCGTCGACCTCCGACAGGGAGTTTCGGACGACCT
>JBEPXT010000224.1:0-3514 GCA_041641795.1 Salinigranum sp.
TGCGGCTGAACCTTCCGAATCTGACCGTCCCGGACGTACACGTCCAGCGGGCACTTGCCCCGACAGTTCGGCGCACACACCGACTGGATTACCTCGTCGTCGCCGACGAAGCTCTCGATTCCGGGGTCGCCCGGTGATGCCGCCAGGTCGCTCTCCTGGAGCGACGAGAGGTATCCCCCGCCGACACCGAGGGCGGCAGCGCCTACCCCAGCCGACTTCAACACGTCACGTCTCGACACTGACTCGCGTTCTGATTGTTGCTTACTCATGCTCGGTCTCCTCCGGACCTCTCGACCAGTCCGCCGCGTCGAAGGCCTCGAGAACTTCCTCGCGGTACAGTTCGCGGAACTCCTCGTCGCTCAACTCTCCACGGGAGACGCGAATCGCGTCCCGGGCCATTCGCCGGCCCAGGTCCGCGTCCACCTCGTCTCCCGAGAGGATATCGGCAACCCGGTCCTCCCAGTCGTCGCGCGACGGTACGAGTGGGTCGTCGATGTCTGCCGGGTCTATCACAGAGTACACTCCGACACGAGACAGAACGCGCGCGCCCGCCGAGCCACCTCGCTGCAACTGTTGCACTCTTTAAGTGGTTCGACTGTCGCCGGGAGTCAGTCCGGACGGACGAGCTCCGAGACGAGCGTCGCTTCCGCCGCGGACAGGCGGCGACTGAGCGCCGACTTCGAGATGTCGAGCTTCTCGGCCAGTTCCCCCAGCGAGATGCCTTTCGGGTCGTCGTAGTAGCCGTGTGTCACCGCCAGTTCGAGCGTCTCTCGCTGCGTCCCCGTCAGGGTCGTCAGGTCGAACGACACGGACCGGCCGTCGTCTCCCGCCCCCGTCTCCTCGACGATTCGAAGCAGGCGAACCCGGTCGGAGACGTTCTTCAGCGACTCGACCAGGCCGGTGAGCACCTCGCGGTCCGGAACGTGCGTGGAGACGACGAACCGGCCGTCGTGTATCGCCTCGATCGTCGGCACGCACCCGTACTCGCAGAACGCTCTACAGACGCACTCGTCGCCGACGGGTTCGGTCAGACTGTAGACCGACCCCTCCGCGTCGCCGTCCTCGTCCGGGACGCTGTAGCTGCAGTTACAGGTGTGATCGAACAGGAACAGGTCGACGCTCTCCGTCTCGACGTCCGTCCCGTGAAAGATACAGTCTGCACCGAACTCGATTTCGAGTTCGACGTGCAACTGACACCGCTCCGCCTCCGTACAGGCATGCACGCCGCGCGAGTGACAATTGCTGGGACGGCTCACGGTCGCTTTAGCCTCAGCGGTTGATAATCAAAAGTGGCGCTCTAATTCCCGAACAATGGGAAACTGTTGCCGGGTTTTGTCCAGCGCACCCCACACTATCGCTGGCGGACATCCCCGACGGCGGCGCACTGGCGGGAATCCCGGTCGTTACTCGCGGGTGTGCGAGTTGCTGTCCTTCTACAAACCCGTAGGCGAAAACGCCCGGTACGCTCACGAGATACAGCCGACCCGGCCGGACTACTCGTACCGGAGGGCGTCGATTGGGTCCACCCGCGCGGCCTTCCACGCCGGGTAGAGACCGGCGGCGATGCCGACGCCGAGACCCACGGCGACCGAGATGGCGAACCAGGTGGGAGCAAGGGTGAAGCCGATTTCGGCGTACTTCGTCGCCCCCCAGCCGGCGGCGATACCGACCGGGACGCCGACGAGAGCGCCCAGGAGCCCGAGTATCGACGACTCGACGAGGAACAGTTGCATCACGTCGCGGTTGGTCGCGCCGATGGCTTTCATGATGCCGATCTCCCGGGTTCGCTCGGTGACGCTGACGAGCATGATGTTCGCGATGCCGACGGCGCCGACGACGAGTGCGATGACCGCGATGCCGGTCACGAACCGCGTCAGGCGGTCGATGATGCGCTCTATCTGGTCGACGAAGTCGGTGCTCGTCCGGGCGGTGACCTCCGACCCGCGGGGCGCGAGGGCGGCGGCGTCTGACTCGTCGAGGTACGACCGGATGCGCTTTTTCGTGGCCGTCGTCGTCGCCGGGTCTGTCCGCACGGTCACCTGCGGGTAGACGCGCTGGTTGACGCCGAGTTCAGGGCTCTCGACGGTGGTGTCGTAGAACGGGTCGACCGGGAGGTAGAACCGGGGCTGGCCGCCGAAATCGCCGAACGGGACCCGGCCCTGCGTCTCCTCGACGACGCCGACCACGGTCACCTCGGCGGTCCGGTTGGACTGCCTGGTGATGGTTATCGTCGACCCGACGGTGACGTTGCGCTCGAACGCCCCGGCGGCCGCCCGGTTGATCACGACCGCTCGCTCGCCGGACCGGAATCCCCGCCCCTCGACGAAGGTGACGCCGTCGAACGTCTCGTTCGTCGTCGCGGTCACCTGCGTTCGGGCGACCGTATCCTGCCGGTACGTTATCGCCGTCGTCGGGACGATGCCCTGCGGGATGACTGCGCGGACGCCCTCGACGTCGCGAATCGCGTCCACGTCCCGTTCGGTGAACACCGGTTGGATGGCGTCGGAGAACCCCCGACCGTCCGCCGGCGCCGTCAGGAGGTAGACGTTGCTGGCGCTCGTCTCGCCGATTTCGGCGACCACGTCCGCCTTGAGGCTCGCGCCGAAGGTGGCGAACGTGATGACCGACGCGATGCCGATGACGATGCCCAGCACCGTCAGGGTGGACCGGAGCTTGTGCGACCGGACCGCTCGCATCGCCATCGCGAGGGACTCGCGGAGCTCCATCAGGACGACCCCCGTGCGCGCTGCGAACGCCATGTGCGCTGCGAACGCCATGTGCGCTGCGAACGCCGTGTACGCCATGTACGCCGCGCGAGTCGAGACGCCGCGTCGGTCACAGCGCTTCGACCTCCTCGATTCGGCCGTCACGGAGGTGGACGATGCTGTCGGCGTACTCCGCGATGTGTCGCTCGTGCGTGACCAGCAGAATCGTGTTCCCCTCGCCGTGTAGCGATTCCAGGAGAGCCATGATGCGACTGCCAGTCTCGGTGTCGACGTTGCCGGTCGGTTCGTCGGCCAGGACGAGCGACGGTTCCGCCGCGAGCGCCCGGGCGATGGCGACCCGCTGGCGCTGGCCGCCGCTGAGTTCTGACGGACGGTGGTCCACCCGGTCGGCGAGGCCGACGGCCTCGAGGAGCGACGCCGCCCGGTCGTGCCGGTCCTCGCGGCTCCACTCCTGGAACACCAGCGGGAGTTCGACGTTTTCGAGCGCCGTCAGCCGCGGCATGAGGTTGAACGTCTGGAAGACGAATCCCACCTTCCGGCCCCTGACCCGCGCCCGTTCGCGCTGGCTCGCCGCTCCCAGGTCGCGGCCGTCCAGGGCCACGCGGCCGCTCGTCGGCGTATCGAGGCCGCCGACGAGGTTCAACAGCGTACTCTTGCCCGAGCCGCTGGGACCCATCACCGCCGTGAACGATCCGGCGGGGAGCGTCAGCGAGACGCCCCCCAGCGCTTCGACCACCCCACCGACGTCGTAGGTTTTTCGAACGTCCGAGAGGTCGACGACCGGGTCC
>JBEPXT010000225.1:0-3499 GCA_041641795.1 Salinigranum sp.
ACGACCAGTCCGTCGTCGTCGTGGCGATGCGTCGTGACGACGGCGTCCGAGGCGTCGTCCGCGTACCGCTGGTCGACGTCCCAGTCGCGGAGCCACGTGGTCTCGGTCCCCTCGTCGGTCGTGACGCTGAGGCCGAGGAACGCCCCCTCGTTCGGGTGTGCGCCACAGCGCGGCGCGTCGCGGTCCGTCGTGTGGTGTGCGACCTGGTTGAAGTACGACGGCCGCGGCCACCGCAACACGGCGACGGTCCCCGTCCGACTCAGCGCGACGGACAGCCGCTGGTTCCCCGACTGTGCGTTGATGTCGGTCGGGCCGAAGAACTCGGGAGCCTGCGACAGCCTGAGCGGAGTGCCGAGCGAGTCGGCGACGCGACGAAGAGACCGGCGTATCATCAGGAGTGTTACATTCCGAGAGCGATGAATGTGTCTCTCACCGAGGACGGGTCGCTCGCTCGAGTGACGCGACTGCCCGTCGGCCGCCCGACGAGCAGTTATTACCGCCGTTCCCGTAGGATGTATGACATAGTCATATGGAACCAAGTGACGTGCGATACAAGTCGAGCGGGAAGATCAAGAACAAGGATTACGAGCGGGAACTCGACCGGCTTCAAGAGGAGCTGGTGAAGCTCCAGCACTGGGTCGAAACCGAGAGGCTGAAAGTGTGCGTCGTCTTCGAGGGACGCGACGCCGCCGGGAAGGGCGGCGTCATCAAGCGCATCACCCGTCGACTCAACCCGCGCGTGGTCCGCATCGAGGCGCTCGGGAAACCCACCGAACGCGAGCAGGGGCAGTGGTACTTCCAGCGGTACACCGAGCGCCTCCCGACCGAGGGCGAGATGGTGCTGTTCGACCGGAGCTGGTACAACCGCGCCGGGGTCGAGCGAGTGATGGGCTTCTGCACCGACGAGGAGTACGAACGGTTCCTGACGCAGTGTCCGGCGTTCGAGCGGATGCTCGTCGACTCGGGTATCGTCCTCATCAAGTACTGGTTCTCCATCAGCGACGACGAACAGGAGCGGCGGTTCCGCAAGCGGAACCAGGACCCGAAGAAGCGCTGGAAGCTCAGCCCGATGGACCTCGAAGCCCGCGCGCGATGGACTGCGTACTCGCGTGCCAAAGACGAGATGTTCGCCCACACGGACGTCGAGGAGGCCCCGTGGCACGTCGTCCACGCGGACGTGAAGAAACACGCCCGGCTCAACTGCATCAGCCACCTCCTCGAGCAGATCCCGTACGAGGACCTCACGCCCGACCCCATCGAGCTTCCGCCCCGCGAGGAACGCGGCAGCTACGAGCGGCCGCCTATCGACGGCCAGACGTGGATCCCCGCGGTGTACGGGTCGAACCCGGTCGACGACGACTGACCGCCCGTCTCACCACGCCCGCGTGAACTGTAGTTTGAACGCCGCCCCGCCTCCGTCGTTCGTCTCGACCCAGACGTCGCCGCCGTACGTCTTCATCACCTGGTCGACGAAGAAGAGGCTGAAGCCGTTGCCGTGGTGGACCTGGTCGAGTTCCTCGCGGCCGAATATCATCTCCCGTCGGCTCTCGTACACGCCCGGTCCGTTGTCGGCCACAGTGACGACGACGTGGCAGTCATCGACGTCGAGCGACACCTCGACCCGGGGGGAGTCGGCGGTGTTGTGTTCGACGGCGTTCTCGAGGACCTCCCAGAAGACGCGGTCGGCGGTCCCGTTCGCGACCACGTGGACCGTGTCGAGGTCGTCGAGGACGACGTCGGCCTCGGGGAACTCGCGGGCCGCGCGTTCGACGACGGGACGGAGCACCTCGTCGAGCTGGAGGGTGTTGACGACCGCGTTCTCCTGCGTGTTGAGCAGATGTTCGAGGTCGCGGGCGGTGTTGGCGCTGTCGACGATGTCGCTCAGTCGGTCGCGCGCCTTGCGCACCGACTCCTCGGCGGTCTCGTCTTCGACCGTCGCGGCCACCTGCTCGATGTGGCCGAGGACGACGTTGATGTCGTTGCGGATGTTGTGTCTGAGCACCCGGTTGAGGATGCGGAGCGCCCGGGTGTGGCGGCGCCGCTCGGTGAGGTCGGTGAAGACGCCGGCCAGCACCTCCGTCGTCCCGTCGCGCTCGATGGGGACCGCCGACCCCATCCCGTAGAAGACGCGGTTGTCGGCGGTGAGCAACTCGCACTCGCCGATCCACTGCTCGTCCGAGAGAATCTGTTCTGCGACGTCCTCGAGGATGGACTCGTCGACGAGGATGTCGGGGACGGGCGTCCCGATGAGCGCGTCGCGGTCCTCGTACCGGAGGAACGCCGCCGCGGCGGGGTTCGCGTCGCGAATGACGAAGTCGAAGTCGATCACCAGCGCCGGGTTCTCGATGGAGTAGAAGACGGCCTCGTAGATCTCGGGGTCGAGGTCGGGCATGGTGGGGGGGATACGTCTCCCTTCGCCTATGGCGAATTTAAGATTGCGATACAATTATCAATCGTAATACCACTGTCAGGCGAACGGCCGCATCGGTGGTTCCCGTGTGTCCCGGGGACCCGGTGTCGACCCGGCCGGCCCGCGGAGAGACCGACCGCTCACTTCAGGCCGCGTGCCTTGACGTCGACTTCGAGGAGGTGTCGCATCCCGTCGACGAACGAGTGGATGTCGACGCTGTCGACGTCGTACTCACGGGAGACGAGTTTGCGGTAGGTCTCGTTCCACGAGAGGAGGTGTTCGTGTTCGATGCCGGCCGCCTTGATCCGCTCGACGAGCGTCTCGTTGGGCACGTCGTCGTCGCGGACCTCCGCCGCCGTGATGACACCCCGGTCGATGGCCTCGATGACGACGCGGGAGGTGTAGTCGCACTCGTCGAGTTCGCGCTCCCAGGTCGTGACCCAGTTGCCGATGCGGGCGAGTCGCTGGGCGTCCCACGTCACGTCGCGGAGCGTCGCCAGGTCGGCGCGGTCGAAGTCGGGCGAGAACGCCAGGTCGATGTCGACGTAGATGAACAGCAGCATGTTGTGCGTGTCGTACATCTCCGCGCCCTGTGGGCTGGCTAGCTGTGGTCCCTCGTTCACGAGGCGGTTGTAGTCCATCGTGTTGAGCGACTGCCGGAGGTCGAACTCGAACAGTTCCCGGAAGTCGTCCCGTCGCGGCGCGCGGTCGAGGTACGCCTGCGTGAGGTCCCACGACTCCTGGAGGAGCGAGAGCATCTCGGTGTCGACGCCGACCGCGTCCGCGTCACACCGGGTCGACGGGAAGGGAATCTTCCGCCCCTGTTCGAACGTCTCCTTGTCGCGGTGGCGCTCGGAGAGGTCGTCGAGGACGGTCATGTACAGCGAGAAGCAGAACTTCGCCTTCCGTGCCGGCTCCGCGTACGCCGCGGGGACCGACGAGAGCTGGAAGCTCGGGAACATGTAGTAGAGCCACTGCCACAGGAGCTGGTCGCGGTCGGTCGTCACGGCGGCGTAGTGGTCCAGGAGCGGGTCGAACTCCGGCGGCAGTTCGGTCTGGGTCATGTCGCGGACGATCCGCGGGAGCTGT
>JBEPXT010000226.1:0-3475 GCA_041641795.1 Salinigranum sp.
CCGCGAGCGAGCAGGACCGTCTCGGCGTGGTTCGAATCTTATCTGACCTTTTCGATTCAGGCTAGAACATAAATGTTCCAAAGTTATATTGTGGCGAATATAATATTGGTGGATGTCATAAACCTATTCTGAGGCGTATTAATGAGTACGCGTTAATCACGATAACCTGTACTTGTGGAATAGCTATAAGAGATAGAATCCTTAGTATCAGAATATGAATACTCCAAAATCACCAGAAGGTTATACTACGTATGAAGAATATTCATTTCCAGATTGGGCACGTTTCCTATCAATGGCGATCTTGGTTGGATTTGCCGCCCTATTTATAATTGTGAATAATATTACTATATATCCAAAAAGCAGTGCGGAATTAATCGTTGCTTCAGGTTTAGCTATTGCCGGTACATTATTCATCCATGAATCTTTACATTATCTTGCAAATACTGCGTTGGGCTATGAACCAATCTATCTTTGGCCGAACGCGGTTTACGTCCCTGAGGAATTCCTCTCTGTAAAGCAGATAACCGTTGTCTTGTTGGCACCTCAGCTACTAACCATTATCTACGTTGTTCTCTTGCTGTCAGGAACGGTAGAAATCTACGAGACGATTATCGGATGGGGTTTGATGATGAATTTGGGAGGTGCTTCATCAGATGTTGCGTGGGTAATTCGACGAGTTACTTGGCCTGACGGGACAAGAGTGGTTGTTGGCGAGGACCATATGAACTATGTTTCATTCCCAGAACCCACAGAATAGCGACGCTTATTCATCATCAATCGGTGTAATCCACCAATTCAGTCCGACCCCCTAAGACGACCCACTGGATACGTCCCCAGACCTTCCGCGAGAGTTTCGCAACCCACCGCCCCACATTTGAGTATACCAACCCATAAACATCGCCAGGCGCAAGCCGCCCCGTTCGCATGGTCTCCGTACCCACACTCGCGCTGGCGGCGAGCCTCCCAATCGCAGTCGCGTTCGTCCTCCTCGTCGGGTTCCGCTGGTCGGCCGCCCGGTCGATGGGCGTCGGCTGGGTGCTGGCGACGGTGCTGGCGCTGACGGTCTGGGGGATGGAACTGGACACCTGGGCCGGGGCAGCCATCTACGGCGCCCTCGAAGGGTTCAACATCATCCTCATCGTCTTCGGCGCGATTCTGCTGATGAACTACCTGGAGCGCAGCGGCGCCATCGAGACGATTCGGTGGTACTTCCGCGGACTGGCGCGCGACCGGCGCATCCAGTTGCTGCTCATCGGCCTGGGCTTCGAGACCATCATCGAGGGCGTCGCCGGCTTCGGCACGCCCGGCGCGCTGGCGGCACCGCTGTTCATCGGCCTCGGGTTCCCGCCGCTGGCGGCCGCGGTGTTCGGCCTGTTCTTCAACGCGCCCAACCCGCAGTTCGGCGCGGCCGGGACGCCCATCCTGGGCGGCGTCGAAGTCGCCGTGGGGCCGATTCTCCCGCCGGAGATGCCCTCGGGCGAGTTCGTCCAGCTAGTCTCCGGGTGGACCGGCGTGATGACGGGCCTGGCGTTCACGTTCTGGGGGCTGCTGGGCGTGTTCCTGCTGCACTACTGGTTCGGCCACGAGGACGAGCGCTCGGTTCGCGGCGCGGCGCGAGCCAGCGCGCCGGTCGCCCCGTTCGCGCTCGTGCTGGGCGTTCTCGCGGGCGCCATTCAGTTCGCAGTGGCCTGGTTCATCGGCCCGTCGCTGCCGGACATCGCCGCGGGGTTCGTCGTCCTCGGGGTCGGCGTCGTCATGGCCGAGCGGGACGTCCTCGTGCCGAGCGAGCCCTGGACGTTCCCCGACGCGGAGCGGTGGGAGGACGCCTGGTTCGGCGGCCTGGACCCGTCGATGCAGGAGACCGACCAGCCGGAGAAGCGCATGCCGGTCCTGCTGGCCTGGACGCCGTACCTCGCGGTCGCGCTGCTCCTCCTGGTCACGCGCTGGCCGACCTTCGACCTGGTGCCCGTCCTCAGGCAGTACTCGGTCGGCGTCGAGAACATCATGGGCGTCCCGGCGTTCGACTGGTCGCTGCCGTACCTCTACCTGCCGGGGACGATGCCGTTCCTCCCGGTCGCGGTCCTCACGGGAGCGCTCTACCGCATGGACGGCAGCGACGTGGTCGGGGCCTGGCGCGAATCCGGCCGGCAGGTCGGCCCCGCCGCGGTCACGCTCATCGTCGCCGTCTCGCTGACGCAGGTGATGATTCAGTCGCGGCTCAACCCCGCGGGAACCATCGGGATGATGAACGTCCTCTCGACCGTGCTGGCGCGGGGGGCCGGGGGCGCACTGCCGGTCGTCGCGCCCTGGATCGGCGCGCTCGGGACGTTCGTCACCGGGTCCAACACGACCTCGGACGTGCTGTTCAGCGCCCTCCAGTACAACGCCGCGGCGGACGTCGGCGTCTCGCGGGCGCTCGTCGTCGCAATCCAGAACGTCGGCGGCGGCGTCGGGAACATGATTTCGGTCCTCAACATCGCCGCGATATGCGGCGTCGTCGGCATCACTGGCCGCGAGGGCGACATCCTCCGGAAGACGGTCGTCCCGACGGTCGTGTTCGCCGTCTTCGTCGGCGTCGTCGGCTCGCTGCTCGTCTACGTGATTGCACCCGGCGTCTTCTGACAGGGCGACTGCGCGGTTTCGGCTCCGGCGGACGGTGTCGACAGTGCGTAACTGCACGACCGAACGCGCCGCGGAACGTTCGGTCCTGGTTCTGAAACCCGCCCTCGTGGACGTTGGGAAACCCGGAGCGTCGAACCGGAGTGGCCCGACCGTCGAGAGGTACCACCGCCCCCGCCTCGCGTCACCGGTGGGTCTGAATCGTCCCACGGAATCGGTCGGTTGTCGCACCCCCATCGACTGTGGGACGCGTTACATCGTCTGACAGTACCGAACCCCTACGTTTCCGGTGGAGAATCGACGCCCGGCGTCCCGTCGAGACGACGAGTACCGCAGGATTTCGTACCCGCAGGGCGGAAAGACACCTGACGAGGCGGAGGCAGAGACGCAGGCGTCCGCGCGTACCCCGCGACGTCCGTACTCGCGGGACGAGAACGTCCACCGACTGCAATCGTATCGCCCGGTGAAACATTTTCACTAAATATCGTGATGGTGTAACGAGACCAACAGAAGCCCGTACATGGGATACAGAAACCACCTGCACGTCTGCCAGCACTGTGGCATCGTACACGCGACTGCATCGGCGACGTCGCCGACGGAGTGCGTCGTCTGCGAGGGCCTGACGTTCAGCGAATACGAGTCCGAGAGTCGATTCAGTAACCGGCACGACGTCGACGTCGCCCGGGCGACGATTCCGCCGCGCGGGTGAGGAGAAGACGCCGCCGAGAAGCGCATCACCCGCCAGCGGCGGTATCGTACCGGTGAACCACCGTCATGATGCTCTCACCGACTGCCTGCACCGGGAATCAGCGACCTGCAGCGGCCTGCAGCGTCCGGTAGCCTGGCGCGAGGACCG
>JBEPXT010000227.1:0-3389 GCA_041641795.1 Salinigranum sp.
CGTTCACTGCGCCCGACGAGTCGGCCTGCTACGCTCCGGGTCGCCGGATTGAGCGGGCCGCCCCCGGCCCTAAACCAGTCGGTTGCTGACGTCGCCGAGTTCGCTCCGGCAGAACGGACAGCGATAGTGGGTGTCGAAGCCCTCGGTCTGCGCGACGGTCTTGGTTTCGAGTTCGTGCATCGCGATGGCACGCCCACAGTCCGGACAGTCCACCTTGGGCATGGTTCGTGATAGGAAAAACATCCTCAATAAATCGCACGGAACCCGTGACCCATTCCCACACCCGGCCGGGACGACGACGAGTCGGCGAGGCGACGGCGACGAGTGAGAGGGACGACAGCGATGCGTCGGGGAGTCGGCAGTGACGAGTCGGAGGAACGACAGCGACGAATCGGGGAGAGGAACGCGAATCGAGTTCGCGGGACCGGCGTCGGTGGGCTACGCGAAGTCGTCCTCGAAGACGAACGTGCCGTTTCGCTGGACGACGTCGCCGTCGACGACGATACGCGAGTTCTCGGACATGTCGACTATCATGTCGACGTGTTCGGCGCTCTCGTTTCGCTCGTTCCCCTCGCCGACGCACTCGTCGTAGGCCGCCCCGACGGCCATGTGGACGGTGTCGCCCATCTTCTCGTCGAACAGCATGTTGTAGGTGAACTGGTCGATGTTGCGGTTCATCCCGATGCCCAGTTCGCCGAGGTAGCGCGCCCCCTCGTCCGTCTCGAACACGCCGTCGAGCACGTCCTCGTTTCGCCCGGCGGAGTACGACTCGACGCGGCCGTCCTCGAAGCGGACTCGCACGTCCTCGATTTCGCGGCCCTGCCGGTACAGCGGCATGTCGAAGTGAACCTCGCCCTCGACGCTGTGTTTGACCGGGGCGGTGAACACCTCGCCGCCGGGGAGGTTGTTCTCGCCGTAGTCGTTGAGCGCGGCGTTCCCGGCGATGGACATGGTCACCGACGTCTCCTCGCCGCTCTCGATGCGCACCTCGTCGGCGTCTTCGAGGATTTCCACCAGTTGCTGCTGGTGGGCGCGCTGGGCGTCCCAGTCGAGCGAGACGGCGTCCCAGACGAAGTTCTCGTAGGCCGCGGTGCTCATCCCCGCTAGCTGGGCGAACCCGGTGGTGGGGAACTGGGTGAGACACCACCGCTTCGAGAGGCGCTCCTGCTGAATCGGCTTGGTCGCCCGGCGGTAGGCGGCGTTGGTCTCCGGGGCGACGTCGCTGTGCTCCGAGGGGTTCAGTCCGCCGCGAGCGAGGATGACCGCGTCCGTCTCCTCGAAGAGCGCGAGTTCGTGCGAGGGCGTCTCGAACTCGTCGGCCGCCCGGAGGAACGCCCGCGTCGCTCGCTCGGAGTTGTTCAGGAAGACCGGATTCGCGCCCCGGTCGCCGATGAGTTCGTGGAGGGCGACGCCCAGGTCCTCGGCGACCGACGGGAGAGCGACGACGACGTTGTCGCCGGACTGGAGGTCCACGGAGTGGTCGACGATAGTCTGCGCGTGTTCGCGGATTCGTGGGTCCATGTCAGCGATGACTTTCCCGTCGGTCGAAGGCTTTTCGGAGTGGCCGTTCGCCGTCCGTCGGGCCGTGCGCTCGACTGTGCCGAGAGACGCGCCCGGTGCGGGAGGACACCGAACCGCGGGGTATTTTTGCTCCGGGTCGGTGTGTTCAGCCATGATAGACCTCCGTTCTGACACGGTAACGCGGCCCGGCGAAGCGATGCGAGAGGCGGCCCGCGACGCAGAGGTCGGCGACGACGTCTACGGCCTGGACCCGACGGTCAACGAACTCGAACGGCGCGCCGCGGAGACAGTCGGCAAGGAAGCCGCCCTGTACGTCCCCTCGGGGACGATGGGCAACCAGATTGCGGCCCGCGTCCACACCGAGCGGGGCCAGGAGATTCTGGTCGACGAGCAGTCCCACATCTACAAGTGGGAACTCGGCGGCCTGGCGCAACTGTCGGAACTCCAGGTGCGGACCGTCGACGCCGGGAGGCGTGCCGTGCCGACGCCCGCCCAGATACGCGAGGCCTACGTCGAGGAGAGCCTCCACCGTCCCGGGACGGGGTTGCTGTCCCTCGAAAACACCCACAACAGCCGCGGCGGGGTGGCTGTTCCAGCCGACCGAACCGACGCTGCGGCGGAGGCGGCGCACGAACTGGGGGTCCCGATCCACCTCGACGGCGCCCGCGTGTTCAACGCCTGCGTGGCCCTCGACGAGGACCCGGAGCGGATGGTCGAGAACGTGGACACGGTGATGTTCTGCCTCTCGAAGGGCCTCGGCGCGCCGGTGGGGTCGATGCTCGCCGGCCCCGAGTCGTTCATCGCGCGGGCGCGGCGCGTCCGGAAACTGTTCGGCGGGGCAATGCGACAGGCGGGCATCGTCGCGGCGCCGGGACTCGTCGCGCTGGACAACGTCGAGCGACTCGCCGAGGACCACGAGAACGCGGCGACCCTCGCGGCCGGCCTGGACGACGTCGCGGGCGTCTCGGCCCCGGACCCGGACACCAACATCGTGCGGGCGGACACGCGCGAGGCGGGACTGACCGCCGAGGAGTTCGTCGCCGCCTGCGAGGACCACGGCGTCGCCGCCGGCGCGTTCGGCGAGTACACGACCCGGTTCTGTACGCACCTGGACGTCGACCGGTCCGACGTGAGCGAAGCGGTCCAGCGAGTCGCCGCCGCGGTCGAATCGACGCGAACGGACGACTGAGCCGGGGCGACCGCGGCGGGAGCCACCGGCGTCGGGGACGGGTCAGACCGCCGGGTCGATGGCTGCGAGTCAGACCGCCGGGTCGATGGCTGCGGGTCAGACCGCCGGGTCGATGGCTGCGAGTCAGACCTCCGGTTCGATGTATATCATCCGGACCCGGTCGTCGACCGACCGGAGTTTCGTCTCTATCTGGTCGATGTCGTCGTCGATGTTCCCCGTGACGAGGTCCGGGTCGAAGCTCACGTCCGCGGTCACCAGCACCTGTTCGGGGCCGAAGTAGACCGTCCGGATGTGGTCGACGTGGCTGACGCCCGGGTGCTCGCGGATGGTCGTCCGAATCGACTTCTCGAGGTCCTGCGGGAGGCTCTCGCCCAGGAGGAGGCGCTTGTTCTCCCACGCAAGCGCGAGGGCGAACACCATCAGGAGGAGGCCGATGAGTACCGCCGCGACGGCGTCGTACGCCGGGTTGCCCGTTATCTCGTGGAGAACGACGCCGACGAGGGCGATGCTGGCGCCGCCGAGTGCGACGGCGTCCTCCGTGAACGCGGTCAGCGTCGTCACGTCGCTGGTCGACCGGAACGCCTCGACGTACCCGGACCAGTCGTACTCGTTCATCTGTCGGGTGAGTTCCTGGTTGGCCTTGTGGAGGGCGTAGCTCTCGAAGGCGATGGCCCCGAGC
>JBEPXT010000228.1:0-3375 GCA_041641795.1 Salinigranum sp.
CCCGCCCCCCGGTCCTCGTAGCGGCCGCTGTCGTCGGTCGCCGACTCGGACTCCGACCGCGCGTCCGGCGCGCCCGCTTACGTCGCTTTCTCGAGGACGACGTGGAAGACGGTCCCGTCGGGGTCGTTGTCGGTGATGCGAATCGACCCGCCGTACGCCTCGACGAGTTTCCGGACGAGGAACAGCCCGATTCCGGATCCGTCGCTGTCCGGCGACTTCTCGCCGCGAGTGAGTACCTCGTCTCTCCGGTCGGCCGGGATGCCGGGACCGTTGTCCGCGACGGCGACGGCCACCTCGTCGCCGCGGTCCTCGACGGACACGGTAATCTCGGGGTCGGCCGAGTCGTTGTGCTGGACGGCGTTGTTCAGCAGGTTCCCGAACACGGACGACAGCGCGGCGTTCGCCCGGACGCGGACGTCCGGGAGGTCGTCCACGCGGACGGTGGCCGCGTCGAACGACCGTCGAACCCGCTCGACTTCCGAGCGAACCACCGCGTCGAGCGCGACCGATTCGAGGTCGAGTCCGCCCTCGTCCGCGACGATGACCTCCGTCAACTCCTCCATCGTGTGGGTGAGTTCGACGACGGCCTCGCTGGCGTCGAGCACCCGGTCGATTCGGTCGCGCAGGTCGGGGCTTACCTCCTCGCGAACGAGTTCGAGCCACCCGGTGACGACGCTCATGTGGTTGCGGACGTCGTGTCGAATCAACTGGTTCAGCATCGCTAGCTGGTCGGTCTTCCGCCGGAGCTGGACCTCGGCGGTCTTCCGGGCCGTGATGTCGACGACGACGCCCGTGGCCTTCTTCGGCGACCCGTCCTCGCCCCGCTCGGTGATTCCTCCGACGTCGTGGAACCATCGGTACTCGCCGTCGGCCGTCTGGATGCGGTACTCGACGTCGTACTTCTCGGCCCGTCCCTCGAAGTGGTCGCGCATCGCCTCCATCGCCCGGTCGGCGTCCGCCGGGTGGACGAGTTCCATGAAGTCCTCGTAGCGGGAGAAACGGTCCGGAGAAAATCCGAGCATGTCGGCCTTGTGCTCGTGGAAGAGTACGCCGCCCGTCTCGACGTCTATCTCCCACCACGCCAGGTCGCCGGCGAACATCGCGCCGTCCAGTCGCCGCCGGTAGCGTTCGAGCATCTGCTCCCGTTCGACGCGTTCGGTGACGTCCCGGACGCTCGCCACCGCGCGCGTCTCGCCATCGACGTTGCGGATGGCCACGCTGAGGTCGACCGGCAGGCGTCGCCCCGACTGCGTCCGAACCGTCCACCGGAACCGCAGGGACGTGCCGGGACTGGCCCCCGCCAGACGCTCTCGGAGTGCCGACTCCGGATAGGAGTCTGCCTCGTCGCACACCGCGTCGATGCCGCGGCCGAGAAGTTCGTCCCGGTCGTACTCGACCAGGTCGCAGAACTGCTCGGTGACGCGGACGACCTCACCGCTCGCCACGTCGACCACGACGACGCCGTCGGCGAGTCGCTCCAGCCAGTCTCCGGTGGCGTCACCAGGCATCTCTCACGTCGAAGCTGTGGCTACACCGGGAGAAACCGATTTCGGTGCCGGGGCGGGTCGACGCGTCCTGTCGTATCTCGATTCGGCTCGCGCCGTCCGCCCGCCGAATCGCCGACGCTCGGCTCACCTGTCGGCGAGCACGCGTTCGAGGGCGGGTTCCAGTTCGGAGTGGGCCCACGTGAACCCGCTCTCCTCCAGTTTGGCCGGTCGCATCCTGTCGCTGGCCAGGAGCAGTTCCTCGCCCATCTGCCCGAACAGCAGGCGGACCCCCGACTCCGGCACCCAGAACACCGTCGGCCGCCCCAGGACGGAGCCGAGCGTGTCGGTGAACGTCGCGTTGGTGACCGGTTCCGGCGTGCAGACGTTCACCGGTCCGTCGACGTCCTCGGTTTCGATGAGGTGCTCGACGATGCGCGCGGCGTCCTCTCGGGTCACCCACGACATGTACTGGTCGCCGTCGCCGAGGCGCCCGCCGAGACCGAGTTTGAACGGCGGGAGCATCTGCGGCAGGGCGCCCCCCTCGGTGCTGAGTACGATTCCCGTCCGGATGTTGACCACCCGGACGCCGTTCTCGGCCGCAACCTTCGAGGCCTCCTCCCACTCCCGGCACACCTGGGAGATGAACAGGTTGCCCGGGTCAGCGTCCTCCTCCAGCCAGGTGTCGCCTCGGTCGCCGTAGTAGCCGACGGCCGAGGCCGAAATCAGCACCTCCGGCGGGTCGTCCAGTTCGGCCAGCGCCCCCGCCAGCAGGCTGGTCCCCTGCACGCGACTGTTCCGAATCCGCTTTTTGGTCTCCTCTGACCACCGCTGGTTGATGCTCTCGCCGGCCAGGTGGACGACCGCGTCGAACCCCTCCAGCCCCTTCGTGTCGATTTCGCCCCTCGACGGCGCCCACCGGACGCCGTCGGCGGCCCCCGAGGACTCCGGACGGACGAGACGAACGACGTCGTGGCCGGACTGTTCGAGGTGGTCCACGAGTGCGCGACCGATCAGGCCCGTCGACCCGCTGATGAGAATCTGCATGGCAGTGCACGTCGAAAGGGTCTCCGCGAGATTGAAGCTTTGGCTGACACTTCGGGGTCGCTATCGCTCGACGAGCCGTTCCGGCGCCTCGGTCGTCTCTTCGTCGCCCGCCGGCGATGCCCGCCCCGTCGCCGGGCTGCTGGCGATTCGCCGCGAGGACCGACTGTCGGACTCCGACTAGCCGACGGCTGTCACTCGGTCCCCGGTCCGCATCGATACCGGGGCCCGGGCGCTGTACTGCTGGCTCCGGTGCCGACGCTTCGCTCGCTGGACGCCGAGGTAGGCGAGATACCACTGGACGGGCGTGAGGAGTCCCCCGAGGGCGACGAGGAGACAGACGGCCGCGACTACCCGTCGGACGGTCCAGATGCGGTTGTTGCTCCGGGATGCTGTGGTCATAGCCACCACCTCTCGCGCGCGTCTCCATCTTCGACGGTGCGACTGCACGGCGCGTGTGGAGGTGGCACTCTGTACGACCCGATAAGTGTTAATTGTTAACAATACTCACTGTGCCGGAGACAGTCGCTCCGGCCGGCACGTACGCATCAGACGACGAGTAGCGACGGCTCACCGACTGCCGTCGCTCGTTCGATGCGTCTGGACCGACCGCGGGACGGCCACCGTCTGGACCGCGCGTCGCTCAACCAGCCCACGGGTTCACTCCGTCGCACGGCGGAGCGGTCCCGGCACGCTCGGAAAAAGACCCTCTATGTGTGTATTCGATTATGATATATGGCTGGTGCGTACCTTCACCCGGTGGGTCACGGTGGCGCACGAACACATTCCGGTCAGCCGACCGGTGTACGTCGTACTCGAGGCAGCGCGCGACGAAGACGAGAGTTTC
>JBEPXT010000229.1:0-3371 GCA_041641795.1 Salinigranum sp.
TGGCTGTCGACCCGCCGCGCTGCGCGCGTACAGTACCATTCGCCGACGAACACAATGAGGACCCCAGCTAGACATCTAGCCCGCGCCGGTCGACAGGTGGTCGGGCCTCGGTCCCGATACGCACCGACGCCGCCCGAAGGCGTACCCGTCGCGGGCCCGATACGGTCCGACCACGGGCGCGTCTCAGTCCCGGTACGGGTCGAGGAGGGCGTCGAACACTTTCCGCTCGGCCTTGCGGAGGTGCTTGTGGAACGTCGCGCCCGAGATGTCCATGGAGGCGGCCACCTCCTCGGCGGTGCTCGACCGCGGCCAGTCGAAGTACCCCGCGTAGTAGGCGCTCCGAACGGCGGCGCGCTGGCGGTCCGTCAGCGAGTCGGGGAGCGACCACCGCGGCTCGGGGTCGACCCGACCGGCGCGCCCCGTTTCGCGGCGGGCGACCAGGTCGAACTCGGGGAACAGTTCGCGCACCTCCTCGACGATTGCTCGGACGTTCTCGTCCGGCGGGACGTGGGCCTCGACGCGCGCTTCGCCGTCTTCCGCCACCATCCGAACGACGCGCGCGCCGCAGTCGTTGACCCGCTTGATGATGGACGACCGCGTCCCGACGACGGCCGCTATCAGGTAGCCGTCGACCCGGTCGTCCACGACGCGGAACCCGCGAACGTCGTCCGCGTCGGCGACGAGGTCGGCCACTCGGTCGGGGGAACACCCGTCGACGGTGACGTAGGTGAGCATCGACTGGTCCGAGACGGGGACGGTCCCTTCGAGGACGAACCGGCAGTCGGTCCCGGCCGAGGCGTCCACGAAGAACGCCCCGCGGTCCCGGGCCAGGAACTCCAGTTCCAGGACGCCGTCGGCGTAGAGGAGTTTTCGCTCCTTCGCGGCCGCGATGGCGCGCCCGACGGTCGTGCCGAGTTCAGACAGGCCGGTTCGCTCGTCGACGCCGAACGCGTGCGGCCGGTCGACGTAGAGGTTCAGCGTCCCGTGGACGACGTCCGCGTGGACGAGGGGTATCACGGCCCACGCGGTGTACGGGTCCAGTTCGACGGCGTCTTCGTACGTCGGTTCGGAGTCCTCATCCAGGCGGACCACCTGCGTCTCGCCGGTGGCGATGGCTTCGCGGCAGGGGGTCGCCACCCCGTCGGTCGCCGACGCATCGGAGAGACACAGGTCCGCGAGACCGGTCTCGTCCACGCCGGCCCACTCGCGGGGGACGAGGCTGTCGCGCCGGCGGTCGTAGGCCCCGACCCAGGCGACGTCGTAGAGGTCGGAGTCCACCAGTCGCCGGCAGAGTTCGCGTTCGATTTCCTCCTGGGTCGTCGCCGTCACGAGGGCCTGGTCCACCTCCCAGACGAGCGAACTGATGCGGTGGAGGTGGGCGAACCGGTCCCGCTGGAGTTCCAGGTCGTGGCGCCGGCGCACTCGCTCGGTCACGTCGCGGGCCACGCCCACGAGGACGCCCCCAGACGCCCGAGCGAACGAACACCGAACCTCGACGACAATTCGGTTCGGCTCCGCGGGGACGGAAAACTGCAGAGTCCCCGCGCGCCGGTCTCCCCGCTCCAGGGCCGCGTAGAGGTCCTCGGCCGCGGCGGCGGAGTCCTCCCCCGCCACGGTCGAGAACGGTGCCCCGTGGAGGGCACTCCGGTCCCTATCGACCAGCGACGCGAACGACGGGTTGACCAGCGTGAACCGCAGGTCCCGGTCGAGCGCGAACAGGCCGTCCCCCGCCGCCTCGACGATTGCGCGGGTGACCGACTCGTCCGGACCGTCACCCGACGGTGACGCGCTGGCGACCGAGGCGTCGCTGTCCGTCTCCCGGGCGGATGCCTCGTCCGACCGCCGGTCGGGGTCACCGAACATGGTCGAAAGCTACCCCGGCCGTACGGCCGACAGGCATATAACCGTTGACAACCCCGGGCGGTCCAGGAATTGGAGCAGAACTGGTGACGGCCGCGTCCCCCGCGGGCGGCCCTCGGGCATCCGGGGTCTCAGGGCGAGTCGGCTCTGTCGGGTCACTCCTCGGGCGCGGTGCGCACCGTGAGCACGGGGCAATCGGCGATGCGCACCACCTTCTCGGCGACGCTCCCCAGGAGGAGGTGGGGCAACCCGGTCCGGCCGTGTGTCCCCATCACGACGAGGTCGACGTCGTGTTCGTCCGCGTAGTCGACTATCTCACGGTGGGGCGCGCCCCGCCTGACCGCGCCCTCGGCGGTGGCCACGTCCGCCGCGCGGACGGCGGACAGCACCTCGTCGACTGCGTCTCGGCCGGCCGTCTCCAGTTCCGAGACGAGACCGGCGGTCGAAATCTCCGCGGAGAGTCCGTCCGTGTCCAGGACGTACAGCGCGTGGACCGTGGCGTCGTACGTCTCGGCCAGGTCGATAACTCGCTCGACGACCGGACCCTGTCCCGGACTGCCGTCGGTGGGAAGGAGGATGGTGGAGTACACGGGTGAGAGTATCGGCGAGGACCGAGGTAAAGTTCCGGTCGGTGCCGGCCTCGTCGGTCGGAGGCGGCGACGACGGCCCGCGCCGGACGGTCACCGGTGGCGGCACCGAATTATTTGTCGTCGGCCGACGAGATTCTAGCCGACGTCACATGTACGACACCATCTTGCTCCCCACCGACGGCAGCGACGCGGCGGAGAACGCCGCCGCGCACGCCATCGACATCGCCCGGCGGTACGACGCCGCCATCCACACCGTCTACGTCGTCGACACCTCGATGGGGGTGTCGCTCGGGACGGGCGAACCCCTCCGCTCGAAACTCGAACAGGAGGGCGACGCGGCGATACAGCGAATCGAGGAACTCGTCACCGAGGCGGGCCTCGACGTGACCGGCGAGAAACGCGTGGGGAGTCCACACGAGGAGATTCTCGCCGCCGCGCGGGAATCTGAGGCGGACCTCGTCGTGATGGGCACGCACGGCCGGACGGGGCTGGACCGGTACCTGCTGGGCAGCGTCACGGAACGCGTCGTCAGGAGCGCCGAAGTCCCGGTGTTGACCGTCTCCATGGAGGACTGACTCGTCGGAGCGGGCGGAGACGTTCTGCGGGCCGAGACATCCGGCGAACCGACGGAGCCGGCGAGTCGACGCATCTGGAACCGAGGCAACCGGCGAACTGACGCGGTCAGGCCGCTACGGGACCTCGGTTCGCGGGTCGGGGGGCGTTCGCGCAGACCGGAGGTACGAGCGTCCGCCGACGACGACGGTGCGGACGACTGTTCCGAGAGCGAGCACGCCGACAGCCACGTCGAACAGCATCAGCGCGAAACTCGCGACGACGAGGCTCAGCACGAACCATCCCGCGAGCAGCGCCAGGAGCACGTCGAGCCGTCGGAGGAGGCGTTCGTCGACCATGTACTGGTAT
>JBEPXT010000230.1:0-3312 GCA_041641795.1 Salinigranum sp.
CCTCCAGGGCGTCGATCCGCTCCAGGCGGCTCTCGGCGTGGTCCTTCTGTTCCAACAGCTGTTGGTGCCGACGGCGCCGTCGGCAGCCGGTATCTGCCCGCCCCCCATGCGGGCGTGCCCGCCCGCGCTAGCCCCCGAGAACTCCGAGACCGTCGCTTCGAGGACGCGGCCCATGTGGACCCGGTCGTCGCGGGACCGGCCGGAGAGGTGAATCGTCCCCTCCCGTTCGCCGCAGACGACGACGGCCGTGACGCCCTCCAGTCGGATGAGTTCGTCCGCGGCTTGCGGAATCGCGTCCACGTTCGAGAGCGCGCCGATGTCGCTGACCGCGAACGGGCCGCGGACCTTGCGCCCGGCGATGGCGCGGGCCTTCGCCTCCAGAACCTCCTTGCTCACCTGCGGGTTGGCGATGCGGTCGAGGAGGTCCTCGTTGACGCCGGGGTGGAGATAGCCGGCCGCCCTGAAGTCGGAACTGGAACAGCCGGTGGTGAGTCGCTTGGTGTCGGTGAGGATACCGTAGAGGAGGCCCGTCGCCACGTTCGACTGGACGATGAACTCCGAGTCCACCTCGCTGGCGTGCATGTCTGGCGGAACGGGTTTCGCGCCGATGTCCTCGAAGTACTCGGCGATGATGCTCGACGTTGCTCCGTAGTCCGTCCTGACGTCCGTGAACGACTCGCCGGTCCCCTCGCCCGGGTGGTGGTCGACGACGGCGAGCGGGAGGATACCGTTGGCGCCGGCGAACCCGCGGGGGATGTTGTGGTCGACGAGAATCACGTCCTCGGCCGCGAGGTCGGTCACGTGCTCGATGCGGTGGAGTTTCAGGTCCAGCACGTTCCTGAACGCGCGGTTCTCCTGGTGGCGAATCTGTCCCGGAAACTGTATGGTCACGTCGGTCCCCACCTGCTCAGCGAGGCCCGCGACCCCTATCGCGGCGGCCATCGCGTCCGGGTCCGGGTTCGGGTGCATCAGGACGACTATCTCGTCCCGGACCGAGAGCAGTTCGAGAAACCGCGTCCCCATCGGCCGCTTGAACCGGCGAAGGACGTACACGCCGGCCACGAACGCGACCAGTCCGACGACCACAGTGGCGGCGATTTCGGGGTTCTCGCGGACGAACGTCTGGACGTCCCCGAACAGCGACCGAGCCACGTCGTTCATCTCGGTGACCGCCGCCTCCATAGAGGGGTGTTCACGACGGACGGTCATGAATATTCGTCCCACATCGAGTTTGATCGATGACACGAACGCCCGACGTCGGCGTCACGCGGGCCGAGCGTGCGGCCGGTCACCGGCCGAGGCACACTGGTCACGTCTGGACTGCCGCGTCGCCCCCGTACGCCTCGACTGCGGCGCGGTAGCCGTCACGGAACGTCGGGTACGTGAACTCGTAGCCCAGCGAGCGCAGGTACTCGTTCGAACAGCGCTTGCTCGTCTCGATGCGCCGGCGGGCGGCCGCCGAGAGGTCGCCGGCCGCGAGTCGCTCGGCTTTCGTCTGCTTAGCGGGCCGCTCGACGCCGCAGGCGTCCGCGAGCCAGTCGGCGAACGACCACTTCGAGACGGGTTCGTCGTCCACGACGAGGACCGCCTCGTCTCGCGCCAGGTCCCGTTCGAGGAGGTAGGCCACGGCCCCCGCGGCGTCGTCCCGGTGGACCATGTTCAGGTAGCCCTCGGTGACCGGTCCCTGGAGGTACCGCTCGAGGCGGTAGCGGTCCGGGCCGTAGAGGCCGGCGAAGCGAGCCACCGTCCCGTCGATGCCGTACTCGTCGCCGGCGCTCAGGGCGACCCGTTCGGCCTCGGCCAGTACCTCGGTCTTCTCGGTGGTCGGTTCGACGGGCGTCTCCTCGTCCACCCAGTCGCCGCCGTGGTCGCCGTAGACGCCCGTACTCGACGTGTAGACGAGTCTGTCCGGCGCCGCGTCCCGGCCGCCGAACTGTTCGAGGACCGTCTCCAGTCCGTCGACGAACACCCGCCTCGCCGCGTCGGCGCCCCGGCCGCCGGAACTCGCGGCGAAGACGAGCCACTCCACGTCGGGAACCCGCGCCAGCGAGTCCGGGTCGGTCACGTCCGCCGCGACCGGTTTCATCCCGGCGCGGGCGATGGCGTTCATCGCCGACGCCGAGCGACGGACGCCGAGGACGTCGTGGCCGGCGGCGGTGAGCCGATACCCGAGTCGGAGGCCGACGTACCCGCAGCCGAGGATGGCGACCCGGCTCATCGTCCCTTCCGGGCGGCGATGGCGCGCTGAATCGCGGCTAACTGCTCCAGCGTCACCGGGTTTCTGCCCTCGATGGCCTGCTGAATCTCCTGGCCGGTGAGGTCGACGTCGACGTCCTCGGCGAGGGTGTCCACGTCGACGACGGCCGTCGTCATCCCGAGGAGCAGGTGGTCTCGCACCTCCGCCACGATGGCGTCGGCGTCGGGGGCGTCGGGCGCAACCGCGAGAATCGCGGCGGCGTCCCGGAGCGTCAGCGACGGGTCGGCGCCCGCCATCAGCGCCTCGACCGTTTCGACGGGGACGCCCGATTCGCCCGCCGCCGCGTCGACGCCGGCCGCCCGGACGACCCCGCGGAGTTCGTCTTCGTACGCCGACCGGAGTTCGTCTCGCGACAGCGCTCCGGGCGCGTCGACCACGTCGTACAACATAGCCGCCCGTGGTGTCGCCGCCGACAAAACCGTTGTCACTCGCCAGCCCGGGTCGACGGCGGGTCGTCACGAGGCACCACCGACCCGGCAGACTCCGGATTCGTTGCGCGCACAGCCCGGGTGGGACCACCCCGCCGACCGCTCGTCGGCGTCGCCGTCGACGTCGCCGACTCCCCGGCCGTTCGGCGGAACCGCGACGGCGACTGTCGTGGTGACGGCGAAGTCGACCCGCTCGTTTCGTCCGAGGCGTTCTGCGCGCCCGTCGCCGTCCACGTCGAGCGTGACGTTCCTCCCGTCCCGCACGTACCGGAGCGAGCGACCGGGCGCTCCAACGTCCGTCGTGACCGCGAACCTGGCGAACTCCCCCTCGACGGCCACCGTCCAGACGTTGACCGTCGCGTACCAGTATCCCGGGACCGGAGCGACCGGGAGACCGGCGGGGACGCCCCCGAGAGCGCCACCCGTCAGTCGCTCGCTCGCGCGCTCGGTCGCGTTCGCGCCGGCGCTCTCCAGACCGGCAGTCAGTGCGCGGCGCCCAAGGCTCCGCATCCTTGCGACCGTGCGGTTCGTCAGGCGCTGGGGGACGCGACTCTCCCCGGTGCGCACCGCTCGCCCGACGGCGACGCGCACGGCAACACCGAGTCGGTCCCGGTCGGTCGGCGCGAG
>JBEPXT010000231.1:0-3308 GCA_041641795.1 Salinigranum sp.
CCCGACGAAATCGGGTACACCTCGGCCGAGGACTTCTCGTGGAAGGCGATGCTCGACATGGACGCCTGCACCAAGTGCGGGCGCTGTACCGCGGTCTGTCCCGCGGACGAGGTGGGTCGCAACCTCGACCCGCGGAACGTGATTCTGGACCTGAAGCAGTACCGCCAGGACCTGGACGCAGACCGGACGGAACCGGTGGACATCGTCGCCGACGGCGGCCAGAGCGTCGTCGCCGCCGAGTCGATGAAGTCGTGCATGGCCTGCATGGCCTGCATGGACGCCTGCCCGGTCGACATCGAGCACCTGAACCACTTCACCGAGATGAACCGCCGCCTCACGGAGACTGGCCAGCAACCGGAGCAGGTCCAGGAGGCGATGATGAACATCTTCCAGAACGGGAACGCCTTCGGCAACCCCGAGCGCAAGCGACCGGAGTGGACCGAGGACCTCTCGTTCGAGGTGCCCGACGCCCGCGAGGAGTCCGTCGAGTTCCTCTGGTACGTCGGGGACTACCCGAGTTTCGACGACCGGAACCGGCGAGTCGCCCGGTCGCTCGCTCGCCTGTTCGAGCACGCGGGGGTCTCCTACGGCATCCTCTACGAGGACGAGAAGCACGACGGGAACGACGTGCGCCGGGTCGGCGAGGAGGGCCTCTACGAGATGCTCGTCGAGGACAACGTCGCGGCCTTCGAGGACTGCGAGTTCGACAAGGTGGTGACGACGGACCCCCACGCGTACAACACCTTCGAGAACGAGTACCCCGAGTTCGGCTGGAACGAGGACGGCGACGTCGGCGTCTACCACTACACGCAGGTGGTCGAGGCCCTGGTCCGGGACGGGCGACTCGGCCTCGACGGGACGGAACTCGACTACACGGTCACGTTCCACGACCCCTGCCACCTCGGTCGGTACAACGGCGAGTACGAGGCCCCGCGGGAACTCGTCAGAGCGACCGGCGCGGACCTCTACGAGATGCCGCGGAACCGCGAGGACAGTTTCTGCTGTGGCGGCGGCGGCGGGGGCCTCTGGATGGACCACGAGCAGGACGTGAAACCCAGCGAGGAACGACTCCGCGAGGCCACGGCCGACACCGAGGCCGGCGGGGCCGTCGAGAAGTTCGTGGTCGCCTGCCCGATGTGCGGCACGATGTACGAGGACGGCCGGAAGACCGGCGGCTTCGAGGACGACCTGGAAATCGTCGACGTGGCGGAACTGCTCGCGGAGGCGCTCGGACTCGGCGACGAAAAATAGCGGGTTCGAACCGGACGCTCGCGACGTCGAGGGGACCGTCAGTCCTTGTACTCGCGGCGGAAGCCCTTGAACTCCGTGAGGTGGGCCTCCTCGTCGGCCAGCAGCGTCACGGCGATGTCTTCGGTAACCGGGTCGTTCTCCGCCTCGGCCGCGTCGATGAGGTCCTTGTACGTCGAGATGGCGTCCTTCTCGGCGTCGATGACGCCCTCGATGACCCCGATGACGTCCGTGGTGTCCTCCGGGGGCTGGAGAGTATCCTGGTGCGCCTTGAACTCCGAGGACCCCGGCACGGTCTCGTCCAGCTGTTTCAGCCGCTGGCCGAGCATCTCGGCGTGACCGAGTTCCTCCTGGATGTCAGCCTGGAGGGACTCTTTGATCTCCTGGGCGCGAACCCCGTCGAGAACGATGGAGTTCGCGAGGTAGTTCATGACCGTCTCCATCTCGTCCTGATATGCCGTCTTGAGAAGGGATTTTACGTCTGCCATCGGTACACGTTCGGGGCGCCCGGACCTTATAACTGTCCGCCGGTATTCGGCCACTGAAAATCTCCCCCGTGTTTGACACGCTGCCGTTCCGGGAGGCGGCCGGGGCGGTGCATTCAGGTGGGTATCGTCCGTGCAACGGCACATGTCACCGATAAACCAAGCTGACCTGGAGTGGACCGAGACCGAGCGCGGAGAGACGCAGTTCCGGCGCAAGCAACTCGGCCAGGCGGCGGCCGGCGAGATGCTCGGCTGTAGCCTCTACGAGATACCGCCGGGGCGGCGGGCCTGGCCCTACCACTACCACACCGCCAACGAGGAGGCCCTCTACGTACTCGCCGGGGAAGGAACCCTGCGCGCGGCCGGCGAATCCCATCAACTCCGACCGGGGGACTACGCGGCGTTCCCCACGGGCGAGGACGGCGGTCACCGCGTCGTCAACGACGGCGACGAACCGCTCCGGTACCTCGTGGTGTCGACGATGGTGGACCCGGACGTGACCGTCTACCCCGACTCGGGGAAGATGGGCGTGTACGCGGGGTCCCCGCCCGGTGGTCGCAGCGAGCGGACCGTCCACGGGTACTACCGCCTGGAGGACGACGTGGACTACTGGCTCGACGAGGAATCCGACGAGAACGGCGACGGGGCGTGAGGTGCGTGACGGCGGACGCGACCCGTCACGTCCGCCGGACCCGTCGGTAGCGACCGGGCGTGACGACGAAAATCGGCGGAGACGTCCTCAGGCGAGCGCTTGCCGGGCGTTCGCGAGGACTCGCTCGCAGGGCGTCTGGTCCGCGGCGGGTGCGACGTCGAGATATGTCGAGAGGGCGTCTACGAGCTGTCGGAGCTGTGACTGGTCGAAGTCGTCGTCACCCGCCTCGACGACGTACAGGAGGTCGATGGCGGCGGTGGGGTCGGCGCCGTCGTTCTGTTCGCGCTCGATGTGCGCGAGTATCGCGGCGTGCACCACCCACGCTTCCCGGTGGGAGAGGTCGAGCACGCTGCGGTTTGATGCGGCAGTCATGATGTGGCTGTCGAGAGTCGCTTAGGGCCAGAGGTATAAATCCTTGTTCGTCGTTAACAACATTCACATCCTTCTGACTCGCCGGGGAGGGGTGGCTCCGGCGTGCGCGCCAGGACCGTCGTCAGCGCCGCCCGCCCGGGGCCGTCGTCGCGGGCCGGGGGGTCCTTCAGGTGCGTCCGCAGGGCGTCAGCGAGGACCTGCAGTTCGGCGCGTTCGAACTCGGCGTCCCCGGCTTCGAGGGCTTCGAGGACCGCCAGGTGGCACTCCGGGTCGTCGTCGGCACCGACTGCTCGTTCGAGGTGGTCCAGCACGGCGGCGTGGGCGACCCAGGCCTGTTCGCGCGTCAGGTCCAGCAGGCCGCGTTCGCGGGTCGGGTTCATTGGTTCTCCTGTACCGCCACGTACGGGGTGGTCGGCTATAGCCACCCGTTCGACTGGCGGTGCCCGCGCACAGCACCGGAAGGTACGTGTATCCTGAACGACCCCGCGAAACCCTCCCGTCTCACTCGAACGCCGGGATGCCGGTCAGGTCAGCGCCGAGAATCAGGGTGT
>JBEPXT010000232.1:0-3286 GCA_041641795.1 Salinigranum sp.
GGCGGCGCTGGCGGGCGCACTCCGGACGCTCGACGACCGACTGCGTGACACACCCAGAGCTGACCTCCGGGCCGCTGCCGGTCCCCTCTCGCTGTCGGTCGTCGGCGTGGACGACCACCCGCCGGAACCGGTCGGTCTCGGTCCCGATGGGGACCGCCGACCGCTCGGCTATCGGCTCCGGTGCCGACTCGCGCCGGCCCGCCGGTGGCTGTTCGGGAGCCACCCGCCGCTGGATCGCCGACTGGCGCGCTTGCGGCGTTGGAGCCGCGACCTGAACCGGGACGGGTGACGGCGGAGAGGAGAACGTCGGCGACCGACCCGCCGGACGGTCTGGGACACTCCGGTCGAGTTTCGGGCGACCTAAACCTATCGAGCAGGTGATAATACTTATCGGCGCGGGTAGGCTACGTCCGGGTATGCAGTTCGCCACCGACGCCTCGGTCGGCGCGTTCGTCTTCGTGTTTCTCGCCGGACTAGTGACTGCGCTGGCGACGGGACTGGGGGCGATTCCGTTCTTTCTGTTCGACGACATCAGCGACCGGTGGAACGTCGCACTCTGGGGTATCGCGTCCGGTATCATGGTCTCGGCGTCGCTGTTCGGGCTGATCGGCGAGGGTCTGGCGAACGGGACGCCCGTCGAGTTGGCGGTCGGCATCCTCGCGGGTGTCGTCCTCGTCGTCCTCGCACACCGGGTGCTGGACGACTACGAGGTCCACCCGAAGGAGTACAAGCAGGCGGACTTCAAGAAACTCGTCCTCATCCTCGGGATTCTGACGGTCCACAGTTTCCCGGAGGGTGTCGCCGTCGGCGTCTCCTTCGCGGACCTCGGACTGCAGTCGACGACCGGTCTCGCGCTCTTCGGGACGACAGTGCCCCTCCTCGCGGTGTTCATGACGGTCGCAATCTCGATTCACAACGTCCCGGAGGGCGTCGCCATCTCCATCCCGCTGCGCTCGATGGGCGTGAGCGAGTGGCGGATGGCGTGGTGGGCGGTCTTCTCCTCGCTCCCGCAACCCATCGGGGCGGTAATCGCCTTCGCGTTCGTCCGGTACGCGCGGGAGTTCCTCCCGTACGGCTTCGGCTTCGCGGCCGGCGCGATGATATACCTCGTCCTGACCGAGTTCGTCCCGGAGGCACTGGAGTTGGGTGCGGGCCTGCCGGGCCGTGGCTACCGAGAACTGATTGCGGGATTGGCCGTCGGCGTCGCGGTGATGGTGCCGCTGGCGTTCGTCTGACTCACTCCGAGAGAAACGCCACCAGTTCCTCCCCGACGCGCACCGGTTCCTCGTGTTGCACCCAGTGGGTCGCGTCCTCGAAGAACCGCACGCGCCCGTCGTCACAGAGGTCGGCACTCGGCCGGGCCATCGACCGACTGAGGAACCGGTCCCGTGCGCCCCACAGCACGAGGGTCGGCACCGTCACGCGCTCGGTCCGCGGTGAGTCGCGCCGGCGGACCATCGCCCGGTACCAGTTGAGCATCGCCCGGAAGGCTCCCGGCTGTGACCACGCCTCCCGGTAGCGTTCCATGTCGGTCTCCGAGAAGGTCCCCGGGAGACTGCTGCGCTTCAGTATCCGGACGACGGTCTCCCAGTCGCGCGCCGAGGAGACGACCTCCGGCAGGACCGGCACCTGGAAGAACAGCATGTAGACGCTCTTGAACCGCTGACTCCAACTTCGCCGGAGGGTCCGACTCATCACCGACGGGTGCGGGACGTTCACGGTCACGAGTTTCGAGACGCGCTCTGGGTGGTGCAGTGCGGTCCACCACGCGACCGCCGCGCCCCAGTCGTGCCCGACGACGGCCGCCTGTTCGCGTCCCGCCGCGTCGACGAGGCCCACCACGTCCGCCGCCAGTTCGTCGATGCGGTAGCTCCCGACGCCCTCCGGCTTGTCGCTCAGGTTGTAGCCGCGCTGGTCCGGGACGACGACCCGGAAGCCGGCCTCCGCGAGCGGTCGAATCTGCTCGTGCCAGCCGTACCAGAACTCCGGGAAGCCGTGCAGGAGTATCACGAGCGGGCCGTCTTCGGGGCCGGCCTGCACGGTGTGGAGGGTCACGCCGTTCGTCTCGACGTACACCGACTCGCCGGGCACGTCCGCCGGGAGCACGCTCTCGGCGTCGGTCGCTGCCTCGGCCGACGTCGGGGTCTCGCCCGACGTGTCGCCGTCGACGGTCGACCCGCCGTCCGAGCGGAGAGAAGCGTCGCCGACCATCGTCAGGCGATCCGGTCGACCGCGTCGATGAGCCAGCAGTCCGCGCTCGGCCCCGAGTCGGTACGGGACAGACGGAACTCGTAGACCGCCTCCGCGCGGTCGGGCGTCATCACCGTCACCTCCTGACGGGCGCGGTCACCGGTCACCTCGATTGGCGTGGTCGCAGCCCGCTCGAAGCTGACGAGTGGCTGGTAGAGTCGGCTGTGGAGCAGCGACCGGAGGTTTTCGCTCGATCCGATGCGGGCGCTGACCGAGGGACTCGCGAACGCGAAGGCCGTCTGGACGGCCGCGTCCGAGAGACCGGTCGGCTGCTCGTCGGCAGTGTCGAGTGACGGGGCGAAACTGTCGAGGTGGAGTGCGACGACCTCGGCGGGAGCGAGGTCGGGCGCGGGGACGCGAACGTCCGGGGTGTGGTGCTCGTGCATAGTACGTGATACGCTCTGTCAGGCTAAATACCTGTAGTATCCCCCCGACTCGAAGCCCTTACCCGCCCGCCGTCCACACCTCACGGTATGACAGACGACGGGACGCGCGTCGAGTGGCGCGACTGGGGCCAGTCGGCGTTCGACGAGGCGAGCGAGGCGGGGAAGCCGGTACTGCTCGCGCTCACCGCGACGTGGTGTGACGGCTGCCACGAGATGGACGCCGAGACGTACGCCGACCCGCGCATCGCCGCGAACGTCAACGACGGCTTCGTGCCGGTCCGGGTCGACGTGGACCGCCACCCTCGCGTCCGGGAGCGCTACAACATGGGTGGGTTCCCCTCTACCGTCTTCACGACGCCGACCGGCGAGGTACTCACCGGCGCGGGGTACCTCGACCCCGAGAGCTTCCGTGGCATCCTCGACCGCGTCCGAGAGGTGTGGGACGCGAAGGGGACCGACGCCGGGCGCGTCCCGCGTGCGCTCGGCGACGACCCGACGCCCGCCGGCGAGGTCACGCCCGACATCGAGGAGTACGTCGCGGGGCAACTCGACCGCCAGTTCGACGAGGAGTTCGCCGGGTGGGGCACCGACGCGAAGTTCCCGCTGCCGCGAACGGTGGAGTTCGCACTCAAGCGCGACCGGGAGCAGGC
>JBEPXT010000233.1:0-3284 GCA_041641795.1 Salinigranum sp.
GTCTGGTCATCCTGCCGGTGCTGTTCGTCAACGACCGGGTCGGGACCGAACACGGCGTGTTCGCCTGGTACATCCCGCCCGTCTCTCACCTCGTCGTGCCCATCCTGGGGCTGTTGCTCGTGAGCAATTTCTACGCCGGAACCGCCGTCGGGAGCGCCCTGTTCGTCGTCTCGATGGCCGCCATGGGCGTCGGGTCGTTCATGTTCCTGTTCGTGGGCGCCATCGTGCTGTACCGGTACGCGTACGCCGGACTCCCGCGGGAGAAACTGACGCCGACGTTCGTCATCGGCCTCGCCCCCACGGCGGTGCTGTCTATCGACGCAATTCGGCTGGCCCACGCCCTCGAAGCGGGCGTCGGTCTCTCGCTACCGGCCGAACCCATCGTCCCCCTGCTGAAACTCGCCGCACTGACCCTGTGGGGGTTCTCTGCCTGGTGGCTCCTCCTGACCGTCGCGCTGGTGGCGTACGAAGTCCACCGCCGTCGACACGGCTTCTACTTCACCTGGTGGGCCTACACGTTCCCCGTGGGCGCGTTCGCCATCGCCGGGGGCGCACTCGGAGGGTTCCTCGGGTTCTCGCCGTTCGGCGACGTTCTCTGCGCCGTCACCGGGCTACTGGCCGTCCTCTGGACGGTTACGGCCGCGCTCACCGGACGGATGATTCTGGCCGGCGAGGCGTTCGTCCCCGAGTGAACGCGCCGAGACGGGTGGCGTGGGCAGGTCGGACTCCCGCCGGAGGGAGTGAGCCGCGTTCGCTCCCGGAACGCAGGAACCATCACGTAAATTCATGTTATTTGGAAGCCACTTTCGAACGGAGAGACCCATGTACAAACATATCCTGGTTCCGACGGACGGGAGCAGAGGCGCGAAACGAGCGGGCAGACACGCTATCGACCTGGCGACGGAGAACGGGGGCACGGTCCACGCACTGTACGTCATGGACATGGGGGACGCCGACTTCGTCGCGACGCCCAGCGACATCGCCGAGACGCGAGAGCGACTGGAGAAGAAGGGAGCGCGGTTCACCGACGAAATCGCGGAGATGGCGGCGGACGCCGACGTCGAGTACGAGACGGCTGTCCGGTCGGGCATCGCGCCGGAGGAGATAGTCGCCTACGCCCAGGAAAACGGCGTCGACGTCATCGTCATGGGCAAGCGCGGCCGGTCCGACCCGGACAAGCCGGCGTTCGGGAGTCGGACCCGGCGGGTCATCGGGTTGACCGACATCCCGGTGCAGGCCGTGTAGTCGCGCGTCGGGCGCGGCACCCCGCCATCCGACGCCGCCACCGAACCCGGCGGGGAGGCCACCGCTCCGACGTCACCACTCGGTCCGTCGTCCGAGATAACCACATTCAATTATCGTTGGCGCGGGGACGTGACCGTTCGAGCTTCCGGGAAACACTCATGGCAACCCGCGACGAAGCGCGTCTGTGGCCGTCAGCGTCGACACGAGGAACGGACGGTCGGTCGAGTTCTCGACCGGCGAACTGACCGGTGCGTTAGGGGATTCGATTACGGTCCTCCCGCTGGTCGTCGCCCTCGGAGCGCTCACGCCGCTGTCCGTCCCCCACGTCCTGCTCTGGTTCGGCGTCTTCCAGGTGGTCTGGGGAGTGACTTACGGGCTCCCCCTGTCGGTCGAACCCATGAAAGCCCTGGCGGGCCTCACCATCGCGGGCGCCCTCTCGGTGGGCGAACTCGCGGCCGCGGGACTCCTCGCGGGGGCCGTCCTGTTCGCCGGCGGCCGACTCGGACTGCTCACCCGCGTCGAGCGCTTCGTCGCCGAGCCGGTGATTCGCGGCATCCAGCTGGCCGTCGCGCTCTTGCTCGCGCAGGCGGGTCTCGAACTCGGGCTGGCGGACCCGGGACTCGCCGTCGCCGCACTCGCGGTGACCGCCGCGGCCGTGCTGCTCGGCGCGGGGCGCGCGAGCGCGCTGGTGGTTCTCGCCGGTGGCGTAGGGCTCGCCCTGGCCGACGTGGGCGTCCCCGCACCCGCCCTCCCGGCGCTGGCGCTGTTCCCGGCCGGCGGTCCGCAGGTGACCGTCGGCGCCGTCGAGGGGCTCCTCGCGCAACTGGCCATGACCGTCGGCAACGCCGTCGTGGCGACGTCGCTGCTGGTGTCTGACCTCTTCGACCACGAGGTGGCGGCCGACGACCTGGCGACGAGCATGGGGGCGATGTCGCTCGTCTCCGTCCCGTTCGGCGGACTCCCGATGTGTCACGGCAGCGGCGGCCTGGCCGGGAAGTACGCATTCGGCGCGCGAACCGGCGGGGCGAACGTGCTGCTGGGCGTCCTGTACGTTCTCGCGGCCCTCGTCGCCGGCCTGGTCGTCGCGTTCCCCACGGCCGTCCTCGGCGTCCTGCTGATACTCGTGGCCGCCCAACTGGGGCGGACCGCGCTCGGAACCAACCGCCTCGCGCTGACCGTCGCTATCGGCGTCGTGGGGCTCCTCGCGAACGTCGGCGTCGCGTTCGTCGGCGGTCTGGCGGTGTCGCTCTGGGTCGGGCGCGCCGGCGGTCGGTGAGTTCGGGTCCGACGGGCGGACCGAACGCTCTTGGTTCGCCCCGCCGGAGTCTGGGGCATGACGTGGGAACGCCTCTTCGAGCGGGCCAGTCGATACGAAGTCACCGAGTCGGACGTGGTCGCCGCCCTCGCGGAGCGGAGAGATGAGTGACGCCCCGGAGCCGAATCCGGCGCGGGTCGTCGCCGACGCGGACGTCCTCGCCGCGGACCTGCTGGTCGGCGGCGACGCCCGTCGCGCGCTGGACCACCTGCGCGAGCACTCCTGGACGACGCTCGTCGCCAGCGACCCCCTGCTCGACGACGCCGAGGCGGTGGTGGCCGACCTCTCGTCGCCGTCGCTGGCGAGCGACTGGCGGGAGACCGTCGAAGCGTGGCGGGAACCCGCCGACCAGCCGACGGGCGACCACCCGGCGCTCGCATCGGCCTACCACGGGAGCGCGATGCACGTGCTCACCTTCGACGACCGCCTGCTGAGCGCCAGCACCGGCGCGGCCCTCCGCAAGCGGATGGACGCGAGTTTCAGGCACCCCCGGGCGTTCGCCGCGCTGTTCGACCCCGCGAGCCTCTACGCCGAGGTGGTCGGCGGCGAGTACCCCGGTCCGGACCGGGATTCGCGCGGGTGAGACGACTGGCGAGGCGGCGAGGCGGCGAGGCGGCGAGGCAGACCCGACGCAGCAGCGGACCGGAGCAGGTCAGCGGTCGGCGTACCACTCGGCGAACTTCGCGAGCGCCCGGCCCCGGTGTGAGATAGCGTTTTTCTCGGC
>JBEPXT010000234.1:0-3238 GCA_041641795.1 Salinigranum sp.
GCGAGGAAGTCCAGGTACCCCAGCGGGTCGACCAGGCGGAGCGACCCGTCCGGCTCGAAACCGGCCTCGTCGAGCACCTTCGTCGTCCGGGGGTGTGCGGGGAGGACGACCGGAACGGACATCCCGTCGAGAGCGCTCACGATGCGGCGGAGCCTGTCTTCGTCGTCCGTGTTGCGGGGGCGGTGAATGGTCGCGACGACGTACTCGTCCGGTTCGAGGTCGAACGTCGAGAGAACGTCGGACTCCTCGCGGGCGATGTCCTGGTGGGCCAGGCAGGCGTCGACGAAGGTGTTCCCCGTCACGTAGACGCCCTCGGTGATGCCCTCGTCGGCGAGATTCTCCTCGGCCACCGTCGTCGGGGCAAAGAGGAAATCGGAGACGTGGTCCGCGACGACGCGGTTCGTCTCCTCGGGCATCTCCCGGTCGAAACTCCGGATTCCGGCCTCGACGTGGCCGAACGTCGTCTGCAGTTTGCTCGTGGCGAGCGCCGCCGAGAGGACGGCGTTGGTGTCGCCCTGGGCGAGCACGGCGGCGGGGCCGTGGTCGGTGACCTCGCGCTCGACGGCGACGAGCGCCTCAGCGGTCTGTTCGGCGTGGGTGCCGCTCCCGACGCCGAGATGGACGTCGGGCTGGGGCAGACCGAGCGTCCGGATGAAGCTCTCGCTCAGGCCCTCGTCGTAGTGCTGGCCGGTGTGGAGAACGCGGAGCGTGAGCGCGTCGGAGGACTCGATGGCGCGAATCACGGGCGCCATCTTGACCAGTTCCGGACGCGTCCCGAAGACGACGGTAACGAGTGCGGGGTCGGAAGGCGAACCTAGTCCCATCGAGTCGTTATCCCGCGTCCCCACACAAATAGTTTGTCTACCGAACAGGTCGGCGGCGGACGGTGTAGCGAACCGCGTCAGGAACTCGCACGACCGGATTCGGCGGCGGCAGGACGGTGCGAACCGACGTGTCGTCCGAGTGAATAGAACCGCGACTCCGTCCGACAGGAGAGCCTTGCGGCAGTGAAATCCGCCCGGACAGTCGCGTTAATAGACCTATAAGTAAATGCCGGAGCCACCTACGCTGACCCGAATGAGCACAGTTTGCGTACACGGTCTCGGGTACGTTGGACTCCCCACGGCCGCGATGCTGGCCAATCACGACCACGACGTCGTCGGGTACGACCCGGCCGACGGCGTCATCGAGCGCCTGGAGAACGGCGACGTGCAACTCGAAGAGCCCGGGCTTCGGGCCTTCGTCGGGCAGGCGCTCCAGTCCGGAAACCTGACCGTGAGCCGCGAAGCGGTCCCCGCAGAGTTCCACGTCATCTGCGTCCCGACACCGCTCGACGAGAACAAGCGCGCCGACCTCCAGTACGTCCGGGAGGCCGGCGAGACCATCAGTCCGCTCCTCCGCGAGGGCGATACGGTCGTCCTCGAATCGACTGTTCCGCCCGGGACGACCACCGACGTCCTCCGGCCGATTCTCGAGGAGAGCGGTCTGACGGGCGGCGAGCAGTTCTCCCTGGTGCACTGCCCCGAGACGGTGCTCCCCGGTGACATCGTCAACGAACTCAAGAACAACGACCGCATCATCGGCGGCCTGAACGGCGCCCCCGAATCGGCGGTTCGCCTGTACGACTCGTTTCTCAGCGGCGACATCCTGACCACCGACGCAACCACCGCCGAGTTCGTCAAACTGATTCAGAACACCTTCCGCGACGTGAACATCGCGTTCGCGAACGAGGTGGCCACACGGTGTCACGACCACGGCATCGACTCGCGCGAGGCAATCGAACTCGCCAACACCCATCCCCGGGTCGACATCCTCAATCCCGGACCCGGGGTGGGCGGTCACTGCATCCCGGTCGACCCGTACTTCCTGCTGGACGGCGACACCGAGCCGAGTCTCATCAGCGTCGCCCGGGACACCAACGACGGGATGGCGGACCACATCATCGGCCTGCTGGACGACGAACTGGGCGGCACGGACGGCCACCGAATCGCCATCCTCGGCGTCGCCTACAAGGGGAACGTCTCGGACGCGCGGGAGAGTCCCGGACTCCACCTCGCCAGGCGACTGCAGGAGACCCGCGACGACGTCGACGTCGTCCTGACCGACCCCCACGTCGACGACCAGACGATATCGCTGGAACCGTTCGACGCCGCGGTGCGAGACGCCGACGCCGCCGTCGTCGTGACCGACCACGACGAGTACGCGGCGCTCGACCCCGGGGACCTCGACGGCCTCCGCGGGGACACGGTAATCGACACGAAGGACGTTCTCGACCCCGAGCGCTGGCGCGCGAGCGGGTTCACGCTGGTCCGTATCTGACCCGGGCGCGGACGGCGTCGCCCTCCGGGGCCCCAATTTCGACGCCGCTGACTACCTGCGACCGATTTCGACGCCGCTGACTACCTCGTCGGTTCGAGTCCCGAGTTTCCCCGCCGGGAGACGGGTTAGCAGGCGGGTAATTAGGTGACTCACCGACCTACCGGTGAGCGAATGAGCACAGTTTGCGTCGACAGTCCCGGATTGGCCCCCTCCGTCTCGCTTCGCCGGCCGACACGCGCCGACCGAGCGGAACGGAGCCGCGACCGAAACGCGACGACCGGCCGCCACGAACACAGCAGACCATGACCGGCCAGCGCCGCGTCGTCTTCGTCTCCCAGATGTACCCCCCCGAGAAGGGAGGCAACCCCTCGCGGATTCACGACAACGCCACGCACCTCCGCGAGGAGGGGTGGGACGTGACGGTCCTCGCCCCGCCGCCGAGTTACCCGCCCGACGAGTTCGAGCGCACCACCGAACGCGCGTCGACGGAGACCATCGACGGCATCACGGTCCACCGCCTGTGGACCTGGCAACCGCGCGGGGACGACCCCGGCATGAAGAGTCGGCTCCCGTACTTCCTGCTGTTCGCGGTTCACGCCCTCTTCTGGTTGCTCCGCAACGTCCGCCGGTACGACGTAGTCGTCACGTCGACGCCCCCGATTTCGACGGGGGCACCCGGACTCCTGGCCGCGGCGCTCGGGAAGCCCTGGGTGGTCGACGTGCGCGACCTCTGGATCGACGCCTCGATATCGCTCGGGTACCTCGACGAGGGGAGTCTCGTCGAGCGAGTGAGCCGGCGGTTCCAGCGGACGGTGTTGCACACCGCCGACCGTATCCTGGTCACGACGGAGGGCAACGGGCGGCGACTCCGCGAGGCGTACGGCGAGTCGCTCGCCGAGAAGATTCTGCTCATCCCCAA
>JBEPXT010000235.1:0-3234 GCA_041641795.1 Salinigranum sp.
CGCGTACTGCTACTACCTGGAGAAGACCGACCTGTATCCCGAGACGAGCGACTTCCGGATGTCCGACGAGACCCTGGAGACGTTCGTCCAGCAGTACATCGACGCGACGCCGGCACCGGTCGTCGAGTTCGCCTGGCAGGGCGGCGAGCCGACGGTGCTCGGACGGGAGTTCTTCGAGCGAGCGGTCGAGTTCCAGGAGAAGCACGCCGGCGAGAAGCGAATTCGAAACAGCCTGCAGACCAACGGGACGCGCCTCGACGACGACTGGGGAGAGTTCTTCCGGCGAAACGAGTTCCTTGTCGGCATCAGCATCGACGGGCCCCGAGCGCTCCACGACGCGTACCGCCGCGGCCGCGACGGCGGGTCGACGTTCGATGCCGTCGTGGAGGGCCTGGAGGTGCTGCAGGACCACGGCGTCGAGTACAACGTTCTCTGCACCGTCAACGACGTCAACAGCCGGTATCCGCTCGACGTCTACCGGTTCTTCAGAGACCGGGGCGTCGACCACGTCCAGTTCATCCCCATCGTCGAACCCCTCGACGGGAGCGAGGGCCCGGAAGCGCCCTCGCCTGCGGGCGGGGAGGACACGCCCGCAGGCGACCCAATCGAGCCGCCGACGTACCGCTGGGCCGACGTCGTCAGCAGACCCGACGGCGAGCAGATGGCGGCCGACGAGACGGCGGTGAGAGACGCTGCGCGCGCCGCGGACACGTCGACGTACACGGTCGACCCCGCCGAGTACGGCGAGTTCCTGAAGGCGATTTTCGACGAGTGGGTCCGGAACGACGTCGGCGAGATTTCGGTCGGCATCTTCGACCAGTGCATGCGCGCGTGGGGCGAACACGGGCAGACGAGCTGCATCTTCCAGGAGACGTGCGGCAGTTCGCTGGCCGTCGAACACAACGGCGACCTGTACGCCTGTGACCACTTCGTCGACTCGTCCCACCGGCTGGGGAACGTCCGCGAGCAGTCGATGGGGGCCCTGGTCGACAGCCCGGAACAGCGCGCCTTCGGTGAACGAAAGCGGGAGGCACTTCCGGGGTACTGCGAGTCGTGCGCCTACCAGTTCATGTGTCACGGCGGGTGTCCGAAGAACCGGTTCGTGCAGGCGCCGGACGGGGAAGCGGGGCTGAATTACCTGTGTGCGGGGTACAGGGAGTTCTTCCGGTACGTCGACCCGTACGTGAAGCTCCTGACGAAGGGACTCGAGCGAGGCGACTCGCCCGAGCGGATGATGGCGAAAGTCGACGCTCTCGACAGCGAGTACGGGTAGGCGCGCCGCGTTCGAACGCGACGGCCCGGGCGGTCGATTCCGCGGACCGGCGGGTCTGCTGGAGTGAAAAGAGATTAGAGCCGGTGGTGTCACTGACACACATACATGTCGAAACAGACAGTCGCAGTGACCGGCGGGAGCGGCCGCCTCGGTGCGGCGGTTATCGAAGAGCTACACGAACACGGGTACGAGACGGCGAACCTCAGTCGGGGGACGGTCAAGAGCCGCGTACTGACGTCCGAACACGACGCAGACCACTACGTTTCGACCGATTTACTCGACGTTGGGGACGTGTACCAGGCGCTCGGCCAGGTCGGAGCGGACGCCGTCGTCCACACGGCGACGGTGTACAACCCGGACTACCACGTCGCTACCGAAACGTACGAGAGCAACGTGATGACGGCGTACAACCTCCTCCGAGCGGCGACAGACCACGGCGTCGAGTCGGTCTGTCTCACGTCGAGCCTCGCCGTACTCGGGTGGGCCTTCGGCGACGTCGACCGCCGAATCGAGTACCTGCCGATTGACGAGGCCCACCCGGTCGCCCCCACGGAGTCGTACGGCCTCGGCAAGCACGCGATGGAAGGGACGGCCGACGGATTCGGGCGGGCGGACGAGCCACCAGCCACGATTACGTCGATTCGGTTCCCGTGGATCGCGTACGAGCACGAACTCGAGGAAGTGCTCGTAGAGAGCGACAGAACTCTCGACGCCATCGCCGAGTCGGACGCGCCGTTCGGCGCGGACAGCGCCTTCTCGTACATCCACATCGCGGACGCGGCGTCGGCGGTTCGGCGAGCGGTCGAAGCGGACTTCGAGGGGCACGAACGCGTGTTCGCGGTGGCCGGAGACACGACGAGCGAGACGCCCACCGAGGCGCTCGTGTCGAACTGTTATCCCGACGCCTCGGTCCGGAAGGCGTTCGACCGGCACGAGAACCTCGTCTCCAACGAGAAGGCAGAGCGCCTGCTCGAATGGACGCCCGCCAGGTCGTGGCGCACGATATAATATCAATTATCACGTACGTTCGCTCGGGATTCGAGACGTGGCGCCCGAAATATCGCTCGTCGGGAGAGTAGTCGATGTGACGAGCGACGGCATCGATATTGTACTAAATTTGCTATTCTAGTCCTCGAAACACAGCTACCACCAACCGGTGGGCGACGGTGAGAGTCGACTCGACATCTGTGCGTCCGAAACCGTCTTTCGGCGAATATCTGGTCGGCGTAGCTCCGCCGACTGACAGCGGAAGTCGGCCGTCACCAGTCCGGTGTCCGGGGAGTAGGCGGAGAGATTCCGCGCCCAAGTAATCGTTCCGCCGGGAGAGAGCCTGGAGGTGTTCGGTGGTTAACCCAGACGCGGTCCGTTCGGAACAGGGGACACCGTGTAGTACCTTCGAGCCCTGGTTTTGCAAAATTTGCACAATATATTCTGCCCTCCGACCTGCGTCAACGTCACCGACTGCGACCGCGCCGGTCGGCCAAGCCGGTGGCCGACAATACTATCAAACATCCGATTTGATTCGTCGACAGGAGACGGGCGCCCGGGGACCTCAGCACCGCCTGGCCGATTCGTCCACCGGTCGCCGACGAACGCACCGATTCGAGACCCGGTTCGTTTCACCGGTCGCTCGACTGCGCTCCCGGCAGTAGACCCGGCGTCGTCGACACGTACCGGGGTCAGCGTCGCCGATACCGCGTCGACCACCTGGCGAGCGACCGCCGGTAGAGGCTGACGCCGACGGCACCGAGGGCGACGCCGAGGACACCCAGGCCGGCGAGGAGACCGGGAGAGACGGGCGCGAACGCGACGACGAGAATCGGGACCAGCGGAACGACCATGGCGACGCCGAAAGCCGCGAACAGCGCAGTGTCGAACGGGAACTCGTTCGGCGAGAGCCCGGTGAGATACACGGTCGTCCCGAAAATGTAGTACGCGACGGCGGCGAGCAGGACGGCGCC
>JBEPXT010000236.1:0-3114 GCA_041641795.1 Salinigranum sp.
ACCGGTGGCGTCCTCGCTCGGCCACGACACGAACGTTCTCGCCCGACGCCGGCGTCCGGACCCTCGACAGCGACACGCTAACGGCAGTCCGTCTCTCCCGCAAGCCGCCGGAGGCGTGAGCCACGGAGAGAGCCGCCACTGCCCGAGTGGTCACCGGAGAAGTGCAAGGGGAGGGATTTGAACCCACGGACCTCTACAGGAGCGGATCTTGAGTCCGCCGCCGTTTCCTAGCTTGGCTACCCTTGCGCACTAACTGCGTGGGCCGGCCGAGCGTTAAAGCGTTCCGAAAGCTGTCACGCGACGGTGCACACCGCTTCCGCGTGTGGTGTCGAACAGCGCGTGGTGTCGACCACCACGCCCGGACGTGCTGTCGATGGACTCAACACCGCGGGGAGTGTCCACACACCCATGGATGACCACACCCGCGACCCGAGCGTGGCCCCGCCGCTCGGTAACCCGACCGGGTGGCGCGAGGACCGCCGGTGGGAACACGCCACGCTCCGCCGTGCGACCGAACACGGCGTCCGCCTGTTCAACAGCGGGGCCTTCCACGAGTCACACGACTGTTTCGAGGACGAGTGGTACAACTACGGCCGCGGGAGCGTCGAGAGCATGTTCCTCCACGGGATGGTGCAGGTCGCCGCCGGCGCGTACAAGCACTTCGACTTCGAGGACGACGCCGGGATGCGGTCGCTCTTCGGGACCGCACTGCAGTACTTCGGCGGTGTCCCGGACGACTTCTACGGGGTCGACCTCACCGACGTCCGCGCGACGATGCGGGCCGCCCACGACGACCCGACCGTCCTCCACGGCTGGCGCATCTCGCTCGACGACCACCGACCGACCGCGTACGACGCCGACTACGAGTACGCGGAGTCGCTGGAGTGACAGCGGTCAAAGAGCGGGTCGTAGTTCGACTCCCGCGGTGAGAACGAATCCGCATACCCTTTGAGCCTCGGCACGTTCTATCGGGTAGATGAGGATACACCAGCTCGGGGATGGGACCCCGGAGGTGGCCGTCGTTGCGGCGATTCACGGGGACGAGCCGTGCGGCGTCCGTGCCGTCGAGCGACTGCTCGCAGAGGACCCCGACGTCGACCGTCCGGTCAAACTGATTATCGCCAACGAGGAGGCGCTCGAAGCAGAGAAGCGTTACCTCGAAGAGGACCTGAACCGAGCGTTTCCGGGTGAACCGGACGCCAAGAGCCACGAGGCGCGACTCGCCTACGCGCTCGCCGGTGAGATTCGAGACTGCACGACGCTGTCGCTCCACTCGACGCAGTCCTACGGCGACCCCTTCGCACTCGTCGACACTATCGACGCCGTCACGCGGTCTATCTGTCCCCGCCTGCCAATCGACGAGGTGGTCGAGACGGCCGGCTTCACCGAGGGGCGGCTGATAGCCTACCCGCACGTCGTGGAAGTCGAGTGTGGCTTTCAGGGCTCCGACCAGGCCGCCGAGAACGCCTACTGGCTCGTGAAGGCGTTTCTCTCCGCGACCGGCGCACTCGCGGCACCGATGGCCGACGACCCGGTGCAGGACGGCGGCGCGAGCGAGGTGCAGGTGTTCCGACTCACCGAACACATCCCGAAGGCGCCGGCCGAGGAGTACGAGGTGTTCGTGACGAACTTCGAGGAGGTCGCCGCTGGCGAGCGGTTCGCGGCCGCGGACGGCGAGCCACTGTACGCCGACTCGGCGTTCTACCCGATTCTGATGTCGCCGTACGGGTACGAGGACGTGTTCGGCTACGCCGGCGAGCACGTCGGTCTGCTGGACTGACGAACGTCTATTCGACTGAGGAATATCCACCGGACTGACGGACGTCTATTCGACTGACGGGCATCCGCCGGACTGACGGACGTCTATTCGACTGACGGGCATCCGCCGGACTGACGAACGTCTATTCGACTGAGAAATATCCACCGGACTGACGGATATCGGGTGGACTGGCGGCGGCGTGCGTCGCTACTCTTCTTCGGGTGCGAACTCGACTAACGTCAGGTCGCGGTCGAGGAAACAGTAGTCGTGCGGCGGGTCGCCCAGCACCTCGCTGATACGGTACTCGGCGTCGAAGTCGGCACCGTCGGGGACGCAGTACTCGTGACTCGGGCACTCGGTGTGCGGACACGGGCCTTCGAGTCGGGCCTTGCTCCCGGCGTAGGCACCCTTGCTGGCGACGTTCGCGGGGACCGGCACCGGCTGGACCTCCACGGCCCGGACGCCGGTGTCGTGGACCGCACACTCCAGCGTCTGGGCGTTGTCGCGGACGCTCGTCACCTCGTAGCGGACGCCCGCCGTGAGGTTGAGACACTGGTTTCGGTAGGGACAGCCCTCACAGGCGGGCGACTCACCGCCGTAGACGAACTCCCGGCCGGTCTCCGCGAGTCGGGAGCCGATGAGTGTGACTTTGGCCATGGTCTGTGTTGGTCGGTCGTGGTGTAAAACTTCTCGACTGCCCGGCGGTCGCTCCGGACCGGTCGACCGTCGGCGCGTCGCCGGAATTGTGTCGGACCCACGAACTCAAGAGGCTCCGGTGTTACCGGGGGGGTATGAGCAGTGATCTCGCCGGAGACGTCGCCGAGGTGCTGGCGGTCGACGCCGACGAGTTCTCCTCGCAGGCCGAGGAGGACGCAGAGGTGGTGAAGGCTGCCCTCAGGGAGGGCACGTTCGACAACCACCAGTCTATCATCGGACTCGAGTACGAGTTCTACGCTGTCGCACAGGGTCGGTGGACCGCAGGCGAGGACGACGGCGAGAACGGCCAACTCCGGCGAGTTCCTCGTCGCCTCTTGGAGTACGTGGGCTTCGAGAAGGAACTCGGCCTGCACAACGCCGAGATGTGTACCAACCCGCAGCCACTCAACCCGTACGGCATCCGTGCACAGGTCTCGGAGGTCAGAGCACGCCTCTCTGCCGCACAGGAGGTGATGAAGGCAGAGGGGATGCGCCTCGTCAGCGACGCGATGTGGACCATCCCGCCGACCGGCGAGTCGGCCCGGCAGTATCTCTGTGACAGCGTGGAGAGCGACGGCATCCGACTGGCGACGAACATGTCGAACGCGGTGCGCTACCACGCGATGGCGAACGGCCCGGAGAGCCCCGACAGCATGGGA
>JBEPXT010000237.1:0-3094 GCA_041641795.1 Salinigranum sp.
CGAGGTTGCGACCCACCTCGTCCGCGGGACAGACCGCGGTACAGCGCCCGCACTTGGTGCAGGCGTCCATGTCGAGCATCGCCTTCCACGAGAAGTCCTCGGCCGAGGTGTACCCGATTTCGTCGGGCGCGAGGTCCGCGGGCACGCCCGGGAGTCGCTTGCCCGCCCGGTCGTTCCTGGCGACGACGTTGGCGAACGACGAGAGCATGTGGAACGGCTTGGCGTAGGGGACGAACGCCACGAACCCCAGCGCCAGGATGGCGTGGGACCACCACGCCAGGGGGTAGATGGCGGCCGCGCCCTGCGGAGTGAGACCCGCCGCCGAGAACACTACCGCCAGGAAGTAGCCCACGAACCCGACCGCCTCGAAGGACGCCAGGCCCGTCCCGACGATGCGGATGCCCTCGGTGACGTAGCCGCCCACGCCCAGTACGAACAGCGTCCAGACGAACACGTCGTCCTCGAACCCGGTGTGTTCGCCCCAGAGTCGGTCGGCCCGGACGGCGTACCGGCGGTACAGCGCCATCCCGACGCCGACGACGAACAGCAGCCCCATGAAGTCCATCACCAGCGAGTACGAGAGGTAGAAGTCGCCCACGAAGAACGACTCGCCCGTCAGCGTCCGGTAGACGTCGATGTCGATGGCCAGGATGGTCGTCCCGACGAGCAACGTCAGGAACCCCCAGAGGACGAACGCGTGCATCAGCCCTCCGTAGGCGTCCCGGTCGAACTGCCCCTCGTTAGAGACGACGATTCGGGCGGCGCGCACCACCCGCCCCGGCAGGTCGTCGAGTCGGTCGAACGGGTCGTCCGTGCCCCGAGCGTACCGGGCGAATCTGGCGTACACGCCGTAGAGGAACACCAGGACGGCGACCGCGGCGAGATAGTAGAAGGCCGCCTCCCCCACCGGGCCGATGGTCCAGAACGTCTCCCGGGTGACGGTCTGAATGGGTATCATACCACAGTTCCCGGCCACTGCGGGGTTAAATCTTGCCCGCACGCCGCGTGACGGGGGTTCACACGAACGCAGACGCGACCAGCGCCACCGCGAGCAGCGCAACCGGCACGTCCCTCGGTCCGGCGGACAGCGACGGCAGCGTCGGGTTCCAGGCGAAACACCGGGCCAGGAGGGCGAGCGAGAACCGGTCGGACCGCCGAAAGACCCGCCGGAGACCGGTGACGCCCACGAGTCGAATGCGGTCCCGGAGGGACCGGACGTCGCCGAGGCGGGCGTCCGACGCGGCCCGGATCGACGCCAGGTCCCGGCGGAGCAGGGGGAGCAACCGCAGCACGAACCCGACGCCCGCCCCGAGGAGGGTGCCGACCCGTCCGGGAACGAGTCGCTGGATGGCCGCCCGCGAGTCGCGGACGGGGGTGGTCCGGACGTAGGCGGTGCTGACGAGGAGGAGGAGGACGACCCGGTAACTCGCCAGGGCGGGCGGGGCCGCGTCGGCCGGGACGAACCAGGGCGGCGAGAGCGACGCGCCGGCGACGAGCGGGGCGGCGACGAGAAACGGGAGGAACGCCCGGTACCCCCGGACCGTCGAGACCAGCGGCGTCCCAGAGACCCGGAGCACCCCGCCCGCGAGCAACGACAGGACCGCGAGGCCGCGCGGCGTCGTGTGCGCGAACGCCGCGAGCGCGAAGGCGAACTGGAACGCCAGTTTCGTCCGCGGGTCGAGGCGGTGGGCGAACGTCTCACCGGGGTCGTACGCGAGGTGCATCAGTCGCCGGTCCCGCCGGCCGTGGATTCGGGCCGCTGTGGCGGCGGTCGCACGCCGAGGTCGCGCAGTCGCTCCGGGTCGGGGTCGGCGGCGTCGAGCGCCACCTCGCCGTCCGAGAGCACCACGGTCCGGTCCGCGAGGTCCTGCACGTCGCGCAGGTCGTGCGTGACGACGACGACGCTCCGGCCCGACGCCTGCAGGTCGGCGAGTCGGTCGAGGACCGAACGCCGTGCGGGCCAGTCCAGGCCGGTGAACGGTTCGTCCAGAACCAGGTGGTCGGGGTCCATCGCCAGCGCACCCGCGACGGCCACCCGCTCTCGCTCGCCGCCCGACAGGTCGTCGATGCGCGCCTCCTCGCGGTCGGTCATCCTGACCGCCGACAGGGCGCGTTCGACGCGGCGGGCTATCTCGGCCCTGTCCAGTCCCAGGTTCTCCGGGCCGAACGCGACGTCGGCACCCACCGTCGCGGCGACGAACCCGTCCCGCGGGTCCTGGAACACCATCCCTACTGCGGTCCGGGCCGCGACCAGGTCGTCGGCCACGGGTCGGCCGTTGACACGGACGGTGCCCTCGTCCGGTTCGAGCAGGCCGTTGAAGTGACGAACCAGCGTCGTCTTGCCCGACCCGTTCGGACCCGCGAGGAGGAGGAACTCGCCGTCTGCGACGATGAGCGAGACGTCGCGGACCGCGACTGCGTCGTCGTACCGGCGCGTGAGGTTCCGGACGGTGATCGTCACGGGAGCCTCCGTTAGCGCGCGACGATGGCGTCGCTGTTGGCGATTGCCACCGTCGCGGCGACTTTCACGGCGGCCACCGGCACGAACGGGAGCACCACGCTCGCGACGGCGGTAGCCAGTCCCACGCTCTGGGTCACCGAGAAGCCGACGGCGCCCGCGGCGTACACCACGACGCTCCCGGCGACGAGGGCCGCTACCAGGCGCGGGACGCCGATGTCGGACGGGGACCGGAGGTCGCCGCGACCGTGGGCGAGACGGCCGACGGTCGCGGCCGCGAGGGGGAATCCGACGATGAACCCGCCGGTCGGTCCGAGAACCGCACCGAGTCCGCCGTTCCCGCCGGCGAACACGGGCAGACCGATGACGCCCGCGGTCACGTAGAGGACGAACGCCGCGCCGGCCCAGACCGGGCCGAGCACCACGCCAGAGAGGTAGACCCAGAGCGTCTGGAGCGTGATGGGCACGTTCGGTACCAGCGGGTGGACGAACTCGACGGGGGCCGTCGCGCTCGTCGCCGCGGCGAACACCGCCGCCCGGGCGACGTTGCGCGTCACCTCGTCGCCGACCAGGTCGACTGATTCGCTCGTGGTAGCCATGCCCCGGTGTCTCTCGTAAACCCGGTTCAATCTTTGG
>JBEPXT010000238.1:0-3058 GCA_041641795.1 Salinigranum sp.
ACCTACACGTCGTCAGTGGGCGACTCGACGGTGACGACGGCGGTATCGATGCGGACGAGTGGGACACGGCTGCACCGGATACACCGCATCCGAGTGAGCAGAACGCGAGCGAGGACACGACGTAGATGCAACCGGAGCGTGGCGACGTGGTCCGGAGTTCAGATCCGTTCAAATTGGGCGACGACAAGCAGCGACCGTGGCTCATCGTGAGCACCGAATCCCATCCGTTCGACGGCGAACAGTACATCGCTGTTGCCATCTCGACGAAAAAGTACGACGACTCGATTCCACTTTCGGCGGACGTGTGGGAAGTCGGTGGCGTTCCTCGGCAGTCGTTCGTCTCTCCGTAGGCGGTTCATTCACCACGAAGCGAGGACTTCGTCGCGTGGCAAGGATGCGTGACGAATTCGTTCGCCGACAGTGTCGTCGAAGCAGTGGAGACGTATCTCAGAGAAGTCTGAGTTGTCGCCCGGAACACTAGCAGTCGACAAACCACTAGTAGATTCTGAGTGGCCGAGACCCGGTGTACTCTGAACACTCCCCCAGCCGCAGTGAGAACTACGAGTTACGGTCGACCCACTCACAGAACTCGTCGAAATCTCTCGCACCAGCACTGTCGGCGATACCACGGAGCGTCCCTGTTCGAAGTTCGTCGTGTAGCGGAATCGTGACCCGCCGCCTGTCGTCTTCGTTCGTTGGATGTTCGTAGTACAATTGAGCGTGGTCGCCAGTCGTTCGTCGCCACTCGAACCCACCGACGTTGACCAGCACCTTCACTACTTCTCGGCCGGAGAACGTTCTCCTCCCCATTCGACTATTTGAGAACGTCCGGCGGCTCCTGTTCACCCGTCGTGTTGTCTGCGGGGTCGATACCCATCTCGCGGAGTTCCTTGTCGGTCGGCGCTTCCCCGACCTCGTCGTTGTAGAGTGCGACCGCCTCGTCGAGGTTCGCCAGTGCAACATTCCGGGACTCTCCTTGTGTGGTGACACCTGTTTCAACATCTTTGGCGACCCACCAGTCGTCCTCGCGCCACAGACGAATCTCTGCGTCGTGCGGGGCCCCATCTCGCGTCGAACTGGCCATGTTGGTCTGGGATAGTACGACGTCCCGCATAAGGATTCGGTCGTGAGAGGGACAACTCGCATACAGGAAGGCGCCGGATTCACGAAAACATGTCCACAGCGAAGCCACTGCTGGCAAATTCAGAGTTGTCGCCCGGAACACTAACGTCCAGCCTCATCTCCGGGGGCGTCCCGCGTCGGCTGGCTTGCCCTCGTGCCGGGCGGTCCGCGTGCGCCGCGGACGGGCGTCTGTCGCGTGCGTGGGTTCTCCGCGCTGTCATCGCTCCCGTCTGGGACTACTCGGGCGGGGACTTGATGCACGCGTCTCTCTCGAGGTGGCCCCGAAAGTAATCCCTTCCGACTGCCAGCCCGCCAGTTCTGTCGGGTATCCAGCCATTACTTAATATCCGACGTGCCCAATCCGGAGCGATGACCGACGAACTGGGGGTCTCAGTCGTACTGGCGACCCTCGGCCACGACCTCGACGACCTCGCGCGTGCCGTCCAGAGCGTCGACGCACAGACGACCGACGCGGAACTCGAACTGGTGCTCGTCGACGGCTCCGACGAGCGCGTGACCCGGACCGTCGCCGACCGCGAGTGGGAGAGTATCGACCGCGTCGTGGTCGTCGAGGACCCCGCGACGGGTCTGTCTGCGGCGCGCAACATCGGCTTCGAGGCGGCCACCTGCGAGTTCGTCGCCCTCCACGACGACGACGACGTCTGGTACCCCGAGAAACTCGAACGCCAACTGGCGCTGTTCGACGACCCCGACGTGGGACTGGTGACCTGTGGCGTGCGCCGCGTCGACGCCGACGGGACCGTCGTCTCCTCCTACCGCGCCCGGAACGTCCCCAGCGACACCGAGGCGATACTGCGGGGCACCCGTGTCGGACCGAGTCCGACGGTGGTGGTCCGGCGCAGTCTGTTCACCGACGCCGGCGTGCGGTTCGACGAGGAGATGCCCTGCTACGAGGACCGCGACTGGTACGTCAGGCTCTCCCAGCACTGCGCGTTCGACGCGGTCCCGGAGCCACTCGTCGAGAAGGGGATGCAGGGGGACCACCTGTCGAGCGACGCGGACCTCGCACTCCGGGCGTACCCCCGGTTTCTGTCGAAGTACGAGTCGCTGGCCGAGGGGTTCGGGGTCGACTGTCTCCGGGCGTTCCGGAGTTCGGTGTACATGCTCGGCGTCAGTGGCTCCGTCAACGCCGGTGCCTACCGGACCGCGAACCGACTCGCGTGGCGGGCACTCCGTGCGAACCCGCGGAACACGACCGCGCTGTTCTACTTCCTCGCGACGCTCGGCGGCGAACCGACGGCCACGCTGGCGCGCTGGGTCAAGCGCCGCGTAGTCGACCTCGTCGAGGGGTACCGGTCCCGGAAGGACGCTCCCACCCTCGCGCCTGCCGCCACCGAGGACCGCTCCCGACAAAGCAACTCTTAAGTCCGGGCCGGGGATACTCTCGGGTGTCGGGTTGGTGGTCTAGTCCGGTTATGACGGCTCCTTCACACGGAGCAGGTCGGCAGTTCGAATCTGCCCCAACCCACTCGACTTCTCGGCTTCGTCTCCCGACTCCGTACAAGTGACACGGAGCAGGTCGGCAGTCCCACCGAGCGGAGCGAGGTGGGAAGCAGCGGACGACGACAGGAGTCCGCCAGCGTTCGAAGCCGGGCCAGCCCACCCGGTACTCGTCGTCGTCCGCTTGGCAAAAACCGTCGTTCGACGCGCTGTACTCGTCAGACCGGGTGTTCCAGAACCTGGGTGTAACTGGAGAAGTTCTCGCCCTCGCAGTTGAAGCACCCTTTCGGCCCGGTCGGTGACGACGACGCCATGACGTTGCCGCAGTGGCGACAGACGTGCAGGAAGTTTCTATCCCCCATGTGGAATCCCCGACGTAACTACGACGGACTGGCGGATAAATCGTTGTTACCAGTCGTCGGACGTCGTCCGACCCGAGAGCCTCGACGTGCTCACGCCGGCGTTCCACCGGCCG
>JBEPXT010000239.1:0-3043 GCA_041641795.1 Salinigranum sp.
CAGTACCGACAGGAGGGTGACTGACAGAGACGAATCCGACGTTCCCTCGGACGGGGACGTTCCGGCAGGGCCCGCCTCGGAGGTGATGGCGCCCGACGGTGGAACGACCGACGGACACCACGGTCGGACCCGGAGCGAGGCCGCCGGAACGTCGTACGGCGGCGAGCTCTGGCGCCGCGCGCGCGCTCACAGCTGGTTCCTGCTGGCCCTGGTCGTCGGCGTTCTCGTCGGCAGCGCCTACGTCGTCGGTCACGAGTATCCGGCGTACGGGGCGGGCCTGTACCTGCAGATCGGAGAAGTCGTCGCGAACCACGGGTACGGGCTCCCCGCCGAAATTCCGCTGTACCTGGACGGACTCCCGCTGGCGTATCCGCCCCTCGGGATGTACCTCGCCGCAGTCGTGCGGAACGCGCTCGGCGTCGGACCGCTGACGTACAGCATGATAATGCCGTCTGTCCTGGCGGTCCTCTACCTGGTGCCGTACTACGGCATCAGCCTCGAACTTCTGGATTCCCGTCGCCAGGCCGGGTTCGCCACGATACTGCTGGCGACGACGCCCGAGACGCTGCAGTGGCACCTCTCGGCGGGCGGCATCGTCCGGAGCCTTGGCTTCCTCCTCGCACTGTCGGGCATCTACGTCGGCGTCCGCGTCTTCGACCGCTGGCACCCCCGGTGGGTCGTCGCCGGAATCGTCCTGTTCGGTCTCACGGTTCTCACGCACCCCGTGTACACCGTGTTCTTCGGCTCGACGTGGGTGCTGCTCTTCCTCCTCAAGGACAGGACGCCCCAGGGCCTCGCGACGGGCGTCGTGGTGTCCACGGGCGGGATACTTCTGGCCGCCCCCTGGTGGGTGAAGGTCGGGTCGACCCACGGGCTGGACACCTTCTTCGCCGCGGCGGGGACTCACAGCGGCCTCGGCGGCGGCGTGGGACGGTTCCTCAACGCCTTCGTCTACCCGCCAGACCAGTCGATTACGGTCGTCTACTACGTCGCCACGTTCGCCGCGACGTTCGTGTTCCTCTCCGACAGGGACTTCCTCCTGCCGGCCTGGCTCCTGGCGGTCGGGTACCTCATCGGGAAGGTCCGGTTCCTGTTCGTCCCCGGGTCGATGATGGTCGCCGCCGTGACGTTCCGCTACCTTCTGCCGCGAATCAGGACCGAAGTCAGGCGTCGCCGGAACGCGGGGACGAGCGACGGAATCGGAATCCGCCCCGACGGAGGCATCACCGGCCGGACAGCCACCAGGGTCTTCCTGGGCGTGGTCGTCGTCACGGCGACGCTCATCGGGGGAAGTTTCGCCGCCGGGGCACTGCCCGAGGCGCACCACGGGTCGGTGTCTCAGCCGGCGTTCATCGACGCGGAAGACGAGGAAGCTATGACGTGGGTCCAACAGAACACCGCCCCGCACGACGACTTCGTGATGCTCGGGGACGGCGCAGAGTGGTTCCCGCTGCTGACCGACCGCTCCATCCTCATCGGCCCCTGGGGCGTCGAGTGGACCGACCCCGAACGGTACAGCCACCAACTGAGTCTCTTCCGGGACATCTCCACCTGCGACGGGGCTGCCTGCCTCTCCGACCGACTGGACGAGATAGAGAAGCAACCCGAGTACATCTACGTCCCGAAGGACAGCTTCACGGTGCGCGGGTTCACTCACACGCAGTCAGCTTCGATGAAGTCCTCGCTGGTCGAGTCGCCGGAGTTCCGACTCGCCTACGAGAACGACGGCGTGATGATTTTCGAAGTGACCGACGACGAGTCGGTTCGACACGACGACGAGGACGAAGTGCCTCCGCCCCGCACCCACTGAACCCTAATATATTAGCGCTGTAGAACGGTAGACGGGGTTTCACCGCCAGTTGAGCCTAATATATGTACCTATCCGTCACACCAGTCCTGGTTCCCCCCTCGCCGAACAGGATGCCTCTCGACACCCGAACAGGGGACTTCTCGACACTCGAACAGGCGGGCCTCTCCTCACCCGACTAGGCGGACTGCCACTCGAAGGCGACCGCTCTACGGACGAAGGCGAACGTCCGCCACCCGGACTGTCGCAGGATTTCGCCCGGCTAATCGTTCCGTGGTGGCGACTCCGCGCGAACCGGCAGACTGCGGCCGGTTTTAGTAATTTCTCCTGAAAGACCATTACAGCGATAACTCTGTAAACCGGGGTTTCCCACACGGAAGGTCATTCTGTCACCCGGTACGGTGCCGTGGACGTCAGTTCCGGCGACCGCCAGGCGTGAGAGATGACGCGTCGTCGACTTCTCAACGCCCAACGCGTGGAGCCAGCCAAATACAGCGTCGATGGCGCGACGGGTTCCGGTGGTCCGCGGCTCAGGCCCGGCGTCCGATTCTTACTCTTCCCTTATCCACGTATGTTTGGTGTGGCAGGAAGTAACATAGTTTCGCCGTCGTCGTCGCTTCGCGACATCGTCGTTCCGTATGCCGTCTCCGAGGTTCCACCCCTGACGCGTCTGCCGGTTGAGGGACCACGCGACCGCCGACAGACGCGTCTCGGCCGTATATGTCCTTACTGCTAGGTCATATTTAGTTTCTGATTAGCCGGTAGCCCGTCTGATAGATTCGTGTAAACAATCACCCTTATTTATTAGTGTCCGACGTATACATATCTCTGCTCAGGTCACCTTGACACCCCCCGACCTTGCCTGAGCACACACGCAGGTTCACGGACGTACTCCCCCCCCCACGGAAGGCCATTCCGTTCCGACGCTGGCTCGGACCCAGCACGTCCGAAGGACACACGAACCTGCATTCCCCCCCTTTACTGCCGAATTCCAGACACAGTGCCTTCCAGACACAGTGCCTTCCAGACACAGTGCACTACAGACACAGAGTACTCCAGACAGACCCGCTACGCAGCGGACGCCCGGTGTGTCGTCAGTGCTGCGTGTCCCGGAGGAGACGACGAACGTGCCCGTCGGAGTACGACACGCCGAACGTCCGCTCGATGTGTCGGCGGACGAGTGGCGGCGTCCACTCGGTTTCGTCGTAGCCGTGAACGGTGGGTGGCTCCGACAGG
>JBEPXT010000240.1:0-2823 GCA_041641795.1 Salinigranum sp.
AGGTCGGCCCCGGCCTCCGCCGCCCTGACGGCCTCCGTGGGCGTCATCACGCCGGGCGCGACGGGCACGTCGTACCGGTTGGCCGTCTCGATGACGGCCGGTTCGAGCGTTGGTCCGACGACGAACGCGGCCCCGGCGTCGATGACCGCCCGAGCGGTCGGCGCGTCGAGCACCGTCCCCGCCCCGACGAGGAGTTCCTCGTCGTCGAACTGGTCGGTGACGCGAGCGAGAACCGACGCCGCGTCCTTCGCGTCGGCGGTCACCTCGACGGCGGTCACGCCGCCCACGCGCAACGCGTCAACGGTGTCTATCATGTCCTCGGCGTCGATGCCCCGCAGAACGGCGACGACGCCGCTGTCCAGGAACCGCTGTCGGATTGATACCATGTGTCGGCGACGTTACGACGCGCTCACATAAGTGTCCGGGGGCGGCCGCGGGTCGGATGTCGCAGGCCACGGCGAAAGCAGTGCGATTCGTCGGCGTCAGGCCGGGTCGAACAGCGTCTCGCCCTCGACCATGTGGGCCTCGACGGTGTCCACGTCGAGTGTGACGCCGATTCCGGGTTCCTCGGGAATCTGGATGTACCCCTCCTCGATGACCGGCTCCTCGACGAGGTCCTCCCACCATCCGAGCTGGTAGGAGTGGTACTCGACCGCCAGCGAGTTGGGGATGGCCGCCCCGACGTGAGCGCTGGCCATGGTTCCGACGGGAGAGGAGACGTTGTGCATCGCCACCGGGACGTAGTAGAGGTCGGCGATGTTCGCGATTTTCCTGGTCTCGCGCATCCCGCCGACCTTCGGCAGGTCGGGGGCGACGATGTCCACCGCCTGCTCTTCGAGCAGTCGCCGGTGGCCGTGGACGCGGTAGACGTTCTCGCCGGCAGCGACCGGCGTCGTGGTCGCCTGTGTCACTTCCCGCTGGACGTCGTGGTTCTCGGGCGGGACCGGGTCTTCGAGCCACCAGACGTCGAGGTCCTCGACGGCGCGCGAGAGGCGCTTGGCGCTGCCCGCGGTGAACGACCAGTGGCAGTCGAACGCGACGTCGGCCCGGTCCCCGACGCGTTCGGTGACTGTGCGGACGATGTCCGCCTTGTGTTCGATTTCCGGGGCGCGGAGGTGTCGATTCGCGCGGTCCTTCTCGTGGCCCGAGGACACGTCGAGGTCGAACTTGAGCGCGTCGTACCCGAGTTCCTCGACGATGCGCTCTGCCTCGTCGGCGTTGGCCGCGGGTTCCGACTCGTCGCCGGCGTGGGCGTCGCAGTAGACGCGGACCTCGTCGCGGTACTTGCCGCCGAGCAACTGGTAGGCGGGAACCTCGAGAATCTTCCCCACCAGGTCGTGGAGCGCGATTTCGATGCCGGCGATGGCCGAGACGGTGACCCCCTGGACGGACCCTTCGCCCGACATCTTCTGGACCAGGTGCTCGTACAGGCGGTCGATGTCGAGGGGGTTCTCGCCGACGAGGAAGGGCTTCATGCGAGCCATCAGTTCGGGAACGCCGGCGCCCCAGTACGCTTCGCCGGTACCGACGATGCCCGCGTCGGTGTACACCCGAACCAGCGTCCACGGGAAATTGCCGTCGACCATGGTGGTCTGGACGTCGGTGATTTCGACGTCGCGGCCGCCGCCCCGTTTGGCACGGAGTCCCATCGTCTCCGAGGAGAGGTCCCGCATCGTGTACTCTGCGTTGGGGTCGCGTAGTTTCGAGTAATCCAGCGTCACACCCGGTGTGTGTCGCTTCGGAAAGTAAACAGTTTTTGCCTACGCTCGAAACCGCGGTTCCGTCGGCGGGTATCCACAGAGTCACTCGGTCACGCGATTCGCCCGGTAGCAGTCACGCGATGGGTCGTCGCGTCTATCGCCGGTCCAGTCGACCCGCGAGAGTCGACTACTCACCGCCCGAACGGGCGACGCGACCTGGTTCTCGTGCGGACGGCCACAACGCTTTCACGTTAACCCGGGGATACGCGCCACGAGAGGCATTCTCGCGGCGACTCGGTCCCGCGTTGCAGTTCGGCAATCCGGAGGGGTCGCGCGTCGCTGGACCCGGCGTACCAGGCCGGCCTTCGACTCGGGTCTCTTTACATTCATAATACTGTAACTCCTCGACCGGTGGACGACGGAAGACCGTCGTCTCTCCTGGCACGGACTGCTCTGGTGTCCCACGTCGATGTGAGTGTCCCCGCCTCCACCGGAGTTTCCTCGTCGAAACCGCCACCACACACATAAGTAATGGGACTAGGCACGAACGGGAACACCGCCCGGACCCCCCGTGCCCCCGGCGGGCAGAATCCGTCCGGGAAACCGGTGCGGCGAGCGGTACGCTGTCGGTTCCGGTGGTACTTCCGGCACCGAGACACGGCCCTATATGTCGAATGTTTCTGTTATAGCCGTCTGTAGACGGGTTTGCGCTTCTTCGGGTCGGCCTTCTCGGCCAGGTCTCGGTGTTCGCTCGGCCGAGACGCTCGTCGAGGGGCTCCGTGGCGGCCCGAGACCGCTCGGCGCCGCCACCACTCCCGGCACGTCCACGGCTCTCGTGATACTAGTGTCCAACCACTACTGCGCGCAGGTCGACGTCTTCCGGCTGGCTGCACGGCCGCCCCCTGCGCGCTCTCCGCCCGGTCGTACTCGAACGAACCGTGAAACGGTCAGAACAGCCACGAGGCGGGGGACGTCCGTCACGTGTCCTGCAACGAATCGAGTTCGATTTCGCCGGTGTGTCGAACCGTCACCTCGTAGTCGAGGTACTCGAAGTTCACGGCCACCGGGCCGCTCTCGAGTAGCGTGTGTAGCTTCTCCGGGTCGACGTACTCGCCCAGTGGTT
>JBEPXT010000241.1:0-2815 GCA_041641795.1 Salinigranum sp.
CGCCGGGATACTCGTCGGTCAGTTCGTCTATCACCTGCCTCACGTCCGCGCTCGGCGGCAGGTGGACCGTCATCTGGTACCGGTCGTCTTCTAACCTCGCGTGGGCGACCCGTCCGTCCCGGCGGGCGACGATGGAAATCGCCGGCGGGTCGGTCAGCCTGAGTTCGAATCTGACGCGCCCGTCGGAGTTCGAGAGTATCTCGACCTCGTCCCAGTGGGGAAGTTCTTCGCAGACTTCTTCGAGGTACCCCGTCACGTCCTCGGAGGCCGACCCGTAGACGAGGTACGACCCGTCGCCGGTCCCGATGACCCGTTCGTAGACGACGTGGCCCGCCCCCATCGGCTCTGTCTCCAGGGTCTCGCTCAGGTCCTGTATCTCGAAGACGAGTTCCACCACCTCGTCGCTGACGAGCGCCTGCTTGCGCTCGACGGCCGTTATCGCGTGTCCGATGAGGCCGCCGAGGTGGCCGACGACGTCCCGCTCTTCGCCCGCGAAGCCGTCCGGGCGCGCCGCGTACACGTTCAGGACGCCGTACAGCGTCCCCTCGTGCGTGACGGGTATCGCGGCCGACGACCGGTAGCCGTACTCCTCGGCGTGGGCGCGGTACTTCTCGTACCCGGGGTCGAGATTGACGTCCTGGACGACCTGCATCTCCTGCGTGCGGAACGCGCGAACGGTCGGGCCGGACGACGAGGGGTGGTCAGCGGCGATAGAGAGCGTGAGGTCGTCGAGGTAGCCCTCGACGCCCGCCTCGGCGGTGACCGTGACCTCCTGGTCCGCGCCGAGTTCGCCGAACCAGGCGAACTCGTAGGACTCGGTGTCGGCCAGGCGGTCGCAGACGGCCTGGACGATTTCGTCGCGACTCGACCCGGCGACGAGTTCTTCGGTGATGTTCCGGACGACGCCGTTCAGGTTGTTCAGCGCCGCGAGTCGCTCGCCCTGTCGCCGTAGCTGTCGTTCGCGGGCCTTCCGCTCGGTGATGTCGCGGACGACGCCGACGCGACCGTAGGACCCGTCGCCGAGTTCGAAGAGGCTGAACCGGGTCTCGACCGGGACGGTCTCCCCGTCGGCCCGCTCCAGGGTGGTCTCTACCGTCACGACGTCCCTGTCGTCGCGCGCAACGAGTTCGGCCTGCTTCTCGTTCGCTCGCTCGACGTTGTCGTCGCTGGTCACCATCGAGGCGTGAGAACCGATAAGCTCCTCGCGACTGTAGCCGGTCAGGCGCTCGTGGGCCTCGTTGACCATCACGAACCGGGACTCGTCGTCGAGCACGTAGACGCCGTCGTCGACGGTTTCGACGATTGCGCGGTACTGCTGCAGTTCGCGCTCGAAGACGGTCCGGTCGATGGCCGTCGCGAGGATGTGGGCCACGCTGCGGACGAAGTTCACGTCGTGGACGGCGAAGTCCCGGTACTCGGTGTCGTGGACGCCGAGCACTCCCCAGGGGTTCTCCGGGGACCCGATGACGGTGCTGATTCCGCTGACCACTCCGTGGTCGGTCAGGAGGTCGGGACCGCTGAACCGCCCCTCCGCCGACAGGTCGTTCACGATGACCGGCTCGTCGGTCTTGAGAGTGTACCCCGCCTGGGAGTGTTCGTCGGCCGGGACGGACACCTGGCCGACGGCGCCCTCGTTCCACCCGACGCCGGCCCGCAACAGCAGTTCGTCTCCGTCCTCGTCCAGGTCCATTACCTTGCAGTACATGGCGTCCAGGTGCTCGGCGACGACGGTAGCCGCCTCCTGGAACAGTTCGTCGAGGAGCGGATTTTCGAGCGCGCGCTGTCCCAGGTCCGCGACGGCACGCTGCTGGCGGACGCGTCGCTCCAGTGCGAGCGTCTGTTCGGTCTTGCCCGACACGTCCTCCCGGTCGCTCTGCCTCCTGACGACCACGAGCGTCTGCCGTTCCCCCTCGGCCGACGTCCGGGTCAGGCGTACTTCGCAGGGAATCGTCTCCTCCGGACCGAGCACGTCAACGAACGTCCAGAGTTCGTCCCCGGCCATGAGTCCCTTCTCGACGGCTATCACGACTCCCTCGACGTCGCCGCCGACCAGCAGTTCGCCGACGTGAGAATCGAGGAGGCCCTCACGGTCGTTCCCGGTCAGCGACACGAAGCTGTCCGAGACGAACACGACGCGTCCCTCGGAGTCGACGCGGAGCGCTCCGTCGCCGACGGCGTTCAGCATCGCCCGAAAGTGGGCCGCCGAGGCGTCCGGGGGCGCCTCGTTCTCGATGCCCTGTTCGCTCGTCATGGGGGCTCTTCGTAACTGAGTCAAATATATTGCCCGGTCGAAACAGATTGTCCAGACAATCTGTCAAACAAATAACCAGTTGTCGGACGCGGCGTCGGCTCGGTTGGCTGCCGGAGTCTGACTCAGGTCGGGTCCGAGGCGTTCGCTTCCGCCGGTCCCTGTCGAACCTGGACGACGCCGCTCTGGTCGGCGGTGACGTGGAAGCCGTCGTGGGCGAACGTCACCTCCAGGTCGTCACCGCCGGTCGCCGACTCCTCGCACTCGAGGAGGCTGTTCAGGGAGACCGGGTCGACGCTGTCCGCGAGCGGGTCGACGCGACTGGGGTCGTCGCAGAGCGCGTGGAGGAGCATCGCGATGCCCACCGACGGCGTTCTGTTCGACCAGTCGAAGCTCGCGCGATACGCACCAGTGTCGGGGTCGAACTCTACGTCGCTGGGCCGGGGGTGATGTGAGGTCACGGATAGGCTCCTGTGTCGGGTGCGGGGAGATGTGCCGCGTCGGGAACTACGCCAGAGTACGCGCGAGGGTGTCAAGATTCTTACGCTCGTACCGGTATTTCGAACC
>JBEPXT010000242.1:0-1378 GCA_041641795.1 Salinigranum sp.
AATCGCGGGTCACGGCCGCCGGCACCGGAGTACTGCACTGCGGCGCAGTCGCCAGTCGCCGTGGTGCCGTCCGAGAGGTCGAGTTCGACGGTCAGCGCCTCGCCGGGTTCCCGGATTGCGTCGAACCCCGGCGTCACCGGGTCGCCGCGGTAGCCGAAGCCGTCCTGCTCGGCCCCCTGCACGATGGCCCGCTGGTCGTCGAAGAAGAACGCCGAGAGCGTCGGCACCGCCCGCACAGACTCGATACGCATCAGTCGTCACCCCCGCTCGCGGCGGGGTTCGTTCCGCCGGTGTCGGGGCGGCCGATGAGTCGCCCCTCGCTGATGGCGTCCACGTCGTCTGCGACCATCTTGAACGACGGTTCTCGCCCCTCGGTCTCCGCGCGAGCGTCGAGTTTGGTGCGGTGAACCTCCCGAATCTCGTCTGGCAGTGCGAGGTCGCCGAACGAGAGGATGCGGACCCGGCCGTCGTCGTCCCGCGCCGGGAGGACGTTCCCGGCCGCACTCTCCGAGGGCGCGAAGGGCACGTCGAGTTCACCGGTCTCGAACGCCTCGATGGTCCCGCGTGCCACGTCGCCCTCCCCGCGTTCGAGGATGGCGTCGAGGAGCGCTCGCGTCGACCGCTCGATGAACTCCTGTTCGGCGTCGATGCCGTCTATCTGCACGTCCTGTTCGACGAGCATGTCGATGAGCTGTCTGGTCGTCCGGAGGCCGGCGGCGTTGGCCTCCATCGTGGGGACGCCCCGGAACTCCTGTGGCGACTTCGTGATGACCTTGTCCGGCTTGGCGATGGCGGCCGTCGCGCCGCCGAGGCCGATGACGCCGTTCGCGCGGGCCTCGTCCGGCGGGAAGCCACCCATCCACTCGTGGAAGACGGTCGTCACCGTCACGTCGTCCGGGAGGTACTCGTCGCCGAGCGACTGGAGCGCACGCAGGGCGGCCACGTCCTGCACGAGGTTGCCGACCTGCCCGTAGCCGAGCGTGAGACTCTTGACGCCCTGTGTCGCAGAGAGCAGTCCCTCGACGACCATCACCGCGATGGCGATGCTCGGGGGGACGAGCGTGCCGGTCAGCGGGCCGAACGGCTCCCGGTTTATCGTGACGCCGAACTCCGTGTAGAGGCCGGCGAGTCGGTCGACGAACTGCCACTGTTCGATGGTCTCTGCGAGGTCCCGGCGCTTCGTGTACGGGATGTTGTACGAGACGGGCCCACCCTCGAAACTCTGGAAGCCGCCGGCGAAGGTAATCATCGCCAGCAGGCGTGCGTCGGGCGTCCCGTGGCGCACCTCGACCGGCGCGCCGACCGACTCGATGAGTTCCCGACAGCCGTCGACGCCGTGGTTCACGGCCGGGAAGCCGTTGAGGGTGTCCTCGCCGGT
>JBEPXT010000242.1:1388-2775 GCA_041641795.1 Salinigranum sp.
GGTCGTCGGCAGGAGGTCGGCCCCGCCCTCGGTTCGCAACCCTTCGAGGAGTTCTATCTGGTCCTGCAGGCGCGGGACGCCGGCCCGTGGCTGGAGCAGGGGTCGGTCGGCCGACTCCAGCACCTCGGCGAACCGCTTCTCCGGTGGGAGGGTCCCGTGGTACTCGACCGCCTCGGTGAACTCGACGGCCTCGGCCGTCGGCCAGTCCTCGCGGAGGTCGGAAGCGATGCGCTGGAGCTCCGACTCGGGCAGACACTCGTCGCGTAACATTCAGAGTGTGGCCCGCGCCGGTTCCTCGGCGTCGGTCTCCGTGAGCGGAATCTCGAGGTCCTGCTGGAGAGCCGCGATGGCCTCCTCCGGTTCCGTCTCGGCGTCGAAGACGCGGTCGAACCCCATCTCGCGGAACGTCTCGCGCGTCTCCGCGAAGTCGTCCTGTCCGACCGCGAGGTTGCCGCCGATGTAGGTCGTCACGTCGCCCAGCCCCGCCCCGTTCAGGCGGTGGTGGAAGCCGCGGGTGTCCTGCTCGGCGTGCCCGTACAGCGAGGAGACCAGTACCGCGTCCGCCCCGTGGTCCTGTGCGCTCCTGACGAACTCCTGCTGGGAGGTCTGGACGCCGAGGTTGACGACGTCGAACCCCGCCGCGTCGAGCGCCTGTTCGAGAATCGTGATACCGACGACGTGGGCGTCGGACCCGATGACACCGAGGATGACAGTTCGCGGCATTCACTCGTGAGGAACCGTGATAGATAGATAAACCTAACGGTCTTTCATGATAATACTGTTTTAGGACCTTGAATGTGAGCCAGTACCAAACCATCACGATTGTTCACCAAGATTTATGCGAAGTCGGCGACAGCGTAGGGCCATGGGAGCGTTGTCAGACCTGCGCGTGCTCGATTTGACGCAGGTTCTCGCCGGCCCGTACTGTACGATGTTGCTCGCGGACCTCGGGGCCGACGTAGTGAAGGTGGAACGGCCGGGCGGCGACCTCATCCGTCCGAACCCCCCGTTCGTCGACGACCCGGAGGCGGAGGCGTACGGCGGCTACTTCCAGTCGGTCAACCGCGGGAAGCGAAGTATCGAACTCGACCTCGGCGACGAGGAGGACCGCGACGACTTCCTCCGACTGGTGGAGACCGCAGACGTGGTCGTCGAGAACTACCGCGCCGGCACGATGGAACGGTTCGACCTCGGCTACGAGACGCTCCGGGAGCACAACCCGGAGTTGATATACGCCTCCATCCGCGGGTTCGGCGACCCCCGCACCGGCGAGACGGACCGGCAGGGCCAGCCCTCCTTCGACCTCATCGCGCAGGCACTCGGCGGCGTGATGGAGATAACCGGACAGGAGGACGGCCCGCCGACGAAGGTCGGCCCCGGCATCGGC
>JBEPXT010000243.1:0-2748 GCA_041641795.1 Salinigranum sp.
AGGGCGTCTCGCTGTTCATCGTCGGTCTCTCCCTGCTGCTCGTGCTCGGACTCGTCACCGGTGGGCTCTCCCCGACGTACTTCCTGTATCTCGTCGGGCTTGTCGGGATGTACGTACTCCTCTCGTTCGGGCTGAACTCCCAGTGGGGGTACGCTGGTCTCATCAACTTCTCCGTGGCGGCGTTCTTCGGACTCGGCGCGTACGGGACCGCACTGTTGACGGCGTCGAGTTCGCCACTCGGCATCGAGGGCTCGCGGCTGTTCGGGGTCGTTCCGCTCACGCTCGTCGGCCTCTTCGTTGCCATCGCGTTGGCCATCGTCGTCGCCGTCGCAATCGGAATCCCGACGCTCAGACTGCGGGCCGACTACCTCGCCATCGCCTCGCTCGGTCTGGCCGAGGTCGTCCGCCTGCTCTTTCTCAACCAGCAGGAGGTGACCAACGGCAGCGCCGGACTCCGGGGTATCCCGGGCTTCTTCGACGGCTGGCCGCTGCTCGGGACGTTCCCCGAGGCGATGCCCGGCCTCCGGTTCGCGGAACTGGAGTTGTCGATTCCCGGCGTGTACTCGACGCGGATTCTCGGATTCACCCTCGGGACGCCGTTCTGGCAGGCACTCCTGAACGTCGCACTCGTCTTCGCGCTGGCCGGCGGGGTCTACCTCGTCCTCCGGCGGGCCCACCGCTCGCCGTGGGGCCGCGTCCTGCGGACCATCCGCTCGGACGAGGACCTCGCGGAGGCGCTCGGGAAGAACACCTACGCGTTCAAGATGCAGGCGTTCGTCCTCGGGAGCGTCATCATGGCGCTCGGCGGCGTCTTCTACGCCCACCTCAACCTCTTCGTCAGTCCGGGCGACCTCGAACCGATAAACACGTTCTACGTGTGGATCGCGGTCATCCTGGGCGGGAGCGGCTCCAACCGGGGCGCGATGTTCGGTGGCTTCGTGGTCATCGCCATCCGCGAGGGGACGCGCTTCCTCGGCGACGTGTTGCCCGCCGCCTTCCCCTCGACGTTCGGCATCCCGTTCACCGACATCGGCCTCGTGTTCGACCTGCCGCTGATACCGGGTGTGTACGCCACCGTCGTCGGCAACATCGCCTCGACGCGACTGCTCGCCGTCGGCGTGCTCATCATCGTCGTGATGCGGTTCCGGCCGCAGGGCGTGCTCCCGCCACAGCGGGAACTCATCTGGCCCGAGTCGGTGGCGGAGTCGTCGGGGGCTGGCGAGACGAACCCCCGCGAGACCGTCACCGAAGACGCCGCGGCCAGCGCACACGCGGACCCCGACGAGGGGGGTGAGACGGATGAGTGAACAGGACGCGCCGACAGAGGAGCCGACGCAGTCTATCCACGACGGGCCGAACCTCGACAAGGAGGACGTGGTCCTGCGGGTCGACGACCTCCAGAAGCGGTTCGGCGGCCTGGTCGCCACCGACCACGCCTCCTTCGCCGTGGAGCGGGGGACCATCACGGGCCTCATCGGCCCGAACGGGGCCGGCAAGTCCACCATCTTCAACCTCGTCTCCGGCTTCTACGAACCGGACGGCGGCACGGTCACCGTCAACGGGGCAGACGTGACCGGCAAGTCTCCCCACGAGGTAGCCGACGAGGGACTCGTCCGGACGTTCCAGACGCCCCGGAAACTCGAAGGCATGACCGTCCGCGAGGCGATGCTCGTCGGGCCGCGCGACCAGCCGGGCGAGTCGTTCCTCCAACTGTTCACCAATCCAGGGGCGGTCGGTGCCGCCGAGACGGCGAACATCGAGGACGCCCACCGGATGCTGGAGACGTTCGAGATAGACCACCTCGCGACCCAGCCGGCGACGGACATCTCCGGCGGGCAGATGAAACTCGTCGAACTCGCCCGTGCCATGCTGGCCGAACCGGAGCTACTCCTGCTCGACGAACCGGTCGCCGGGGTGAACCCGACGCTCGCGGTCAAACTTCGCGAGCACATCGCCCGACTGAACGAGGAGGAAGACATCACCCTCTGTATCATCGAACACGACATGGAGTTCATCATGAACCTCGCGGACCCGATAATCGTCCTCGACCAGGGGTCGGTCCTCGTCGAAGGGACGCCGGACCAGGTGAGAGGCGACGACCGCGTCATCGACGCCTACCTCGGAGGGCCGGGCGAATGAGCGGCACCGACGACGCTGGGCCGAGCGACACGGACGACGCCGGACGGTCCACCGAGACGGACACGACGCCGGCGGAGTCGACGACCGACACCGGCGGCGAGCCGATTCTCTCGGTCGACCACGTCGACAGCGGCTACGGCGAGGTGCAGGTGCTCGACGACCTCTCGCTGTCGCTCGCCGACGGCGAGATAGCGTGTCTCGTCGGGCCGAACGGCGCGGGCAAGTCCACGGTGTTGAAGACCGTCTTCGGACTCCTGACCCCCTGGGAGGGGCAGGTCCGGTTCGACGGGCAGGACATCGGCGGGATGGCTCCCGAGGACATCGTCCGCGAGGGCATCGGCTACGTCCCGCAGACCGAGAACGTCTTCGGGTCGCTGACCATCGAGGAGAACCTCAAGATGGGCGGCGTCGCCCGGTCTGACGACCTCGAACCCGTGCTCGACCAACTGTACGACCGGTTCCCCCTGCTCGTAGAGAAGCGCAAGGCGAAGGCGAGCACCCTCTCGGGCGGGCAGCGACAGGTGCTGGCGTTCGCCCGTGCGCTGGTGATGGAACCAGACGTGTTGCTCATCGACGAACCGTCGGCCGGCCTCGCGCCGAACACCGCCG
>JBEPXT010000244.1:0-2744 GCA_041641795.1 Salinigranum sp.
GCGGCGCGGACGAGCGCGATGCCGCCACGGGGTGAGACGCCCAACTGGGCGTGCTTCCGCGTGAACGACGCCAGTCGGGTGACGTACGACCGAACCGGTTCGCGGACGTCGACGGTGGTGACCGTCCGCCGGGCGCGCTGTACTTCGGGGATGGAGGCGACGGGTTCGAGCGACTCGATGGGGTGGTCGCCGGCCACTCTCCCGAGCAGTTCGGTCTCGTCCGCCTCCGACGGGTAGCCGAGTCGGAGCTTCTTCATGAAGCGGTCGATTTCGGCCATCGGCAGCTCGTACGTCCGGTTCGGCTCGACGTCGTTCTGCGTCGCGATGACGGTGAAGGGTGAGGGGAGTCGGTGGGTGTCGCCGTCGACGGTCACCTGCCCTTCCTCCATCGCTTCGAGGAGCGCGGCCTGCGTCTTCGGCGGTGCCCGGTTTATCTCGTCGCCGAGGACGACGTTGGCGAACACCGGGCCGGGCTGGAACTCGAACTCGCGGCTCTTCTGGTTGAACACGTTCACGCCCGTCACGTCCGACGGGAGGAGGTCGGGCGTGAACTGCACGCGTTTGAACGTGCAGTCGATGGAGGTGGCGATCGAGCGGGCCAGCATCGTCTTACCCACGCCCGGAACGTCCTCCAGGAGGAGGTGGCCGCGGGCGAGGAGCGCGACGAGGATGTGCTCGATGGCGCCGTGCTGGCCGACGATGACGCGTTCGACGTTCTCGGTGATGCGCTCTGCGAGGCCGGCCGCGTCGTCGACCGAGAGCGGTTCGAACTGGTCGGCGGTGGCTGTGACCTCCGCCTCGGAGTGGCTCGCGTCGGTCACGCGCGACCCTCCCCCGCGTCGTCGCCCCGTGGTCGCTGTCCGCGGCCGTCGGGCCGCTGCGAACGCGTGATGGGGGCGTGGTGAGCACGACAGAATGACCGAGGAGACGCGTGCGGAGACCGGGACAACGGGTCGGGGAGCGGCGAGTGCCTGTTCGTCCTCACGGTTACCTCCACTACTTGCCGGAGTCACCTAACTTTGCTGGATGTGGTCAGTTAGCACCCCAGACCGGCGGTAGATACCGTCGGGAGGCGCCGGCTCGGCGGGCGACGCGAGCGTTTCGACGACAGCGGTACGACTGCGGTTCGGTGGGCGACGGCTCTTGGCGTCCCAGCGAAACAGCTTTAGAGCTATTAGTTGTATGTCATGTCGGGATGGACATGCGTCACGAAGGGGGAGAGGAGACACCGGGAGGTGTCGGGACCGAGAGGACTCGAACCCGCGTTCGCCGGGGGCTGTCGGGAGCACTCGGCCGGCTCCAGCAGTTCGTCGGGTGGCTCGTCTGGACAGTGTCGCGGTCGCTCCGGTGGCTGGCGGGGTCGACAGCCGGGAAGGTTCGGTTGGCGTTGCGTATCGTCCTGGAGCCACTCACCGGCAGGCGGTCGATGCGCCGGTTTGTGGAGGCGGAGCTCGAGATACAGAAGACCGAGCTGATGCAGAAGTTCTTTCTGGCGTACCGAGACGAGGAGCGTGGCGCCTCGGTGACTCTACTGCGCGATTTTGACCGGATAAACCAGCTCATCTCGGGCAAACACTACCAGGGTTGGAACGAGGAGACTATCGTCGCCGTCTTCCAGTGGAAGGACAGGGACGTCAGACGCTATCTCGGCTGGTCAGACGAGGAGATTGCCGCGTATCGAAGCGTCTGGGGGTACGGGCCGATGCCGGGGATGTCCCCGTTCTCGCCGCCGGGCTTTGTCGCGCCGGAGGAGACGACCGAAGACGCCGCCGGGCGGACTGGCTCCGGAGACGAGGGGACGGCACCGACCGGGGAGAAGACCCCCACGACGGGAGGCACGGGCCCCTCGGCTCCGGTACTCACTGAGCCCAGCGAGACGTGGGAGGCAGCGTCACCGCGAATCCCCGAGGGAAGCCACGCGCAGGAGTCGACTGCCCCAATCACGGTGTTCCCGTGGGCGCTGTCGGCACTGGAGTATCTCATCGACGCTCAGTTCAGAATCGACAGGGAGAGCACGTTTTACAACCCGAGCGCAGCGCTTGGGTCGCTGTACGCGGCGCAGCGTCAACTGCTCGTCGGCGAGGCACAGATAGACGACGCGTCGGTCCTCCAGAGCGCGAGAGCTGTCTTCCACGAGAGCGAGACGCTCTCGAAGAGTTGGCGACGGCGTGCCATCCGTGACTACCTCGGGGACGGCGAGCGTCTGAAGACGAACGTCGAACTCTCCGAGCTGCTGGACGCGAGCGAGATTCTCCACGACCACTATCTGGAACGGTATCAGCAGGCCGAGACTCTCCGAATCAACGTCCTGACATTTATCGCGCTGACCATCGCGTCTATCGGGGTCATCGTCGGTTGGTTCCCGATTCGACCCGACGTTGCGCTCGGCATCGAAGACACGATTCTGGTACTCGTCTTCGGTGCGGTCGGTGCCTCCATCAGCGGGATACGGGCCATCGAGACGGAACCGGAGTCGCTCCACTCGATGACCCGGATTCTCGGCTACTGGCTGCCCATCATCAGAATCGTCATCGGCTCGGTTTCGGCGTTCCTGGTCGTGGTGTTCACTACCGTGGGCGGCGCACCTGGCCTTCTCGACTCACCGGTGGTTCTCGGTATCGCGTTCGCGTCCGGCTTCTCCGAGCGTCTGCTCCTGCGCTCGGTCCGCTCGTTCGAGGGGGTTTCGACCAGCGCGGGCATCACGAAGTGACCGCGGCCCCCGGGACAGCAGCGGTGCGTCCAGA
>JBEPXT010000245.1:0-2662 GCA_041641795.1 Salinigranum sp.
ACAGGACGCCGCGCTGGCTGCCTTCGAGCGAGGGCAGGTGGACGCGGTGCTGGCGACGGAGACGGTGGACGGGCGGGTGCGCGTGTCGGCCGTCGCGCCGGACTCGAACGTCCAGACCACGCTCGTCGTCGTCCAGTTGCGTGACGCCCTGCGGACCTTCGAGCGCGGGGAACGCGCGGACCGCGCGGCGTACCTCGACGCCACGCCGCTTGACCTGCCACCGGAGGGGACCTCCTCGCCGTACTACAGTTTCACCTACACCGTACTGGTCCCGCTCCTGCTCTTTCTGCCGGTGTTCATCTCCGGCTCTATCGCGGTGGACTCGCTCACCGAGGAGTTCGAACGCGGGACGCTCGAACTGCTGCGCGTCGCCCCCGTGAGCCTCCTCGACATCGTCGACGGCAAACTCCTCGCGGCCGCGAGTCTCGCCCCGGCACAGGCCGCGCTCTGGATTGGCCTCCTGCGATTCAACGGGACGACCGTCTCGAACCCGCTGGTGCTCGTCGCACTGGTCGCCGCGTTCTCGCTGCTGGTGGTCGGGATGGGCTCTGCGGTCGGGTTGCTCGCGCCGGACCGCCGGGCCGCGCAGTTCCTCTACTCCGTCGGTGTGCTGGCGGCCTTCGGCGGCGCGACGCTCCTGCCGGGCAGTCCGGCGAACACCGTCGCGAAACTGGCCATCGGGAGCGCCGACGCCCTGACGTACCTGACGGTCGTCGGCTACGGGGTGCTCGCGGTCGGGGCGTACCTGCTGGTCCGACTGCTGGTGACGCGGTTCGAGGTCGTCTCGACGTAGCGGTCGACTCCGGAGCCGTCGGCTCCCTCCGAGGCCCGTTCAGCCGTCCATCCGCTTGCGGTTGAGGTACTCGTTCACGCCGATGGGAACCAGCACCGACACGGTCAGCAGGGTCCCGAAAGCGAGGTCGAAACTCCCGGTCAGTGCCTGCGTCCCCCGGGCGAAGACGATGCCGGCGACGATACAGCCGAGGACTACCTTGTTCTCCCGCGAGACCATACCCGGGCGTACGAACGCCCCGACCTAAAAACTCAGTCGAGTGCGTCCGCGAGCGTCGCGCGCAACTCGGCTATCTCCGCGGCGTCGAGCGTCAGGTCCGTCTCGGGGTCCGCGACGGACAGCGTCAGCGTCCCGGAGTCGTCTGCGGTCCCGAGCGAGCGAACCGGCGCGACGCCCGCGAAGGCGGCACGGACCGCCTCGGGGTCGGTGGTCTCGACGACGGCCCGGCCCGGAGCCTCCGAGAACAGCGCACGCTCGTCGGGGACCGCGACCGACGCGCCGGCGTCGCCGACCATCTCCGCGAGCGTGACCGCCAGTCCGCCGTGGCTCACGTCGTGGGTCGCCAGCGTCGTCTCGGCGTCCGCGACGTCGGAGAGTACCTCGACGAACGGAGCCGGGTTCTCGGGCAGCGCCGGGAATCGGTCGGTCCCGCCGACCTCCGAGAGGTAGACCGACCCGCCCAGTGCGTGAGGCGAGGCGTCGTCGGGCGCGTCCTCGGAGAGCGCCCCTGCCTCCACGCCGCCGACGAGGAGCAGTTCACCCTCGCCGGACAGCGCGGCCGGCGGCGCGTCGTAGCCGGCCTTCGTCCCGAGCATCGCCAGCGTCGGCGTCGGCGGAATCGGCCCGGCCACCGAGTCGTTGTACAGCGAGACGTTCCCGCCGACGACCGGGACCGACAGCGTCCCGCACATCTCCGCGAGGCCGTCGACGATGCCCCGGAAGCCGCCGTACACCTCGGGTTTCTCGGGGTTCCCACCGTTCAAACAGTCCACCGCGGCGAGGGGTCGGGCACCCTTCGCCGCGAGGTTCGTCGCGTTCTCCAGTGCGACCGCGCGGGCCCCCTCGTACGGCGCGACACTCGTCCAGTTCGGCTCCGCGCCCGACGAGAGCGCGAGGCCGGTGCCGACGCCGTCCGCGTCCGCTGTCTCGTGAAGCGCGAGCACCGCGGCGTCGTCGCCGGGGCGCACCGCGGTCCGGGTCCCGACCTCGTGGTCGTACTGTCGGTAGACCCAGCGCTTGCTGGCGGTCGAGGGGTCGGCGACCACCGACCGGAGCGCGTCGGCCAGTTCGGCGGCGTCGGTCTCGGGGTAGTCCCGGGGTGGCTGTTCCGGGTCGACCGAGTCCAGGTCGTTCATCGGCGCGCCGTCGCCGAGGAACTCGGCCGGCACGTCGACGACGACTTCGCGGTCGCTCTCGGACTCGCCCGCGAACGTGCAGACGTAGTTGCCCTCGGTCACCTCGCCGATGACCGAACAGCCGAGGTCGAACCGTTCGGCGATGGCGGCGACGCGGTCCACGTCCTCCGGCCGGACCTCGTAGCACATCCGCTCCTGTGACTCCGCGAGCAGGATTTCGAGGGCGTTCATGTTCGGTTCCCGCTGGTGGACGCGGTCGAGGTCGATGTCCGCGCCGTAGCCGCCCTTCGCGACGAGTTCCGCGGAGGCCCCACCGAGTCCTGCCGCGCCGAGGTCGCGGGCCGACTGTATCAGCCCCTCGTCGACGAGTCGCTCGTTCGCCTCGATGAGCAGTTTCTCCGTGTAGGGGTCGCCGACCTGCACCGCCGGGCGGTCCTCGGTCTCGGCGTCCTCCGCGAGGTCCTCGCTGGCGAAGGAGGCCCCGCCGAGGCCGTCGCGTCCGGTCGCGTTCCCG
>JBEPXT010000246.1:0-2603 GCA_041641795.1 Salinigranum sp.
GTCGAACCGGGTCGGAGGGGGCAGGAAGGCCGTGACGGCACTGAGCCGCGACCGCGCCGCCTGGTGGGTCTACGTCGTCGCACTGGCGGGTGTGGCGTTGTTCGTCGGACACTCACTCGTCGGTCTGCTCGTCCTCGGCCTGTTCGGGTACTACGCCACCCGGCCGATCTGCCAGCGAATCAGCGAGTTCGTCGACTCCGAGAGCCTCGCGGCGGCGCTGACCGTGCTGACCGTCCTGCTTCCCGTGTTTCTGGTCGTCTTCTATGCGGGCTACCGAATCCTCCAGCAACTCCAGCCGCGTCTCGACGAGGGGGTCGTCCGGACGCTCACCTCACGACTCACCCGATTCGGCGGTCCCGCGGGTTGGGCAGCCGAGTCCGGGTCCTCACAGCAGGGGTCGTCGGTGGTCGACCAACTGACCGGCCTCTCACCCGGCGTCGGACTCGACCAGGTCCTGAGTGCGCTCAGCGCGACGTTCGGGGGGCTACTCCTGATGGGACTCGCCATCACCCTCGCTTACGCGCTTCTCACGTACGACGACGCACTCGCCGACTCGTTCGGAGCCCTCACGGGCGGGCAGGAGACGACCGTGCACACGTACGCGCTGGCTGTCGACGACGACCTGGAGTCCATCTTCTTCGGGAACCTGCTGTTCGCCGTCGTCATGTCGGTCATCGCGACGGTGACGTACGCGGCGACGAACTTCGTGGCCCCGCCGGGAATACAGGTGCCGATGGTGTACTCCCTCGGGTTGCTGACTGGCGTCGCCAGCCTGATACCCGTCGTCGTAGGGAAGGTCGCGTACGTCCCACTCACTGCCTATCTCGCCTACCAGGCGTCGACGACCGGGAGCGGGGCGTTCGCCTTCGTCGGAGCTGCGCTCGTCGTCTACTTTCTGGTCCTCGACGTCCTCCCCCAGTCGTTCCTCCAGCCATACGTCTCCGGACGGCAGGTCAACTCCATGCTCCTGTTGTTCGCGTACATCCTCGGTCCGATTCTGTTCGGGTGGTACGGGTTCTTCCTGTTGCCCATTCTGTTCGTTCTCATGCTCGAGACGGTTCGCATCGTCCTCCCGGAACTCCTCCATGGCGACCCGCTCGTCCCGGACGTCAGCGTCGGCGAGGACGAGGGAGCGGACCCACAGGCGGTGACCGGGGACGCTCCGACGGAGGGTACGTCGGGCGACCCCGCGCGGCCGGAGCGCGTGACGGACGGCACCCCGTACTCGGACGGTGTGGCGGACGCCCCCTCGCCGCCGGTCGACGCCAGCCAGCGAACGGGCCCCTCGGAGTGACCGCAAAGCAGGTTTCGCCTGCAAGCAGAGGCGGGTTCCGCAGAGCGGTCCCGTACTCACACATGGCGTCACAGCTGACGGTCAAGACGGTCGAACGCGGGGACAGCTACTACCACGTGCGGTTCCGCGACCCGGACACGTTCGGCGAGATCCGGACGCCGGCGTGGGCGAACCGCTCCGCCCGTTCGGTCGTCCCCGAGAGCAAAGTCCGCATGGGTCGGAACGACGACGACGAGTGGCTCGTCCAGAGCGTTCTCGTGCCCATCGACGCCGTCACCGACGACGACGACGCGTCCCGGAGGGCACTCCAGGTCGTCACCAAGGTCTCCGAGTGACGTTCCGGCGCGACATCCGCGTCTGACGGCCGGTTCGGCTCTGTTTCGTGGTAGTCACCGACACCCCGTGCTCCACGCCGGAGGCAGGCCGCGACAACTCGACACGGACGCGGCACTGCAGACACCCGGTCACCACCGCACGAACAGTCGACCACGGGTCGCCGGGGGAGTAGCTGAACCCGTCGTCGGACTGTTTGTCCTCTGGGTGAGGTCGCTGTCGGCCGTGGGGACGACCGAGTGGTCCCACTGGCCCACGCAGTCGACGACTGTCGGCGAGCGCGAACCTGCCGCGTACTGCCTTCTACACGGCACTGGCGCCGTCGTTGACTGCTGAGACACTGTTCGGTTCACTGAGTAACTATCTGTTTAGGCCAAGCGGTGATGCACCGCACTGAGAGTTACACACCTATGCGAACGACCACCCCTACACTCTCCGAGCCAGAACACACGCATCGTCACACCACCACTGAGGAACGGGAGGGTCGGCGATGACTCTGTTCGCCAGCGTCTCGCTCGGCGCTCCCGTTCTGGAGACGAGTGTCGAGTCCGCACCCGAGGTCTCGGTCACCCTCAAACAGCAGACGCCGACCGACGACGGGTCCCTCGACCTCACAATCTGGGCGAGTGGCGGGGACCTCGAAGCGTTCGAGTGTGGTCTGGACACCGACGAGACGGTCGTCCGGTACGTCACCGTCGGCGGGACGGGCGCGCGGCGACTCTACCGGGCCCGACTCACGCCGAAAGCGAGTGCCTCGCTGGATTACCACCGGTGGACCGACGGGGAAGCGGTCTTTCTCTCGGCCGAGCGGGACGTCGGGAGTTGGACCGTCGAAGCGTACTTCCCGAACCGGTCTGTCCTCCAGCAGTTCGAGCGGCGGTGTGAGGCGGCCGGCGTGCAGTTCGACCTGCTCGAGGTCTCTGAGGCCGACGGGCTCCGGGACACACAGCAGTTCGGACTGACGGAGGTGCAAGCC
>JBEPXT010000247.1:0-2578 GCA_041641795.1 Salinigranum sp.
GCCTGCTCCTTGCAGTCGCCGCAGAGACGCTCGCCGCCGACGCACTCGTCGTAGACTTCCTTCGCGAACTCGTCGTCGTCGCCCGCCAGCAGGTAGGCGTACAGTTCGTACACCGGGCACTTGTCGGCCTCGCCGCCGAGTCGGCGCTGTTCCTCCGCGGTTTCGCGCCCGCCGGTGGTCGCCGCCTTCACCTTGTCGTAGCCGTCCGCAGGGTCGTCGAGCAGGGAGATGTGCGAGGCGGGCACCGACGACGACATCTTCCCCCCGGTCAGACCGGTCATGAACCGGTGGTAGATGGACGACGGGGGGACGAACCCGAAGCCGCCGGTCTCGAGTTCGATTTCGCGGGCGAGGTCCTCCGCCGCCTCCCGGTCCAGATCGAACGCGTCGACGTGCTCGTCGTACCGGCGCTTCTCGCCGTCGACGGCCTCGACCAGCGCCTCGAACGCCTCCTCGGTGGCGTTACGGTCGAGGAACCGAATCCGGGGGCGGAGCGGCTCCATCCCGGCGTTCCGAAGTTTGCGAACCGCCGCGTCGCGGGGCGCCTCGACGTCGGTGTCCAGCGCCGCGAGCCAGTCGGCGGCTTCCTCACAGCGCGGCGTCTCGGGGTCCTCGGCGTACTCCGCGCGGTGCTCGTAGGCGGTCCGGACGAGTGGTCGTTCGGCGGCCTCCAGTTCGAAGCTCGCGTACGCCTCGGTGACGCGGAAGTACCGCATCCTGGCGGCGAGGTCGCGGGCGAGGCGGACGTGCGGGTCCTGGTCGGGGCCGACGGGGATGACCGTGGGCTTCGGTTCGTCCAGCTGGGGATAGAGGATGTCCGCCATCTGCGTCACCACCGACTGCATGTGTGACACCGACGTCTCGCCGTCGAACCCGTAGATGGCCTGCAGTTCGGAGAAGTTCGCCTTGCTCCCGAGTTCGAACCCGAGGTCCTGCACCTCGCGGTTGGTCGACTGCCGGTAGAGTTCGCCCTCCTCCGGGTCGAACCCGAGCGCCAACAGGCTCAGGAGGTAGTTACGCGCGTGCTCGTCTATCTCGTCCCACGTCAGGCCGCGGGCGCTGTGGGCCTCCAGGTCCGCGATGAGCGCGTAGGCGTCTCCGCCCTGCTGCTGGTGCCAGATTATCTCGTCGAAGACGAGTTTGTGTCCGATGTGCGGGTCGCCGGTCGGCATGAACCCCGAGAGGGCGGCGAACGGCTCGTCCGCCTGCATCGCCTCGGCGACCGGTCGGTAGTCGCGGTGACCGAAGATGACCCCGCGCCGCATCAGGTAGTGCGGGTTCGGCACCGACGGGAGCACCTCCTCGTACTGCTCGATGCCGAACTGCTCGAAGAGCTTCCGGTAGTCCGAGACGGTCGAGGAGCCCCACGGGTCCAGGGCGACGTCGTCCGCTCCGCTCGCCGTCTCGCCACCGTCGGTTCGTGCGCCTGCCGTCTCGGACTCGCTGTCGCGTGTCATGGTGTAAGCCGGGCTACCGAAAGCCAGTCTATCCCCTGCTTGGCGCCGGTGAGCGCAAAAACCATTCGCTTCCGGACCCCGCCGGCCAGCCGGACGTCCAGCGACAGGTCCCGGGGGAGCACCTCGCGGTTCCGGCCGACGACCCTGACGAGGCTGTCGGAGTGGCCCAGGTCGTCGATGGTCGAGAACGACTCGTAGACGCGGAAGTCCGCCCCGAACTTGAACCCGCTCTTCGGGACGGTCCCGGCGTCCCGGAGGGCGGCGTACACCCGGAGGCGGCGGTCGAATCGGTCGCCCTCGACGGCCCGCCCCCGCTGGACGACCTCCGCCTCGGACAGCGAGAGCGCGCCCCGGCGGACGAGAGCGGCGGCCTCGACCAGCGAGAGTTGAATCGGCCCGGACTCGGCGTTCCGGCCGAACAGCCGCTGTCCGTAGAACCCGTCGCGATACACGGCGTCCGGGGGGTCCCACAGGAGCGCCCGGTCGGCCAGCAGCGTCGCGTCGAGATCGGCGGGGGGGTCGTACGCGGCCGACCCGTCCGGCGTATCCGTGCTGGTCTCGAAGTACGTGAGTTCGCCGTCCTCGTCGACCACCGCCAGCACCTCCCCGCCGAGGTCTGCCAGCCGAATCGGTTCGCGTTCGCCGACGACTCGGACGCGGTAGGCGACCTCGTCGTCCCACGGCCCCTTGCCGCGGGGATAGACTACCAGGTCGGCCTCCTCGGGGTCGGCCGTCCGACTCGAACGGGCGGGCGAGAGGTAGAATCCGCGGTCGCGCAGGTCCTTGTAGACGACGAACTGGAGGACGGCGTCGGTGAGCGCCAGGAACTCGCGGAACGCCATCCGCACGCCGTCGACGACGACGGCGTCGAGGTCGCCGCGGGAGAGCAGGTGGGCGGCCTCGACCGGTGCGAGGGCGATTTCGTTCCCGTCCAGGGGTCGGCCGTATCCCCGGGAGTCGTAGAACCGCTGGCGGGCGTTCCCGCCGACGCGAACGACGTCGCCGTCCAGGTGTGCGTCCATGTGCTATCGGGCGCGAGGCGACACCAAAGGACCTGCGATGCGGCCGCGTGACGACGCCGACGGCGGCTAGTACTTCCGGAACGCGCCGAAGACCGCCAG
>JBEPXT010000248.1:0-2502 GCA_041641795.1 Salinigranum sp.
GGCCGGACGCCTCCACCTCTTCGACGGGTTGGCCCTCCCGGAGCAGTTCTACGTTCAGCGCGTCGGAGAGGTTCGCCACGACGTGCCCGGTGTCGTGTTTCAGGCGGTCCATCGTGTTCGCGTACACGCGCAGGGAGAAGTCGTCCTCGTAGACGTAGAGTCGGCGCTGGACGGCGAACCCGTTGAACAGCTCCTGGCGCTCGTTGTCGAACCAGACGGGGTAGACGTGGGACTGGACCTCCTGGGCGACGGCCTTCACCACGTCGATGGGCGACTCGTACTGCTCTGCGTCCTCGCCGTCCTCGGGCGGTTCCTGCAGTTGCCGGACGCGCATCTCGACCAGGTCGGCGTGGGCCTGCTCCCGCGAGAGCGAGTTGTCCTCGGCGTACTGCTCGACGTCCGTCGGGTCGAGGTGCCGCACCACGAGGTCGCTGAACTGGTACGGAATGGACGCCGTGAGATACGCCTGCGAGGCGTACCCGAACAGTTCTATCGTGGACTCGCCCCGCTGGATGCGGAACCCCCGCTGGTCGTTGCCGTTCTCGTCGGTGGCCTGAATCGTGTTCACCACGAGGTCCTCGTCGGCGAGTGCGTGTGCGGCTACGCGTCCGAGCGCGTCGTACAGCTTCCGCGACATATCGGCGAGTACAGATGGCGCTCGCAAAGACCTGTCGTTGGCCGCGCCGTCGGCGGACGCGGTCGGCTGAAACGGACGTGACTCGAAACCGCTAGCCAGTGCGCCAGAGACGGGCGCGAAAAACGGTGGGGGTCCGCGGTCACACCCAGACCCAGAGCGTATCGCCGGGACCGTCCACGGGAACGCCGACGTCGAGTTCGACGTCGATGAACCAGACCGGCGTCTCGAACGTCATCTCCGCGGTGTTGACGACCACTCGTTCGACGGCGTGCCGCGTCGTCTCACCGGGGCGCTCGCTGACGTCCACGTCGTAGTGATGGGGCCCCGAGGGCGTGATTACCACGCGCGCGTTCCGGTAGGTGACGTTCCCGCGGTCCAGTCGGCCGGTCGTGTGTGTCGTCGGTGGGCTGGTCATCGGTCTCGCTCCTGGGAGCGGCGGCGAAACTCCCGACAGTATATATTTCGCGTCCGACACGTATTGTTAGTGTGGTCGAAACGGTGCGGGACGGGGAAGCCCGATTTTTATCAAACGATTAATACGAGCGTCGGGAGCGCAGGCACCGACGAGAGCAGGACCAGGATGCCCGCCAGGAGAAATCCCACCGCGAGCAACGCGAGCAACACCACGCCGGCGCCCAGAATCGGCTGCTCCTGGAACCCGGCGACGACCCGGTCTGTGACCGACGGCGGGCGCTCGCGCGGATCGTCCGCTGGCGAACTCATACGTCACGTAGGACGACGAGACGGGAGAGCATGTCGGTCCGGGCCGTGGTCAGGACGGGGTCACGCCACCGATGTCCAGGCGCGCACCCCCCGCCTCGCTCTCGTCGGCCCGAATCGTCCAGCCGTGGGCGTCGACGATTCCCTCCACGATGTTCAGCCCGAACCCCGACCCGTGGGTGCTGGTGGTGAACCCGCGTTCGAACACCCGGTCGCGGTCCGCGGGGTCGATTCCCTCCCCGTCGTCCGCGACGGCGAACCCGTCGCTCGTCTCCACGACCCGGACCGTCACCGCCGACCCGCCGTGCGTGACCGCGTTCCTGAAGAGGTTCTCGAAGAGGGTCGTGAGTCGCTCCCGGTCGGCCTCGATGGTCGCGTCCGTCTGGACGTCGAGCGTCGCCGCCGCCGTGTCGACGCTCCGCCAGGCCTCCCGGACGACTTCCTCGATGGAGACGGGCTCCGTCTGACCGACCGTTTCGCCCTGTCGGGCCAGCGTGAGCAGGTCCGTGACGAGTCGCGACATCCTGTCGTGAGCGCGTTCGACCCGGTCGAAGTGCGGGTCCGCGGTGTCCGTCTCGCAGGTTTCCCGCGCCAACTCGAGGAATCCGCTGGCGACCGACAACGGGTTTCGAAGGTCGTGAGACAGGACGCTGGCGAACTCTTCGAGGCGGTCGTTCTGCCGTTCCAGTTCGCGTTCGCGCTCGCGCAGGAGGCGAGTCTGCTCTTCGCGTTCGAGCGCGGTGACGACGTTCGCGGCGAGAATCTCTGCGAGTCGCCGGTCGGTTTCGTCGAACGCCGCGCGTTCCGGGGCGCCGAACGAGAGCGTCCCGAAGTCGCCGAGGGGCAGGTACATGGCGCTCGCGATGCCGTCCCGGTCGTACCCGTCGTCGATGGAGCTGACGTCGTCGATTACCGCGACCCCGCCGTCCTGAAACGTCTCCCAGAGGATGTTGTCGCCCGGCGAGTACGTCGGCCGCGGTCCGAGGGCGTCGACCGTCGCGTCGGTGCAGGCGACCAGATCCAGCGTCTCGGACTCCCGGTCGAACAGCCGCAATCCGTTGACCGGGTGTCCCAGGATGTCCGACGCTGCCTCCACCGCGATGTCGGCTATCGCCGTCCGCGACTCGGCCCGCATCAGCCGCCGG